>NZ_NSGB01000004.1:0-351842 GCF_002294785.1 Mesorhizobium sp. WSM3868 | reverse complement strand
CGAATCGGATGGCCGTCCGGTTCGAGGCTCAGTCGCTCTTCTCGCACAAAGTCTCCTCCGCGCAGATACAAGGGGTGTTCCAGCTTGGCGACACCTTTCGCCAGCCAGAATTTCCAGCGCCTTACTCCGTCCAACACCCCTCATCCGGCCGCTTCGCGGCCACCTTCTCCCGCAAGGGGAGAAGGGGAAGCTGGCCCTACGGCATCAGCTGATATTCATAGAGCTTCTGATAGAGTCCGCCCTGTTTGAGCAGCGACTTGTGCGGCCCGCTTTCCAGCACCTTGCCGTTTTCCAGCACTACGATCGTGTCGGCCTGATGCACCGTTGACAGTCGATGCGCGATGACGATGGTCGTGCGCCCGACCGTGAGTTGCTGCAGCGCGTCGCGGAACAGCGCTTCCGACTCGGCGTCCAGCGCGCTGGTCGCCTCGTCGAGCAGCAGGATCTCGGCATTGCGCAGCATGGCGCGCGCGATCGAGATGCGCTGGCGCTGGCCGCCGGACAGCAACGAGCCGTTCTCGCCCACCTCCGTCTCGTAGCCCTTGGCCATGGCGCTGATGAAGTGATGCGCGTTGGCGGCCTTGGCCGCGGCGATCACCTCCTCGTCGGTCGCGTCCTGACGCCCGAGACGTATGTTGTGCATGATGGTGCCGGCGAACAGGAACGTGTCCTGGCTGACATAGGCAATCTTCTGCCTGAGTGAATCGAGCGTGGCGAAGGAGATGTCCTGGCCGTCGAACATGACCTTGCCGCTTTGCGGGTCGTACATGCGCATGATCAGGTTGAGGATCGTTGACTTGCCGCCGCCGGAAGGTCCGACCAGCGCCGTCATCTTGCCGGCCGCCAGGGTCAGGTTGAGATCTTCGAAAACCGGCGGGCTCTCGGGATAGGCGAAGCTGACATTGTCGAAGCGGATTTCGCCCGGGCCCGGCTGCAGCGGCTTGGCGCCGGGCTTTTCGGCCAGCGTCAGCGGCCGGTCGGCAAGCTGGAACATCATGCGCACGCCGACGATGCCGGTCTCCAGCGAGATGCGCACGCGCGCCAGCCGCTTTGCCGGCTCATAAGCGAGCAGCAGCGCCCCGATAAAGGCCATGATGTTGCCCGGCATCTGGCCGCCCTGCAGCACCAGGAAGCCGCTGATGAAGACTGCGCCGGCAATCGCCAGACCGGCAAGCGTTTCCATCACCGGGCTGGTGGCCGCCTCGAGCGTCGCGATGTTGTTGGCGCGGTTCTGGACGTCCGACACGGCCTTGTACATGCGCTTGCGCATCGCGCCTTCGAGATTGAAGGATTTGACGACGCGCACGCCGATTGCCGTTTCCTGCATCACATGCACGATCTGGCCGAGCGAGCGGAATTCCATCTTGGCGATCTGACGCACGCGCTTGAGAATGCTGTTGACGCCGTAGATCGCCACCGGTCCGACGACGAAGCAGATCAGCGACAGCGCCGGCTGCTCCCAGACCATCACTGCGACCAGCACGATCAACGTCACCAGATCGCGCACATAGGACGTGACGACGAGGTCGAGCACGCTGCGCGCGGCTTGGGCGTTGTTGGTCATGCGGGTGATCAGGTCGGACGACGAGGTCGAATGGTAGAATTCGATGCCTTGCGCCAGGATCCGGTCATAGATCTTTCGCTGCCTATCGGCGATGATGGCATTGCCGACCCGGCTCATGAAATAGGCCTGAACGAAGGTCGCCAGGCCCTTGAGGACGAAGATAGCGGCGACCGCGGCCGCGATCAGGTTGACGCGATCCGCTCTCTTGTAGACCACGAATTCGTTGGTGATCTCCTTCAGGATCCATGCGCTTGCCCCCGTCATGGCGGCCACCACCAGCATCGACACAATGGCCGCGCCATAGCCGAATTTATGCTCCCGGAAAGATTCTCGTACCAGCCTTGCGACAAGGCGCTGGTTCTCCGTCGAGCGGAAGAAGCGAAACAAACGGCCGATCCTGTGTCTGGCTTAGCAAATTTCGGATTCGCCACGGGGGCGAGAGGCGGCTTATAGAGCGAGTTGGCGCCGGAGGAAACGCCGGCAGGGAAGAAACGGCTGCGGCGGGCCGCCTTTCCGATCACGATAACGCTGATTCTACCAAAGGGATGATGACATGGATTTCGACCTCATCGTGCGCGGCGGCACGCTGCCGGACGGCAGGATCGCCGATATCGGCATCGCTGGCGAAACCATCGCCGCGATCGAGCCTCAGTTGCAAGGCGCAGCTCGGAGCGAGGTCGACGCGCGCGGCAATCTTGTCACGGCGCCCTTCGTCGATCCGCATTTCCATATGGACGCCACGCTCTCCTATGGCATTCCGCGCATCAACGCTTCGGGCACGTTGCTCGAAGGCATTGCGCTCTGGGGCGAGTTGAAGCCGCTCCTGACGCATGAGGCCGTGCGCGACCGCGCGCTCGCCTATTGCGACTGGGCGGTGTCGATGGGCCTGCTTGCCATCCGCACCCATGTCGATGTCTGCGACGACCGGCTGCTTGCCGTGGAAGCTCTGCTGGACGTGAAGAAAACGGTCGCGCCCTATCTCGACCTGCAGCTGGTCGCCTTTCCGCAGGACGGGTTTTATCGCTCGCCGACGGCCCGCGAAAACACAATCCGGGCGCTGGATATGGGCGTCGACATCGTCGGCGGCATCCCGCATTTCGAGCGCAGCACGGGCGACGGCACCCGCTCGGTGACGGAGCTCTGCGAGATCGCGGCGAAGCGCGGCCTGATGGTCGACATGCATTGCGACGAGACCGACGACCCGCTGTCGCGCCACATCGAGCAGCTTGCCTATGAAACGCAGCGCCTCGGCTTGCAGGGCAGGGTGGCGGGCTCGCACCTAACCTCGATGCATTCCATGGACAATTACTACGTCTCGAAGCTGTTGCCGCTGATCGCCGAGGCCGGCGTCTCTGCGATCCCCAATCCGCTGATCAATATCATGCTGCAGGGGCGCCACGATACTTTCCCCAAGCGGCGCGGCCTGACCCGGGTGAAGGAGATGCTGGCGCTCGGCATCCGCGTCGGCTGGGGCCAGGACTGCGTGCTCGACCCATGGTATTCGCTGGGCACGGCGGACATGCTCGACGTGGCCTTCATGGGCCTGCATGTCGCGCAGATGTCGAGCCCGGCCGACATGGCGCGCTGCTTCGACATGGTCACCAACGTCAACGCCGCCATCATGGGGCTTGATCATCTCGGTCTGACCGTCGGCAAGCGGGCGAGCCTTGTCGTGCTCGATGCCGGCAATCCGATCGAGGCCGTCCGCCTGCGCCCCGAGCGCCTCTATGTCATCGCCAGGGGCAAGGTGGTAGCCGAACGGACCAGGCAGGACACGCGGCTGTCGATCGCCGGTCGGCCGGAGAACGTCAACCGCAGGCACAAATCCGCGTAGCGCCAGCCGATTTCCGCCGCTGGTCTTACGGATCGTCCGAATTTCCCTCCTCAAAGCGACAGATTGCGAGTAGGGAGCCGGGCATGGCCCAGTTCCTCGCCCGCAATCTCACGATCAAGAATGTCCTGCTCGCCGGCATTCTCTTGATGCTGGCCGGCGACTTCATGTTCGCGCTGAACGACGCGATGGGCAAATGGCTGGTCGCTTCCTTCTCGGTCGGTCAGGTGGTGCTGGTTCGCTCCATCGGCGCCTTCTTGGTGCTCGGGCCGATGATCGCCAACCAGGGTGCGGGCAAGCTTTTTCAGGTGGAAAGGCCGGTGCTGCAGGTCCTGCGCGTCGCGGCGACCACGCTTGACACCGGGCTGTTCTATGCCGCGGTCGTCTATCTGCCGCTCGCCGACGTGATGAGCTTCTACATGGCCGGACCGATCTATGTCGCCGCGCTCTCGCATCTCCTGCTCGGCGAGAAGGTCGGCTGGCGGCGCTGGCTGGCGATCCTGGTCGGCTTCTGCGGTGTGCTGATCATCCTGAAGCCATCGTCGGCCGCGTTTTCGCTGTCATCAGCCTATGCGCTGATCGGCAGCATTGCCTTCGGCTTCGCCATCATTCTCGGCCGGCGTTTGCGCGGAACGAGTGACACGACGCTGGTCACCTGGCAGACCATCGGCACGTTGATTGTCGGCGGCGTTCTGACCATCGGCGCCTGGCGTACGCCGTCGGCGCTCGATTTCGGCGCCATGCTTTTGCTCGGCATCGTCTCCTGCGCCGCCCATCTGATGATCACCCGCGCGCTGAAGCTGGCGCCGGCGTCAACGCTGGCGCCGCTGCATTACAGCCTGCTCCTGTGGGCCATTGTCTTCGGCCTGGTCTTCTTCGGCGATGTGCCGAGCCCGCGGATACTCGCCGGCTCGGCCATCGTTGTGCTCGCCGGCATCTTCATCTTCCATCGCCAGAAGGTGGTGGAAACCGTCGTGCCGCCCGAGAACGTGCCGAAAGGCGTCAACTAGGATCCAGGCCTGCGCTCACCCCTCTCGCACAGCAGCGAGGTGCCGTGAAAACTCCGGCGTCTCCATCAGCGCCTTGCAGCGGGCGAAGCGTCCGTCCGCATAGGCGCGGAAATCGTCGACCGGGTTGTTGTTGGCGAGCTGGATCAGCCCCCAGAGCAGGTCGCACATGGCCTTGTAAATGACGACGCGGCCGCGCTCGGCCGGCCTTGCTTCGCCGCCGAAATAGGCGCGCATCAGCTCTTCGTCCTGGCCGGCGTCGAACTTGCCTTCGACCGAGAGGTCGCCGAGATCCCACAACGGATCGTTCATGCCGGAGTACTCCCAGTCGACGATCCACATCCGCTCCCCGGTATCGAGAAAGTTTTCGCAGAGCGGATCGCAGTGGCAGGCAGCAAGCTGGATCGGGTGCGTGACCAATGCTTCGCGCACGCTGCCCGCCTCGCGCACCACGTCGTGATAGCCGGGCGGCAGGGCCACATCCTTGGTCGACAGTATGTTCAGATAGTCGTCGATCATCGCAAACAGCTCGAAGCGGAAGGGGAAGACCGCGCCGGACGCATGCAGCTTGCGGAAGGCTGCGCCAGCACGCGCCGGACTGCCCTGTCTGGCCTTGAACTTTTCCGGCGACATGGTCTCGGCGTCGGCGACGAAGCGCGTTGCCATCAAGCCGGATGCGGGATCGGCAAAAAGCACCTCCGGGCTGACGCCGGCCTTGGCCGCCTCGCGCGCCGCCACTGCCTCGTTGGCGCGGTTGATATATTCCTCCGTGCCCTTCCCGGGAATGCGCAGGCAGACCTCGCCGGCCTTGTAGACACGGTTGGTAAGGCCGCCCAGCCGCTCCAGCGGCCCCTTGTATCCGGCAAGCGCCGGAATGGCGGCCAGCGCCGCGCGCGCCTCTTCCATCGTCATCCCCTTAACCATCACGCCATGTTTATGGCGGAACGGTTCCACAGTTTTTGCCGCTTGGCTACCATGGCCGACACGAATCGGCGGCGGGAGCGGCAATGGCGGACGGCAAGCAAAACAGCGCGCTAAGCGCGGCCTATGCCGCAACACGGCCGGACGAAGTGGCCGCAATCTACGATAGCTGGGCCGAAACTTACGACGCCGATATGTCGGCGGCCGGCTATCGCCATCCGACCATCTGCCTGGCCCTGCTGGCCCGCCATCTGCCGCGCGGCGCGGAACCTGTGCTCGACGCAGGCGCCGGCACCGGGCTGATCGGCGAATGGCTCGCAATCACCGGCTATCCTCGTGTCGAGGCGCTCGACATCTCGCAAGGCATGCTGGACAAGGCCGGCGCCAAGGGCGTCTACACGGCGCTGCATCGTCTGGCGCTGGGCGGCGCCCTGCCTTTCGCGGACGGTGCCTATGCCGGCATCGTTTCGGCGGGCGTCTTCACCTCCGGCCATGTCGGCGTCGAGGGGCTGGACGAACTGATCCGCATCTGCCGTCCAGGCGGCTTCATCGTGCTGACGATCAAGAACACGCTCTGGCAGGCCGGCTTTGCCGATCGCATCGCCGCGCTCGAAGCGGAGGGCGTCATAACCCGGCTTGAAGAGACACCGCCTTACGCCTCGATGCCCGGCGAGGCCGATGCGGTGCCAAGCAGGGGTCTCGTGCTGCGCGTCGGCTGACCGCTTTCCTGCTTAAGCCTTTATCTTCTCTCCGGCCGGATCGTACATCGGCTCGAGATGGATCTTTGCCGGCGTGCGCTCCATCGCCACCACCAGTTCATAGGCGCCCGAGGCGAGGAAGTCGTCGCTGACGCCATCGGCGTTGCGCACATAGCCATAGCCGATGTTCTTCTCCACCGTATAGCCATAGCCGCCGCTGGTGAGATAGCCGACCGGTTGGCCGTTGCGCAGGATCGTCTCGCGTCCGGCCAGGACGACGTCCGGATCGTCGACCGTGAAGCCGGCAAAGCGTTTCGTCAGCGGCTGTCCGGCCGATTTCTCCAGCGCCCGCCGCCCGATGAAGTCGTTGTTCTTCCTGAGCTTCACAGCCCAGCCGAGGCCCGCTTCCTGCGGCGTGTCGTTCGGCGTGATGTCCGCCCCCCAGGCGCGATAGCCCTTTTCCAGCCGCAGCGATTCCAGCGCCCGGTAGCCGACCGGGCAGATGCCATGCTGTTTCCCGGCTGCCATCAGGGCATCAAAAATCTCGCCCGTCGCGGCGATCGGCACATGCAACTCCCAGCCGAGCTCGCCGACATAGGTCACCCGCAGCGCCCGCACAGTGTGGCCGGCGATGTCGATCTCGCGCGCGTGGCCGAAGGGGAAGGCGGCGTTGGAGACATCCGCACCCGTTACCGCCGACAGCACGTCGCGGGCGCGCGGCCCCATCAGCGACAGCGTGCCGAAATCCTCGGTGACATCTTTCAGCGCCGCGTCGAGTCCCTGGCCGAGATGGTCGCCGATCCACGAAAAATCATGCGTGCGGAAACCGGTGCCGGTGACGATGTAGAACCTGTCCTCGCCGAGCCGTGCCACCGTGAGGTCTGCTTCGATGCCGCCGCGCGTGTTGAGAAGCTGCGTATAGGTCAGCCGGCCGACCGGCTTGTTGATGTCGTTGGCGCAGATCCAGTCGAGCGCCCTCAGCGCATCGGCACCGGTCATCTCATATTTGGCAAAGGAGGATTGGTCGAAGATGCCGACTTTCTCGCGCACATGCCGATGTTCCTCGCCGACCGCCTCGAACCAGTTCTGCCGCCCCATCGAATAGACGTCTTCCGGCTTGATGCCATCGGGCGCGAACCAGTTCGGCCGCTCCCAGCCGAGCTTCGAGCCGAACACGGCGCGGTGCTCTCTCAGCCGCTCATAGAGCGGCGAGACGATGCGCGGCCGGCCCGAGAGATATTCCTCATGCGGGAAGCCGATCGTGTAGTGCTTGCCATAGGCTTCCAGCGTGCGGTCGCAGACCCAGCCGCGATCGCGGTGCAGGTTGGAAAAACGCCTGATGTCGACCACCCAGAGGTCGAGCGGCGCCTCGCCGTCGACCACCCATTGCGCCAGCACCCAGCCGGCCCCGCCGCCGGACGCGATGCCGAAGGCGTTGAAGCCGGCGCCGACGAACATGTTGGCGCATTCGGGCGCGACACCAAGGATGAAATTGCCGTCCGGGGTGAAGCTCTCCGGCCCGTTGATCATTTGCTTCACGCCGACATTGGCCAGCGCCGGCACCCGCTCGATCGCCTGCGCCATATGCTGCTCGAAGTGGTCGTAATCATCATCGAACAGGCGGAACTCCCAGTCGTTGGGCACGTCGCCCCCGGGGAGCTCAGTCGTCCAGGCCTGCGGGTTCGGCTCATAGCCGCCCATCACCAGCCCGCCGACCTCTTCCTTGAAATAGGTGCGGCGGTCGGGGTCGCGGATTGTCGGCGCGTCGTTGGCCAGCCCCTCGACCTTCTCGGTGATGATGTACTGGTGCTTGACCGGCTGCAGCGGCACGTTGATGCCGGCCATCGCGCCGACCTGCCTTGCCCATTGCCCGGCGCAGTTCACCACCTTGTCGCAGGCAATGTCGCCCTTTTCGGTCTTCACCGCGGTGATGCGTCCGTCCGTCATCTCGAATCCGGTGACGCGCGCGTCCTCGAACAGGCGCGCGCCATGCATGCGCGCGCCCTTGGCGAGCGATTGCGTGATATCGGAGGGGCTGGCCTGGCCGTCGGTCGGCAGCCAGGAGGCGCCGACGAGGTCGCCGGTTTCCATCAGCGGCCACATGCGCTTCACCTCGGCGGGCGACAGGAGCTGCATGTCCATGCCGAAGCTTTTTGCCGTCGTCGCCAATCGCTTGAATTCGGTCCAGCGGTCGGCGTTGGTGGCGAGCCTGAGGCACCCGGTCATTTTCCAGCCGGTCGCCAGTCCCGTCTCGGTCTCGAGCCCCTTATAGAGCTCGACGGAATATTTGAGCACGCGGGTGATCGAGGCCGACGAGCGCAGCTGCCCGACCAGTCCGGCCGCGTGCCAGGTCGAGCCCGAGGTCAGCTTGCCTTGCTCCAGCAGCACCACGTCGGCCTTGTGGTCGCGCGCCAAATGATACGCGGTCGAGCAGCCGATAATGCCGCCGCCGATGACCACGATCCCGGCATGGCTGGGCAAAGTCATGATCTTGTCCCGTATCTCGTCCGGTAGTTTTCCAGTGCAGCGTCGAGCCGCACCAGGTTTTCTTCGGTATAGGCGACGTAGTCGATGCCGGGCGCGTCGAGATAGAGCTCGGAAACCATGCTCCACATTGCCTCGCGCAGCAGCGAGGCGCATTGCATGGCCGCGTGCGAGCGGCGGATCTCGCTGTCCGGCTCCTTCATGAAATAGGCGGTCAGAAAGGCGAAGGATTCCTCGTCGCTCATGCCGGCATTGGAGGCGGCCCCGGCCAGGTCGAACATGGCCGTGTTGAAGCCGGCATATTCGAAATCGATCAGCCACAGCCGCTTGCCGTCGTCGAGGATGTTGGCCGGCAAAAGATCATTGTGGCCGAAGACAATCGGCAAAAGCTTCTGCGCCCGCTCGAGCTCGTCGGCTAAAGCGAGATAGCGCGGCAGCTCGTCCTTCTTGCGGCTGCCGCCTTCCTCCAGCGTGCGCGCATAGTCGCGGATGACGTGGAAGACCCAGAACATGAAACCGGCGCCGGAGACGTGGTTCGGCATCTCGCGGTGAAAGCGCCGCAGCAGCGCCGCCACGCGGCCGAGATCGGCGCGCACATCCTCGGCGAGGAAGGTCCTGGCGCCGAGAAACCGGGTCACCAGAATTCCGGGCTCGGCGTAGTGCACGGCCGGCGCGAAGCCGGCCGCATGCGCCGCCCGCGCCGTCATCACCTCGCGCTCGCGAAAGACATGGTGGAACGGGAAGTCCTGGCCGAAGCGCACCACGTGCCGGCCGGCGGCGTCGGTAACGACATAGTTGGCGTTGCTGAGGCCGCCCGGCAGCGGCTCGATCTCGATGCCGCCGCTCCAGCAGGGCAGGGCGCGGATGCGGTCTTCGGTGGTTGCGGCGGCGCTCACGGGTTCGGTCCTGCTTCGGCCGGCTTTCGACAAAGCGCCGGTCTCTCACAAAGCGATGAGAGAAAAAAGAAAGGCCTCGTCGGTGCGGGATGCCGGGATTGATATCCCTCACCACACCGACGAGCCCCTTGGCCAGGCTTAGGATCCCGGCATCCGCCCCCGCGGATTCGAAAAAAGCTCGCGTCAGGCACGTTCCAGAAAATCTGGTCAGTCGTTTGCGGCTCTGCCATCACCCTCCTGTGGCAGTTCCGAGCCTGTCACGACCTCAATCTCACGCCAGCGTGATGTTGCTGTCAATAAAAAGCTGTGACCTTTTTTGGGTGTTTTGCCCGAAAATATGAGCAATTCCTTTAAAGGCGTTAGGAATGCCGTAGAATCGGTCAAAATCCCGGACATCCAGATGATCCACTCGAAACGGCACGGCGAGATCCTGCGGCTCCTCGGTGAGGAGGGCACGATCACCATCGCCAGCCTGGCCGAGCGCCTGGGCGTGTCGCTGGAGACGGTCAGGCGCGACGTGAAACCGCTGACCGATGACGGGGCATTGCTCAAGATGCATGGCGCCGTCAGCCTGCCGTCGATGACAGGCGAGGCGCCGTTCGAGCGCCGCATGCGCGAGAATGCCGAGGCAAAGCGTCTGATTGCCCGCATGGTCGCGGCCACCATCCGCGACGGCGAGTCGATCATGCTCGACACCGGCACCACCACGTCCTTCCTGGCGCGCGAACTGCTCGGCCATCGCCGCCTGACGGTGGTCACCAATTCGTCCGACATCGCGCGTACGCTGGCCACGGTGAACGGCAACAAGGTCTATATGGCCGGCGGCGAGCTGCGCAGCGATTCAGGCGCGGCCCTCGGAGTCGCGGCGATCGAATTCGTAAGCCGCTTCTCGGTCAGCCACGCTGTGATCTCCATCGGCGCGGTCGACGCCGTCGCCGGCCTGACCGACTACGAGCTGGAGGAGGCGGAATTCGCCCGCATGGTGTTGTCGCGCGGGCAACGCTCGCTGGTCGTCACCGACCATACCAAGTTCGGCCGGCAGGGCCTGGTTCAGGTCTGCGGCTTCGACGGTTTTTCCGAGCTTGCCACCGACCAGCCGCCGCCGCGCGACATCGCCGCCGCGCTCAGCCGGGCCGGCGCGCGTCTCAGCATTGCGACGGCCTAGCGCCGGAGGGCCAATGGCTTTCCTTCCCGGCCGCGCCGGTGTTTAGTCGGGCATGGCCTTCACCATCCGCCAGCTCCAGTTCTTCGTCGCCGTCGCCGAGCAAGGCACGGTCTCGGGCGCCGCGCAGAACCTCTCCATCTCGCAATCCTCGGTCACCGAGGCGATCAAGGAGCTGGAGAGCGATCTCGGCGTCGAGCTGTTCGACCGCCACCCGCGCGGCCTCAACATCACCCATAAGGGGCACCAGTTCCTGCGCCACGCGACGAAAATCCTGGCCGACGTTTCCGATGCGCGCCGCGCTTTCCTCGGCGATCAGTTGACGGCCGGCGGGCGGCTGCAGCTCGGCGTCACCTCGCTTGTAGCCGGCTACGTGCTCTCCGATTTGCTGGCTCGCTACCGCCGCGCCTATCCGAGCGTCGAAGTCTCGGCGATCGAAGACAATGGCGACTATCTCGAGCATCTGCTGGTCGGCGGCAAGCTCGACATCGCCGTCATGGTCACGTCGAATTTGCGCGATCGCACCGCGCTGCAGTCGGAAATCCTCGAAGTCTCGGCCTATCGGCTCTGGCTGCCGCTCAGCCACAAGCTCGCCAGCGCCGACATTATCTCGATCGGCGACATCGCTTCCGAACCGCTGATCATGCTGACCGTCGACGAGATCGAGGAGAACACCGGCAAGCTGCTGTCGGCGCTCGGTGCGAGACCGCATGTCGCCTTCCGCACCCGCTCCGTCGAGGCCGTGCGCAGCCTCGTCGCCACCGGCGCCGGCGTGGCGCTGCTGCCAGATCTCGTCTATCGTCCCTGGTCGCTGGAAGGCGACCGCATCGAATCCCGCGATATCTCCGGCTCGCTTCCGGTCGTCCAGGTCGGCATGGTTTGGCGCCGCGGTTCCAGCCTGCCGCAGGCTGCCCGCGACTTTATCGGACTTGCCCAGTCGCAGCGCATGGTCCGGCAGCGGCTCTGATCAGAGCGATTCCAGCAAAGTGTGAACGGTTGGGCTCGGCCACTTCGTCGCAACCTTCCGTCCGGAATGGCGTCGGAAAGAGTATCGGAAAATCCGATATCGGGTTTCTGATAAATGGATTTGCGAAACCGGAATTTTCACAGCACTTTTCGCTCAGGGAACAAAGCCGCTCGGGAGCGCGGCTGCCGGGGTGATGGGAACTCTGGCGTTCAGGTTTGCGTGTGATCCTTGTTGAAAACCGGATCGGTTTCGGGGTCATGCGCCAAAATGGGAGATCGATGATGAATGCATTCCTGAAGTCATGCACGGCGTTGACGGTTGCGCTGACCTTCTCGGGTCAGGCGATCGCCCAGGTCAAGGAAGTCGGCAAGGGCGAGGGCGAGCTGAATATCGTCGCCTGGCCGGGCTATATCGAGCGGGGCGAGACCGACAAGAACTACGACTGGGTGACCGCCTTCGAGAAGGAGACCGGCTGCAAGGTCAACGTCAAGACCGCCAATACGTCGGACGAGATGGTCTCGCTGATGAACGAGGGCGGCTTCGACCTGGTGACGGCTTCTGGTGATGCTTCCCTGCGCCTCGTCGCCGGCAAGCGCGTGCAGCCGATCAACACCGACCTCATCAAGAGCTGGAAGACGGTCGACGACCGTCTCAAGGACGCGCCCTGGTTCACCGTCGACAAGGTGCATTACGGCGTGCCCTACCAGTGGGGCCCGAACATCCTGATGTACAACACCACCGTGTTCAAGGAAGCGCCCAAGAGCTGGAACGTCGTTTTCGAGGAGATGAAGCTGCCCGACGGCAAGTCGAACAAGGGTCGTGTCCAGGCCTATGACGGCCCGATCCATATTGCCGATGCCGCCAACTACCTGATGTTCCACAAGCCGGAACTGGGCATCAAGGATCCGTACGAGCTCAGCGAAGACCAGTACAAGGCGGCGCTCGATCTGCTGCGCACCCAGCGCACCCTGGTCGGCCGCTACTGGCATGACGCCGCAATCCAGGTCGACGATTTCCAGAACGAAGGCGTCGTCGCCTCCGGCTCGTGGCCGTATCAGGTGAACACGCTGGTCGCCGCCAAGAAGCCGGTCGCCTCGACCGTGCCGGAGGAGGGCGTCACCGGCTGGGCCGACACCACCATGATGGAAGCCGACGCCGCCCATCCGAACTGCGCCTATATGTGGCTCGAGCACTCGCTCTCGCCCAAGGTCCAGGGCGATGTGTCGTCCTGGTTCGGCTCGCTGCCGGTCGTGCCCGCCGCCTGCAAGGGCAATGAACTGCTCGGCGACGAGGGCTGCAAGACCAACGGTTACGACAATTTCGAGAAGATCAAGTTCTGGAAGACGCCGATATCGAAATGCGCCAGCCAGAATGACAAATGCGTGCCCTATTACCGCTGGGTGTCGGACTATATCGGCGTCATCGGCGGGCGGTGAGTTCGCCTGGCCTTTAGAAGTTGGCGCTGCCCCTCACCCTTACCCTCTCCCCGCGAAGAACGGGGAGAGGGGGTCGCCAGCGCTGGAGTTTGTCCCTTCTCCCCGTCTTTCACGCGGAGAAGGTGCCGGCAGGCGGACGAGGGGCAGCACAGACGCCCGAATTTGAGAGCCTGAACCTTCAGGACAGATCATGACCTCCGCCGTTTCCTTCAAACAAGTCTCGCGCCATTTCGGCAGCGTGCGCGCCGTCGATGCGGTCGATCTCGACATCGCGCCGGGCGAGTTCTTCGCCATGCTCGGGCCGTCCGGCTCCGGCAAGACGACCTGCCTCAGGCTGATCGCCGGCTTCGAGCAGCCGACGGCCGGCTCGATCTCCATCTTCGGCGAGCGGGCCGAAGGCGTTCCGCCCTATCGCCGCAACGTCAACACCGTTTTCCAGGACTACGCGCTGTTCCCGCATCTGAACGTGCTCGACAACGTCGCTTACGGGCTGATGGTCAAGGGCGTCGGCAGGGTCGAACGGCTGAAGGCGGCGGAAGAGGCGCTCTCGCTGGTGCGCCTGCCGGGCTATGGGGCCCGGCGCCCCGGCCAGCTCTCCGGCGGCCAACGCCAGCGCGTCGCGCTTGCCCGGGCGCTCGTCAACCAGCCCAAGGTGCTGCTGCTCGACGAGCCGCTCGGCGCGCTCGACCTCAAGCTGCGCGAGAACATGCAGGAGGAACTGAAGTCGCTGCAGAAGGTGCTCGGCATCACCTTCGTCTTCGTCACTCACGACCAGGGCGAAGCCCTTTCCATGGCCGACCGTGTTGCCGTCTTCAACGACGGCAGAATCATGCAAGTCGGCACGCCGGAGGACATTTACCAGCGGCCGAGGACGCGCTTCGTCGCCGATTTCGTCGGCTCGTCCAACGTGCTGCCGCCGGATTTCGTGCAGCGCTATTCCGGCCAGCATCGCTGGGGTAGCCTCAGGCCTGAATCCATCCGCGTGTCGGGCGCGACGAGCGGCGATGGTGTTGCCGCGCGTCTGGTCGGGACCAACTATCTCGGCGCCACCACAAGGCTGGCGCTCGATGCCGATGGGCTGAGGCTGCATGCCATGGTGCCGGCGGGGACCGCGCTCCCTGCCGAAGGCGAGGCGGTGATGCTCACTTTCAACCGCGAGCACCTGCATCTGATGGACGAGTCGGCATGATTGCGGTTTGTGCAAAGCACCGCCCTCTGTCCTGCCGGATATTTCCCGCGCAAGGGAGGAGATTGGCTGTCGCCGCTCGCTTCGCCAATTTTCGACGTTGCAGAACTGGCGGGGCAGACGAGCTGCTGATCTCCCTCCTCGCGGGGGAGATGGCCGGCAGGCCAGAGGGAGGTGTGAAGGATCTCGGCCTTGCCGCCGTTGATCTGATCGTCGGTGCGGCTCGATGACAATCGCCGCTGTTCAATCCAAGCCCGTGCCCGCCATCCTGCCCGGCAACGGCGGCATGCGCGGGGCGCTCTCCGACCTCTTATGGCGCCGGCCGATACTTCTCTTGCTGCTCATGCTGCTGCCGCCGCTTCTGTGGCTGGGCATCGTCTATATAGGCTCGCTTTTCGCGCTGCTTTTGCAGAGCTTTTTCTCGATCGACGAGTTCTCCGGCCTGATCAACCGCGAGTTCACGCTGAAGACCTATGGCGACCTGTTCCAGGCCGCCAATCTCGACATCATCCTGCGCACGGTGACGATGGCGGCGCTCGTGACGCTCGCCTCCGCGGTCATCGCGTTCCCCATCGCCTATTACGCGGCGCGCTATGCGCGCGGCCGCTGGAAGGCGCTGTTCTATCTCGGCGTCATGCTGCCGCTCTGGTCGAGCTATCTGGTCAAGATCTACGCCTGGAAACTGATCCTCGCCAAGGAAGGCATTCTCACCTGGCTGTTAGGCAAGCTCGGCCTGCTGTGGCTGCTCGAGGCCTGGCTGTCGTTGCCGATCGTCGGCGGCAACTCGCTGTCGGTCTCCTTCACCGGCACCTTCATCGTCTTCGTCTATGTCTGGCTGCCGTTCATGATCCTGCCTGTGCAGGCGGCGCTGGAACGCGTCCCCGGCAACCTCGTCGAGGCCTCGTCCGATCTCGGCGCCTCGCCCGGCCAGACCTTCCGCAACGTGCTCTTCCCGCTGGCGCTGCCGGGCATCGTCGCCGGCTCGATCTTCACCTTCTCGCTGACATTGGGCGACTACATCATCCCGCAGATCATCGGCACCTCGCGCCTGTTCATCGGCCAGGCCGTCTATTCGCAGCAAGGCACCGCCGGCAACATTCCTTTAGCCGCCGCCTTCACCGTGGTGCCCATCGTCATCATGGGCTTCTATCTGTGGGGCGCCAAGCGCCTGGGAGCTTTCGATGCGCTCTGATCGCGGCCAATCCGCTCCGCTCGGGCTGAAGATCGCCGCCGCCTGCGGCCTGCTCTTCCTGCACCTGCCGATCCTCTTGATCTTCGTCTATGCATTCACCACTGAAGAGAAGAGTTTTGTGTGGCCGCCGCCGGGTCTGACCACGCAATGGTTCGCCGTCACCTGGAACAGGCCGGATGTCTGGGAGGCGCTGTCGCTGTCGATCCGCGTCGCTGCCATTTCGACAGCGATCGCGCTGGTTCTTGGCACGCTCTGCGCCGCTGCGGTTTCGCGCACGCGCTTCTTCGGCCGCGAGGCGATTTCATTGCTCGTCATCCTGCCGATCGCGCTGCCCGGCATCATCACCGGCATCGCGCTGCGCTCGGCTTTTGCGCTCGCCGACATCCCGTTCTCGTTCTGGACGATCGTGCTCGGCCACGCCACTTTCTGCGTGGTCGTCGTCTACAACAATGCCGTCGCCCGTTTTCGCCGCACCTCAGGCTCGATGATCGAGGCCTCGATGGATCTCGGCGCCGACGGTTTTCAGACGTTTAGGCATGTCGTGCTGCCCAACATTGCAACCGCGCTGCTTGCCGGCGGCATGTTGGCCTTTGCGCTGTCCTTCGACGAGGTCATCGTCACCACCTTCACCGCCGGCCAGCAGCAGACCGTGCCGATCTGGATGCTGGAGGAGCTGATCAGACCGCGGCAGCGTCCGGTCACCAATGTCGTCGCCATGGTCGTCGTGCTGGTGACGCTGCTGCCGATCCTCTTTGCCTATTACCTGACCCGCGACGGCGACCAGATCGCCGGCTCGGGCAAATGAAAACAGCGAATAGGGATTAGCCAATAGCGAATAGGGAAAATCGATCGCGAACCCTGCCCGCCATTCGCAACTCGCTGCACGCAACTCGCTACTCGCTACTGCGAAGGGAGAAACCCCCATGGACACCCAGATGCTGATCGGCTCGAAATTCGACAAGGGCACCGAAATCGAGGAGCCGATCCTCAATCCGAAGACCGGCGCGACCATCCTCAACCTGCCGGAAGCAAGTCCGGCGCAGATCGAGGCGGCTGTCAGTGCCGCCGAACAAGCGTTCGTCAATTGGTCGCGCACCACGCCGGCGCAGCGCTCGGGCTATCTGCTGAAGATCGCCGATCGCATCGAGGCCGAAGCGAATGAGTTCGCCGCGCTCGAGGCGCTGAATTGCGGCAAGCCGATCAACGCCGTGCTCAATGACGAGATCCCGGCGATCGTCGATTGCTACCGCTTCTTCGCCGGCGCGGTGCGCTCGATGCCAGGCCAGGTCGCGGGCGAGTATCTGCCCGGCCACACCTCGATGGTGCGGCGCGATCCGATCGGCATCGTCGCCTCCATCGCGCCCTGGAACTATCCGCTGATGATGATGGCCTGGAAGCTGGCGCCGGCGATCGGCGGCGGCAACACCGTCGTCTTCAAGCCATCGGAGCAGACGCCGCTGA
Source organism: Mesorhizobium sp. WSM3868 (assembly GCF_002294785.1). Classification (NCBI taxonomy): domain Bacteria; kingdom Pseudomonadati; phylum Pseudomonadota; class Alphaproteobacteria; order Hyphomicrobiales; family Phyllobacteriaceae; genus Mesorhizobium; species Mesorhizobium sp. WSM3868. Next base: position 335,037 of record NZ_NSGB01000004.1, on the reverse strand, counting down.
CGGCGCTGAAGCTGGCGAGGATCCTGTCGGAGATCCTGCCCGAGGGCGTGGTCAATGTCGTCCTCGGCCGCGGCGACAGCGTCGGCAACACGCTGATCAATCATCCCAAGGTCAACATGATCTCGATCACCGGCGACGTCGCCACCGGGAAGAAAGTGCTGCAGGCGGCCGCCAAGTCGGTCAAGCGCACGCATCTCGAGCTCGGCGGCAAGGCGCCGGTCGTCGTTTTCGACGACGCCGATCTCGGCGCGGTGGTCAACGGTCTGCGCGCCTTCGGCTACTACAATGCCGGCCAGGACTGCACCGCCGCCTGCCGCATCTATGCCGGCAAGAAGATCTACGACAAGCTGGTTGCCGATCTCTCCTCGGCGGCGTCGACCATCAAATACAATCTGCCTGACGACACCGAGAACGAGATCGGGCCGCTGATCTCGCGCCGCCAGCGCGACCGCGTGTCAAGCTTCGTCGAGCGCGCCTCGGAATTGAAGCACATCGAGATCACCACCGGCGGCAAGCCGGGCGAGGGCTCCGGCTTCTATTACCAGCCGACGGTCGTCGCCGGAGCGTTGCAGGAAGACGAGATCGTGCGCCGCGAGGTGTTCGGCCCGGTCGTCTCGGTCACCCGCTTCTCGGAGGTCGACGAGGCGGTGAACTGGGCGAATGACAGTGACTACGGCCTCGCATCGTCGGTGTGGACCAGGGACGTCTCGCGCGCCATGACGACCGCGGCCCGGCTGCAATATGGCTGCACCTGGATCAACACCCACTTCATGCTCACCAACGAGATGCCGCATGGCGGCCTGAAGCAGTCCGGTTACGGCAAGGACATGTCGCTCTACGCGCTGGAGGACTACACCGCCGTCCGCCATGTGATGGTGGCGCACGGGTAAGTCCTCTACCTCTCCCCCTTGTGGGAGAGGTCGGCCACGCAGGCCGCTACTCGACGATGCGGTAGATGTTCCACAGGCTGGTGCCCGACACGACATAGGGCTCCAGCTCCTTGCCCCATTTGGCGTGCGCGTCGATCTTGGCGATCTTGGCGAAGAACTCCTCCAACTGGGCCAGGCTCTCGACCTGGTGGTGGGTCTCGATCGTCGCTTCGCGTGCGCCGACTGAACCGGTCATGAGCTGGAATTTCAGGTCGGCGAGCCCGACCTGCGAGCCGATCTCGCGCTCCCATTTCCGCATCAGCTCGAGCGCGGTCTGCTTGTGACCGAACTTGGCGTCGATCTGCCATCTGGCGCTGAACATCTTGGTTCTCCTCCCTGTTTTGCAGATGAATCCGTTCTTGAGCTACTCGTCCCAGGCCTGCACGACCGTCTGCCGCGCGATGCGGCCGTTCTTCAATTCGAGCATCGCGGCGCAGAACACCTTGGTGCCGTCGGGATAGGCGCAGGCCTGGGTGAAGGCGAGATTGTCGCCCTCGGCGATCGTGGCGTCGACCTTGTGGGTCATCGCTCGGCTGCAGATGTCGTCCCAGAAGGTGCTGATCGCCGCGCGGCCGCGGATTTCGCGCGGCTTGCTCGGCGGGTTGTTGCGGTCGATCACTCGCACCAGCGCATCGTCATTGTAGAAGCTTGCCAGCATCTTGCCGTCACGGGCCTCGATCGCTTTCTTGATCGCCGCGCCGTCCACTGTCTTGGTCAGCATTTTCATCCTCCATGTGCCCATCGTCTTGGGTGGTAGATGTCCGAAGCGCTGCCCGACGATTGCTGCCGGGCAGGGACTTCTCACTGCGAACTGGCCATGGCGGCTGCGAACAGGTCGTCGGTCTGCTTCTTGACGAGTCCACCTGACGCTTGGCCTGCATGGGACGAATTCATAGTCCTAGAGACACCCCTTTCGCTTCGCCCGAAAGCGCCATGGCACTCATGGCCCGTCCGGGCCAGTGTGCCTTGCCGAGAAGGCCGCCGCAGCAGCGCGCGACGGCAGGTCCAGCTTGAGCAATATGTTGGCGACGTGCCGCTTGACCGTATGCTCGCTGAGCCTCAGCTCGGCGGCGATCGCCGCATTGCTCATGCCGTCGGCAATCAGGTTCACCACCTCGCTTTCCCGCGCCGTCAGTGTAGCTGGCTGCAGGGCCCTGGGCCTGGGGCGGCAGGCCGGTTCCAGATGTTGTTCAGACGTGGCCTGGACCACCGGCAGCGGCTCGCTCAGCTCGTCGAGACTGACACGTCCGGCGTCGATGAAACGCAGGCCGGAGCCTATCGCCAGTTCGGCGACCAGCCGCGAGGCGAGGATGTCGCCGGGTCCGGCATGGGTGGCGAGCTGCATGGTCACCCGCGCCGTGAGGCCGACCGGCTGGCCGCGCATTTCGATCTCGCCGACATGCACGCCTTGCCCACTTGCCACGCCAATCTGCTGCGCCGCATCGCGCAGCGCCGCTGCGCAGCGTATGGCGCGCGCCGGCCCGTCGAAACGAGAGATCATCAATTCGCCATGCGTGCCGGCAATCCGCCCACCATGGCGGCCGACCAGCAGCCGCCATGTTTCCTGGAAGCGCTGGCTGCGCTCGCTCCACATGCGGTCGCCCAGCTTGGCGGTGTCGAAGATGCGCGTCACCAGCAGCGCGGCAAGCACCCGCTCGGTGTCGGCCACCGCCGGCTGGCCGGTCAGGCACTCCTCGATCAGGTCGGCCACCCGGTCGACGTCCCCGGTCCAGATCGGATGGTCGCGGCCGGGTATCTCAATAAGCCGGGCGCCGCGAATCTTCCTGGCAAGGAAGCGGCTGGCCTCCGGATCGACGCGCGCGTCATTGCGGCGATGGATCAGCAGCGTCGGCGCGCTGATCGCGGACAGAATGCCGCGCACGTCGATGCCTGCATTCATCCGGGCAAGGGCTGCCGCGGCCGTCGGGCCGGCCGACAGCCGTTCGAACCGTGCCCACCACCGGGCAAAATGCGTGTCATCCACCCGGCCTGGCGCGAAATTGGGCAAGGTCGCGCCGGTGCCCCAGCAAGTCTCGGCCGTCTCGATGAAGGCTTCCAGGCGCTCCGGCGGCATGACCCATTTGTGGAAATGCGCATAACCGCCATAGAGCACGAGTGCCCGCGTTCGCTCCGGATAGGTCGCGGCAAACAGCATCGCCATCGGTGCGCCTTCCGAAGCGCCGAGAATCGCCGCGCGACCGCTGCCGGCGGCGTCCATCACCGCGCGCACGTCATCCATGCGGGTTTCCAGGCTGGGCAGATGACGGTTGTCCACGCGGTCCGAAAGCCCGGTGCCGCGTTTGTCGAACAGAATCAGCCGTGAGAAAGCCGAAAGCCGCTTCAGCAGGCGGCTGTAACCCTCGTCTTCCCATTGTAGGTCGAGATTGGAGATGAAGCCGGGGACGAAGACGAGATCGAACGAGCCTTGGCCGACCACCTGATAGGCGATCCGCACATCCCCGCTACGGGCATATCTGGTCTCGATCGGCCTCACGCAACTACCCCGCCCGGCCAGACGATCTCCTGTCGTCAACCATAGCAGAGGCAGCCGGCTTGCGGCAGCGAAACTTTAGAGAGCGGAAATATAAGACCTTTGCGCCGATGCGGCCCGAAGGCCCTACTTGTGCGGAATGGCGCCTTCAGCCTCCGCAGGCTTGCTGTAACCGAGGCTCTTGTCGGCCTGCTCCGCCGTCAGCGGACGCTTGATCTTGGCGGAGGCGGCGATCACCAACTCGTCGAAATCTTCCGGGTCGCCATCCAGCAGCTCGAAGAACTGCCGCCGCATCCTGGGCTCCCAGAATTTGTTGATGTGCTCGGCAACGCCGGCGATGCCTTCCTCGTGCGGCTTCGAATGGAAGAAGGTGGCGATCTGATTGGCCATGCGCACCAGCTTTTCCTTGGTGCTGGCGATGTGGTCTTCGTCATGCGACATGCTTGGCAACTCCGCAAGCCACCCGGTCGGGGTGGGTGAAAATATCGAAATCGTCGCCGCGCACCAGCGCCACCAGCGTCATCCCGGCGGACTCGGCGGTGCGGATGGCAAGCGCGGTCGGCGCCGAAACCGCCATGATGATCGGGGCACCGATGGCGGCGGTTTTCTGCACCATCTCCACCGACACGCGCGAGGTGACCACGACGGCGCCGCTCGCGCCGTCGATGCCGGCTTTGGCCAGCGCGCCGGCGAGCTTGTCCAACGCATTGTGGCGGCCGACATCCTCGCGCGCCATCACGATACCTTTGCCGGGAACGTAGAAGCCGGCAGCATGCACCGCCCCGGTCTCGATGTGCAGCGGCTGCTGCTTCGACAGCAGCTTGACCGAACGCGTGACGTCTTCGGCGTCGAGCGTAAGCTTCGACGAACCGACCGCGTCGACCGACCGCATCGCTTCCTCGATGGATTCGATGCCGCACAGGCCGCAGCCGACCGGCCCGGCAAGCCGGCGCCGTCGCGCCTGGAAGCGCGTGTTGGCCCGGTCCTTCAGCTTGATCTGGATGTCGATGCCGGCGCCGAGATCCTCGACTTCGATCGCCTCGATCTCTGCCGGGTCGGCAACTATGCCTTCGGTGAGCGAGAAGCCGAGCGCGAAATCCTCGAAATCGGCCGGGCTCGCCATCATCACCGCATGGGTGGTGCCGGCATAGGAGAACGCGACCGGCGTCTCCTCCGGCACCATGCGGTTCGCAGCCGCCGTGCCGCCGGCACGACGCGCCAGCCGCGGGATTTGCGTCGTGGCTTTGCGGCGCGCGGCCAAGACTACTCCGCCGCTTCCAGCGGGGCGATGCGGCGGCTCTGCTTGGCCTGCTCGTTATAGTCCCTCTGCCACTCGGTCGGGCCGTTGGATGGCGCCACCTGCACGGCGGTGACCTTGTATTCCGGACAATTGGTCGCCCAGTCCGAGAAGTCGGTCGTGATCACATTGGCTTGCGTGTCCGGGTGGTGGAAGGTCGTGTAGACGACGCCGGGCGACACGCGGTCGGTGATCAGCGCGCGCAGCGTGGTCTCGCCCGAACGGCTCGCCAGCCGCACCCAGTCGCCCTCGCGGATGCCGCGGTTCTCGGCGTCGTGCGGATGGATCTCCAGCCGATCTTCGGCATGCCAGGCGACGTTTTCGGTACGCCTGGTCTGCGCGCCGACATTGTACTGCGACAGGATACGCCCGGTGGTGAGCAGCAGCGGGTAGCGCGGGCCGGTCCGTTCGTCCGTCGCGACATATTCGGTGCGGATGAACTTGCCCTTGCCGCGCACGAAGCCGTCGACATGCATGATCGGCGTGCCGAGCGGTGCCTTCTCGTTGCAGGGCCACTGCACCGATCCGACACGGTCGAGCAGCTCGAAGGAGACGCCGGCGAAGCTCGGCGTGGTCTTGGCGATCTCGTCCATGATCTCAGACGGGTGCGTGTAGTTCCAGTCGAGCCCAATGGCGCGGGCGAGCTCCTGCGTCGCTTCCCAGTCGGCGTAGCGGGCCTTCGGCTCCAGCACCTTGCGCACCATGTTGATGCGGCGCTCGGCATTGGTGAAGGTGCCGTCCTTCTCCAGGAAGGTCGAGCCCGGCAGGAAGACATGGGCGTAGTTCGCCGTCTCGTTGAGGAAGAGGTCGTGCACGACGACGCACTCCATCGCGGCCAGCCCTGCGGCGACATGCTTGGTGTCGGGGTCGGACTGCAAGATGTCCTCGCCCTGGATGTAGATGCCCTTGAATGAGCCGTCGACGGCGGCATCCAGCATGTTGGGGATGCGCAGGCCGGGCTCCTCGTCCAGCTTCACGCCCCACAGGCTCTCATAGATGTCGCGCACGGCTTCGCCGGAGATATGGCGATAGCCCGGCAGCTCATGCGGGAAGGAACCCATGTCGCAGGAGCCCTGGACATTGTTCTGGCCGCGCAGCGGGTTCACGCCGACGCCCGGACGGCCGATATTGCCGGTGGCCATGGCGAGGTTGGCGATCGCCATCACCGTAGTCGAGCCTTGGCTGTGCTCGGTGACGCCGAGGCCGTAATAGATCGCGCCGTTGCCGCCCTTGGCGTACAGGCGCGCGGCACCCCGGATCGCTTCAGGATCGACGCCGGACAGCTTGCCGACCGTCTCGGGGCTGTTTTCCGGCAGGGCGACGAAGGACGCCCAGTCCTGGAACTCGGCCCAGTCGCAGCGCTCGCGGATAAAGGCTTCGTCGAACAGGCCCTCGGTGACGATGACGTGGGCCAGCGCCGTCAGCACCGCGACGTTGGTGCCGGGCTTCAGCGGCAGGTGGTAGTCCGCCTCGACATGCGCCGACTTCACCATCTCGGTGCGGCGCGGGTCGAGCACGATCAGCTTGGCGCCCTCACGCAGCCGCTTCTTCAGCCGCGAGGCGAACACCGGATGCGCCGTAGCGGGATTGGCACCGATGATGACGGCAACGTCGGTGTATTCGACCGAGTCGAAGTCCTGCGTGCCGGCCGAGGTGCCGTAGGTCTGGCCGAGGCCGTAGCCGGTCGGCGAATGGCAGACGCGCGCGCAGGTGTCGACATTGTTGTTGCGGAAGCCCTGCCGCACCAGCTTCTGGACGAGATAGGTCTCCTCGTTCGTGCAGCGCGAGGAGGTGATCCCGCCGATCGAGCCGCGTCCGTACTGGTACTGGATGCGGCGGAATTCCTTTGCCGTATGGGCGATCGCCTCTTCCCAGCTCACCTCGCGCCACGGATCGGTGATCTTCTCCCGGATCATCGGCGACAGGATCCGATCCTTGTGGGTGGCATAGCCATAGGCAAAACGGCCTTTGACGCAGGAATGGCCGTGGTTCGCCTTGCCGTCCTTGTAGGGCATCATGCGGATGACTTCGTCACCCTTCACTTCCGCCTTGAACGAGCAGCCGACGCCGCAATAGGCGCAGGTCGTGACGGCCGAGCGCTCCGGCATGCCCTTCTCGAGCACGGTCTTCTCGCGCAATGCGTCGGTCGGGCAGGCCTGCACGCAGGCGCCGCAGGACACGCATTCGGAAGCGATGAAATCCTCATGCATGCCGGCGACCATGCGGGACTCGAAGCCGCGGCCCTCGATGGTCAGCGCGAAGGTGCCCTGCACCTCTTCGCAGGCGCGCACGCAGCGTGAGCAGACGATGCACTGCGCCGGATCATAGGTGAAGTAGGGGTTGGACTCATCGCGGGCGATGTAGTCGACCGCCAGCGAGCCATGGCCGGGCGCCACGCCGCCTTCTTCCTTGACGTGGTTGCGGCCTTCGACGCCGTAGCGGTTCTCGGTCAGACCGACCGACTCCGCAACCGCGTCGAACTCGCTGGCGCCGGTTCCGGCCTTCTCGTTCCAGCCCGTCGGGTGGTCGGAGACGTAGAGTTCCATGACGCCGCGGCGGATGGCATCGAGCCGCTCGGACTGCGTGCGCACCACCATGCCCTCGCCGACCGGCGTCGTGCAGGATGCGGGCGTGCCGCCGCGGCCGTCGATCTCGACCAGGCAGACGCGGCACGAGCCGAAAGAGTCCAGCATGTCGGTGGCGCAGAGCTTCGGGATCTCGACCCCGCCTTCCATCGCCGCGCGCATGATCGAGGTGCCTTCCGGCACGGTGATGCTTTGCCCGTCGACGGTCAGCGTCACCTGCTTCGCCGCTTTCGACTCCGGCGTTCCGTAGTCGATCTCTTCGATGAGTGTCGGGAAGTCGGCTTTGATGTTCATCTGCCAGCTCCTATTCGGCAGCCACGCGCGTCGGCGCCGGCTTAAAATCCTCGGGGAAATGCGTGATCGAGCTCATCACCGGGTAGGGCGTGAAGCCGCCCAGGGCGCAGAGCGATCCGAACTTCATCGTGTTGCAGAGGTCGGTGACCAGAGCGAGGTTCTTCTCCGCCTCGATGCCCGCGGCGACCTTGTCCAGAACCTCCATGCCGCGCGTCGAGCCGATGCGGCAGGGCGTGCACTTGCCGCAGCTTTCGATGGCGCAGAACTCCATGGCAAAGCGCGCCTGCTTCAGCATGTCGGCGCTGTCGTCGAACACGGTTATGCCGGCATGGCCGATCAGCCCGTCCTTGGCAGCAAAAGCCTCGTAGTCGAACGGCGTGTCGAAAAGCGCGCGCGGGAAATAGGCGCCGAGTGGGCCGCCGACCTGCACCGCCTTCACCGGCCGCCCCGAGGCCGTGCCGCCGCCGATCTCGTCGACGATTTCGCCCAGCGTCAGGCCGAAGGCCGTCTCGAACAGGCCGCCATGCTTGACGTTGCCGGCGATCTGGATCGGGATCGTGCCGCGCGAACGGCCCATGCCGAAATCCTTGTAGTAGGCGGCGCCCTTGTCCATGATGATCGGCACGGAGGCCAGGCTGATCACGTTGTTGATCACCGTCGGCTTGCCGAACAATCCTTGGATCGCCGGCAGCGGCGGCTTGGCGCGCACCACGCCGCGCTTGCCTTCCAAGCTGTTGAGCAACGAGGTTTCCTCGCCGCAGACATAGGCGCCGGCGCCGACGCGGATTTCCATGTCGAAGGCGTTGGGCGAGCCCAGCACATTGACGCCGAGCACGCCCGCCTTGCGGGCGATCGCGACCGCCTTGTTCATCGTCGCCACCGCATGCGGATATTCCGAGCGGATATAGACGAAGCCCTTGGTCGCGCCGGTGGCGATGCCGGCGATCGCCATGCCTTCGATCAGCACGAAGGGATCGCCCTCCATGATCATGCGGTCGGCGAAGGTGGCGCTGTCGCCCTCGTCGGCGTTGCAGACGATATATTTGCGTTCGGAATTCGTATCGAGAACCGTCTTCCACTTGATGCCGGTCGGGAAGCCGGCGCCGCCGCGGCCGCGCAGGCCGGACTCGGTCACCTGTTTCACGATCTCGGCCGGCGCCATGGCGACCGCGTTCTGCAGGCCTCTCAGACCGCCATGCGACTTATAGCTGTCGAGCGACAGCGGGTCGATGACGCCACAGCGCGCGAAGGTCAGCCGCGTCTGCTTGGCGAGGAAGGGGATCTTGTCTGGCGCGCCCAGCCAGCGCTTGTGATGGCCACCCTTGAGGAAACCGCTGTCGAACAGGCTTTTCACGTCAGACGGCTTGACCGGCCCGTAGGCGACGCGGCCCTCGGCGGTCGCAACCTCGACCATCGGCTCCAGGAAATAGGCGCCGCGCGAGCCGTTGCGCACGATCTTGGCCTCGACGCCGCGCTCCTTGAGCTCCTTCTCGATCGCCCTGGCGACCTTTTCGGCGCCGAGCGCCAGAGCACCGGAATCGGCAGGGATGTAGATGCGCGGGATCATGAACGCACCTCCGCGACGATCTCTTCGATCTTCTCGTCGTCGAGCCGGCCGATCACTTCGCCGTCGAGCATCGCCGACGGCGAGCAGGCGCAAAGCCCGAGGCAATAGACCGGCTCCAGTGTAACCGATCCGTCGCGTGCGGTCTCGTGAAAATCGATGCCGAGCAGTTGCTTGACCTTGGTGGCGACGGCTTCCGAACCCATCGACTGGCAGGCTTCCGCCTGGCAGAGCTTCAGCACATGCCGGCCGGCCGGCTTGGCGCGGAAATCGTGATAGAAGGTGACGACGCCATGCACCTCCGCTCTTGAGAGGTTCAGCCCGTCGGCGATGGCCGGAAGCGCCACCTGCGGCACATGGCCGAATTCTTCCTGGATGCCGTGGAGAATCGGCAGCAGCGGACCTTCGAGGTCCTTCAATTCCTCGATGATCGCCGCTATGCGCGACGCGATCTCGGTACTTGCAGGCTGCATCGGCATGCAGCGCCCTCCCTGGCCGTGGCGCCAACACATATGTCACCCCAAAATATAGAGCGGTTTTGGGGCAACGACATGCACAGGGCGCAATATCGCTAAGTCCTTATGAAATCAGAGGAAACCTCCGAGATCAATAAAGCAGTCTCGTCGCTTGATAGAAATTATCTATCAAAAACGCTGAGCCCGCATTGTCTAGCCTAGCGGTGGGCGCGGAAATCGTCTGCGAGCGCCATTGCCTCGTCCAGCAGCGCCTGCACCAGCGGCGTGTGCGGCTCGCGCGGCGCCGCCACCAGCCCGACCGTGTGGCTGGCATCCGGATCGACGATCGGAATGGCCCGGATCGGTTCGGAAAAGCCGAATGTTTCCGCAAGGTTGAGCGGCATGATCGATGACCACTTGCCGGTCCGGATATGCGAGAACAGCACGATCATCGAGTTGGATTCCAGCGTCGGCCGCACCTGCACGCCGGCTTCCGCCAGATGCTGGTCGATGATGCGGCGGTTCTGCATGTCCGGCGTCAGCAGGCAGAGCGGCAGCTGGCTGATCTCTGCCCACGTCACTTTGTCGCGGTCGGAATAGGGGTTGCCGACTGCCGTGATCAGCTGGTAGCGCTCGTCATAGAGCGGCACGCTGGTTACCCGCCCCAGCGGCTCGTTGTCGAGATAGGTGATGCCGGCATCGACATCGAGATTGCCGAGCAGCGTCAGCACCTCGATCGAGGTCCGTGACAGCACCGAAAAGGTGACGCCGGGATGCTTGTCGCGGAACGGCGTCGTCAGCCGCGCCACCATGGCGAGCGCCGTCGGAACGGCGGCGATGCGGATGCGGCCGGACAGGCCGTGGCGCGCCGCCCGCATCTCCTCGCGCATGGTCCTTGAATCGCCGACGATGCGGCGCGCCCAAACCAGCACCTGCTTGCCTTCCGGCGTCAGGCCCTGGAAACGCGAGCCGCGCAGCACCAGCATGACGCCGAGCTGCTCCTCGAGCTGCTTGATGCCGGCCGACAGCGTCGGCTGGGTGACGCCGCACACCTCGGCGGCGCGGCCGAAATGCTCTTCCCTGGCTAAAGCGATGAAGAATTCCAGCTTGTCGATCATGTCATCCGATCCACGGTCTGCCCAAGGTCGGGGAAATCGCTTTGCTTCGCAAGGCGGATGAACGATAGGATCTCATCCACATTTTTGAGCCGGCTTATCTGTTTTCCCGCGCCGCGCATGGCGCTATGTGGGGTAGGCGGAAGCAGGGAGGGAGCAGATGCTGGGTTGGTTTCGCAGACTGTTGCCGCGCGAGGATCGCTTCTTCGAACTGTTCGAACGGCATTCGCGCACGGTGGTCGGCGGCGCCGAGGCGCTTGAGCAGCTTCTCCAGGGCCGGGACATCGACCGCTGGTGCCAGACGATCGTCGATCTGGAGGACGAAGCGGACGGGATCACCGCGGAGGTGCTGCTTGCCGTCAGGCGCTCCTTCATCACGCCCTTCGACCGCGGCGACATCAAGGATCTGATCCAGTCGATGGATGATGCCATCGATACGATGCACAAGGCCGTCAAGACGGTGAAATTGTTCGAGATGAGGGAATTCGATCCGCTGATGCGGGAAATGGGCAGCGTCATCGTCGAGGCCGCCCGGCTGGTAGCAGAGGCCATCCCACTGCTCGGCAAGGTTGGCGCCAACGCCGCGCGGCTGAACGCCATCGCCGAAGAAGTCATGCGCGTTGAGGGCCGCGCCGACGACCTGCACGAGCAGGGCCTGAAGGACCTGTTCAAGCGGCACGGCCGCAGCGACCCTATGGCCTACCTGATCGGCTCGGAGATTTACGGCCAGCTGGAAAAGGTGGTCGACCGTTTCGAGGACGTCGCTAACGAGATCAGCGGCATCGCCATCGAGAACGTCTAACAGATGGACGCCGCGATCGCCTTTCCCCTGCTGGTCGGCCTCGTCGCCGTGGCGCTGTTCTTCGATTTCCTCAACGGCCTGCACGATGCCGCCAACTCGATCGCGACTATCGTCTCCACCCGCGTGCTGAGGCCGCACTATGCCGTGTTCTGGGCGGCTTTCTTCAATTTCATCGCCTTCCTGTTCTTCGGTCTGCATGTCGCCGAGACGGTGGGAAAGGGCATCGTCGACGCCGAGATCGTGACCCCCGCAGTGATCTTCGCCGCGCTCATCGGAGCCATCGTCTGGAACATCGTCACTTGGATCGCCGGCATTCCGTCGAGCAGCTCGCATGCGCTGATCGGCGGGTTGGTCGGCGCCGGCGTCGCCAAGGCCGGCCCGGGGGCCATCGTCTGGTCCGGGCTCGGCAAGACGGCTGCGGCGATCGTGCTCTCGCCGGTGACCGGATTCGTGCTGGCGCTTGTCCTTATCCTCATCGTCTCATGGCTGTTCGTTCGGCAGACGCCGTTCGCGGTCGATAACAGCTTTCGCGTCCTGCAGTTCTTCTCGGCTTCGCTCTATTCGCTGGGGCACGGCGGCAATGACGCGCAGAAAACCATGGGCATCATCGCCGTGCTGCTCTATTCGCAAGGCATGCTTGGCCAGAGCTTCCACGTGCCGTTCTGGGTGGTCATCACCTGCCAGTCTGCACTGGCGCTGGGCACGCTCTTCGGCGGCTGGCGCATCGTGCACACGATGGGATCGAAGATTACTCGGCTGAACCCGATGCAGGGTTTTTGCGCCGAGACCGGCGGGGCGATAACGTTGTTCGCCGCCACCTGGCTCGGTGTCCCGGTCTCGACCACGCATACAATCACCGGCGCCATCATCGGCGTGGGTGCTGCCCGCCGCGTCTCGGCGGTGCGCTGGGGCATTGCCGGCAACATTGTCGTGGCGTGGGTGATCACCCTGCCGGCGACGGCGGCGATTTCGGCGTTGACCTATTTTGTCACGCGCCTCGCGGTCTGAGGCTGAAATCTACTCGCCCGCAAGACAAAGTATGTTGCCGTCCGGGTCCTTGAACCAGGCGACCTTCATGCCGTAGCCGACATGGACATCGCCCTCAAGCGTCAGCCCGGGCATCTCATAGCGCTCGAAGGTGACGCCCTTCGACTTCAGCGCCTGGACAATGGCGCCGATCTGGTCGCCGACCGTCCAGGTCAACGCCGTCGCCTTGTTGGTACCGGCGAATTCTGAACGATAGACGTTGATGACCGTGTCGCCGCTTTTGTAGACGATCAGTTCTCCCGCCATGTCGTCGACAGGCTTGAGGCCCAGCGTTCCTTCGTAAAATCCCTGCGCTCTCGAAAGGTCTTTCACCGCCACATTGGCGGCTGCGTTGCTGTTTGCGAGCATGACAGTCTCCTTTTCCGGTTGCCGTCGCTCATGGCAACCGAGATAGGGCCCCTGGATCGATTGGCCATGGCAATCGGCGATCGGGACGCGCTAGGCAAATCCGACACCACCGGTCGTTTTGCGGAGCACGCCGGACGAGCCATTGCGCCACGGCTTGGTTCTGCCGGGAAACTGCACTATCTGGAACGCCAAACTCCGAGGAAAGATCATGGCTGTAACCAAGGAAACCGTCATCGAGCGCCTGAGGACGGTCAATGGACCGGACTTCACCGGCAACATCGTCGACCTCGGCCTGGTATCTGAGATTTTCATCGCCGATTCCAAGGTGTTTTTCTCGATTACCGTTCCCGCCGCCCGCGCCCAGGAGATGGAGCCGCTGCGCGCCGCCGCCGAGCGTGTCGTCAAGGCGATCCCCGGCGTCGCCAACGCCGTCGTCGCGCTGACGGCGGAGAAGAAGGGCGGCGGCATGGAGGCGCCGGTTCGGCCGGCTGCGCAGGCAGCGTCGCCACGACCTGCTCCCCAGGCAGCGCCGCAGCGTCCTGGCCCGCAGGCGCCGGCTTCTCACAGTCACGGCAAACGCGGCGTGCCCGGCATCGATGCGATCATCGCGGTGGCGTCCGGCAAGGGCGGCGTCGGCAAATCGACCACCGCCGTCAACCTGGCGCTCGGCCTTGCCGCCAATGGGCTGAGCGTCGGCGTGCTCGATGCCGATATCTACGGGCCGTCGATGCCGAGGCTGCTCAACATTCACGGCCGGCCGCAGACGGTCGACGGCAAGATCCTGAAGCCGATGCAGAATTACGGCCTCAAGGTGATGTCGATGGGCTTCCTTGTCGACGAGGAGACGCCGATGATCTGGCGCGGCCCGATGGTGATGTCGGCGCTCACCCAGATGCTGCGCGAGGTCGAATGGGGACCGCTCGACGTGCTGGTCGTCGATATGCCGCCCGGCACCGGCGATGCCCAGCTCACCATGGCCCAGCAGGTGCCGCTGGCCGGCGCCGTCATCGTCTCGACGCCGCAGGACCTTGCGCTCATCGATGCCCGCAAGGGCCTCAACATGTTCAAGAAGGTCGACGTGCCGCTGCTCGGCATCGTCGAGAACATGAGCTATTTCCTCGCGCCCGACACCGGCAAGCGCTACGACATCTTCGGCCATGGCGGCGCGCGGCGCGAGGCCGAACGGCTCGGCGTCACCTTCCTTGGCGAGGTGCCGCTGGAGATGGGCATCCGCGAAAGCTCGGACGCCGGCGCCCCGGTGGTCGCATCCAAGCCGGACGGCGCCGAGGCGAAGATCTATCGCGATATCGCCGCGAGGGTATGGGACAGGGTCCAAGAGGAACGCGGCGCCGCCGAGGCGGCAGTGCCCAGCATCGTGTTCGAGTAATTCGCCGGGCCGCCGGGTGTCCGATTTCCTTTCCAGGCTCCGGCAGCCGGGAATTGCCTCCTTCAGGATTTCCCCTGTCGTTGAGGGGCTTCCCACACTTTCTCGACAGGTGCGGCGATCCGCTCCTCGCCCTCGATCACCAAAGCCATCAAGATCTCCCGGATTGAGGACATCGACTGGTCCTAGGCCGCGGCCCTTTCTATGTCTATCGCACCAAAGTGCGGGTCTGCGGCGTGTCTGCCTCTTGCCTGCATGGGCGCGTTGTCATATCGATTTGTCATACAAATACGGAGACCACGATGGCAGGCGCCCCCACCAAGAAGAAGAAATTTCGCTCGCAGGAGTGGTTCGACAATCCCGACAACCCGGGCATGACGGCGCTCTATCTCGAACGCTACCTCAATTACGGACTGACGCGCGCCGAGCTGATGTCGGGCAAGCCGCTGATCGGTATCGCGCAGACGGGTTCCGATCTCTCGCCCTGCAACAGGCACCATCTCGAGCTCGCCAAGCGCGTGCGCGAAGGCATCGTCTCGATGGGCGGCATCCCCTTCGAGTTCCCGTGCCATCCGATCCAGGAGACCGGCAAGCGGCCTACGGCGGCGCTCGACCGCAACCTCGCGTATCTCAGCCTCGTCGAGGTGCTCTACGGCTATCCGCTCGACGGCGTCGTGCTGACCATCGGCTGCGACAAGACTACGCCCGCGCTCTTGATGGCGGCGGCGACCGTCAACATTCCGGCGATCGCGCTTTCGGTCGGCCCGATGCTCAATGGCTGGCATAAGGGCAAGCGCACCGGCTCCGGCACCATCGTCTGGGAATCGCGCCAGCGGCTGTCGGCCGGCGAGATCAACTATGACGAGTTCATGGACATCGTCGCCTCCTCGGCGCCGTCGACCGGCTATTGCAACACCATGGGCACCGCCACCACCATGAATTCGCTTGCCGAGGCGCTCGGCATGCAGCTGCCGGGCTCGGCCGCGATCCCCGCGCCCTATCGCGAGCGCGGCCAGATCGCCTACGAGACCGGCAAGCGCATCGTCGATATGGTGCATGAGGACCTGAAACCGTCGGACATCATGACCCGCCAGGCGTTCGAGAATGCCATCGTCGTCAATTCGGCCATCGGCGGCTCGACCAACGCGCCGATCCACCTCAATGCCATCGCCCGCCATCTCGGCGTGCCGCTCGACAATGACGACTGGCAGAACATCGGCCTTAACGTGCCGCTGATCGTCAACCTGCAGCCGACGGGCGAGTATCTCGGCGAGGACTATCACCATGCCGGCGGCGTGCCGGCCGTCGTGGCCGAACTGCTGAAGGGCGGACTATTGCCGCACCCCGACGCGATCACCGCCAACGGCAAGTCGATCGGCGACAATTGCCGCGGCGCGGTCAACGAAAATCACGATGTCATCCGCGGCGTCGATAAGCCGCTCAAGAGCAATGCCGGCTTCATCAACCTCAAGGGCAATCTGTTTGATTCCGCCATCATGAAGACCAGCGGCATCTCGCCCGAATTCCGCGAGCGCTATCTCTCGAACCCGAACGATCCGGAGGCTTTCGAAGGCAACGCCATGGTCTTCGACGGCCCGGAGGATTACCACGCCCGCATCGACGATCCGGCGCAGGGCATCGACGAGCACACGATCCTGTTCATGCGCGGCGCCGGTCCGGTCGGCTATCCGGGCGGCGCCGAGGTGGTCAACATGCAGCCGCCGGCCCATCTCATCAAGAAGGGCCTCCATTCGCTGGCCTGCATCGGCGACGGTCGCCAGTCCGGCACGTCGGGTTCGCCATCGATCCTCAACGCCTCGCCGGAGGCAGCGGTCGGCGGCGGGCTGGCGCTGCTCAAGACCGGCGACCGCGTCCGCATCGACCTGAGGAAGGGCACCGCCAATATCCTTGTCGGCGACGAGGAGATCGCCAGGCGGCGGGCAGCGCTGCAGGGCAATGGCGGCTATGACTATCCCGAGCACCAGACGCCCTGGCAGGAGATCCAGCGCGGCATGGTCGACCAGTTCTCCGCCGGCATGGTGCTGAAGCCGGCGGTGAAGTATCAGGATGTCGCGCACACCAGGGGCGTCCCGCGCGACAACCACTGAATTCAGAGCACGGCGACAATCGAAGGGCGGTCCGCTTTCCGGCGGACCGCCCTTTCTCATGGCCCTTGTTTCGGCCGCGGGGCATCTACAGATTAGCCCGATCTCGGCGGTTCTACGAAGGGAGGCTATATATGGCGAAACGGCGCTCTTCCCTCGGCTTCCTCGGCATGTTCGGCCGTTCGGGCGACTTGCGCCAGCTCGACGACGCCTTGCGCAAGGCCGACTTGCATCCGGCACTGGTGCCTGAGGGCGTCAAGCTCACCATCGTCAACCTGATGAAGGATCATTGGCCCGAGGAGCCGCCGCCTCAGGCTTATCAATCAGTGGCGCAACTCTGCGGCTATTGCGTCGCCGGACCGGAAACCTTCGAGCGGGCCAATGGCAGGGAGCACACTTTGGAAGCCGAGCGCCGCATCGAGGCCGCGCTCGAAGCCGGCGACAGCCTCGATGCGCAGATCGTGCTGTTGACGCTGCATGCGAAGCTGATCAACGCCGAAGTCGTCGAGCGCTATGGGCTGCGTGCGGAGTGATCTGCAGATCAGCCGCCCATCTTGTTGCGCGGCAGCTTGATCATCTCGCCGAAGCGCGCGCGCAGCTTGTCGTCGACGAGCCGCGACACATGGCGCGGAAAGCGCTCGGCCAGCACGCGCTTCTTCTCGGCGATAGCCCGCTGCAAAATGTCGGGCCGGCCCTTCTCGTTCCATTCCTTGGGCGAGAAGCGATCGCCGACTGCCGGATAAAAATATTCGGTCTGCATCAGCTTCAAAGTCTGCTCGTTGCCGAGATAGTGACCGGGGCCCTTGAGGCAGACGTCGGCGATCGTGTCGATCGACAGCGCCTCGTCCGTCACCTCGATGCCGCGCACGCATCGCAGGCAGTGGCCGAGCATGTCGTTGTCGATGATCAGGCTTTCGAGACAGAAGCCGAGCAGCGAGGCATGCATGCCGGCCGATTCATAGACGAGGTTGAGGCCGGCAAGACCGGCCATCACATCGGTGATGCCTTTTTCATAGCCGCATTGGATGTCGGGCAGCTTCGAATCCGTCATGCCTGCGGCCGAGCCACCCGGCAGGTCGTAATATTGCGCCATCTGCGCGCAGGCCGCGGTCAACACGGCCTGCTCGGCCGAACCGCCGGACATGGCGCCGGTCCGGAGATCGGAGACGAACGGCCAGGTGCCGAAGATCGCCGGATGGCCGGGCTTGATGGCGTTGACATAGACGAGGCCCATCAGCACTTCGGCCACCGCCTGCACGACGGCGCCGGCAATCGCGGCGGGAGCTGTGGCGCCGGCTTGGCCGGCCGACAAGAGCAGGATCGGAATGCCGCCCTCGACGCAGGCTTCGAGCACGCCGCAGGCGTCCTCGGCGAATTTCATCGGCGGCACCACGAAGCAGTTCGAGTTCGACACGAAAGGGCGCGCCCGGAAATTCTCCTCGCCGCCGGCGATCGCATAGAGCATTTCCAGCGCCGGCTTGACGTTCTCTCGCACGGTGAACGAGGTGCCGACATGCTTGGATGTCCCCAGTACGCAGGCATAGAGCGTGTTGAAGTCCATCTCGAGCGGATCGGGAATATCGCGCGGCACCATGGTGCGCTGGAAGAAATGGATGTTGTCGAGCCCGTCGACGAGACGGGCGGCGTCATAGATGTCCTGCAGCTGCGATTCGCGATATTCGCGCTTCTCGACATCGACCAGATGCACCGCCGCGCCGGCCGTGCCGTAGTGGACGCGTTTGCCCTGGATCACCATGTCGTGCTTGGGATCCTGGCCGTGGAGCGTGAAGTGGCGCGCCGCCTTCTTGATCGTGTCGAGCACCAGCGCGCGCGGCAGGCGGATGCGGCCGTCGTCGCCGTAGCTCGCCCCGACCCGGGTCAGCGCCTCGATACAGGAGGGGATGGCGTTGGCGAAGCCCACCGTCTCCAGAAGCGTCAGCACCGCTTCATGGATGCGTTCTTTGTCGTTCTGGCTCAATGGCCCGTAGCTGCCGCCTTCGAGGCCGGCTCGCACCGGACGGATATCGTCTGCGAGCGGTGCTGCCCGCATCGCGCGGCGCGCTTCGCGCCCGCCGGACCGCCGCGAACGCTGGTCCGACGTCGTTTCCTGCTTCTCAAGAGCCATTGACATGGAAAGCACTCCACCTTTGCTTTTTCAGGGGCAGGATGCGCGGCGGTTGGTCCACCATCGGCCTGCCTCGTCCCCTTTGTGCCTCGACTATGCCGTCGGCATTGGCACAGCCTATGAGCCAGTCAATCCCGTCGAATATGCCAGGATGCTAAAGCCTCGAGGCGCGCCAAAATAAAAGAGCCGGCAAAAACGCCGGCTCTTGATGTGGCAGTCCGTGGTGATCAGGCGGCAGCGGGCCTGCGGCCAGCGGCTGTGGCGAGCTCCCGAATCCCGGGCTCGATGTGCTGCAGCGAGATCGAGGAGATGCCCAAACGCATGAAACGCGAGGGCTTTTCGCTGCGGTCGAAGAACCGGTCGCCGGGTTCGATGATGACGCTGCGGGAAGCGGCCGCTTCGGCGAGCCCTCGTGAATCGGTACCGCGCGGGCCCTCCAGCCACAACGATGTGCCTCCCGCCGAGTCGGTCGAGCGCCATTCTGGCAGGAAAGCGGAAATCGCATGGACCAGACGCTTGCGCCGCTCGTCGAAGGCGGCGGAGAGCCTGCGCACCAGCGCCTCGTGATGGCCGAGCGACAAAAACAGCGCAACGGCGCGCTGGTTGTTTGCCGGCGGATGCCTGAGCATGAAGCGACGCAACGCGCGAAGCTCGGCAATCAGTCCTGCCGAAGCGACGATGTAGCCGAGCCTCAGACCCGGAGCCAGCGTCTTCGACATCGAGCCGACATAGATGACGCGGCCCGAGCGATCGAGGCTCTTCAGCGCCTGCTGCGGCGCCTCGTCGAGAAGCTGGCTGTCATAGCCGTCCTCGATGATGATCTGGTTGTTGCGGTTGGCTCGCGCCAGCAAATCCTGCCGCCGCTCGGCGGACAACGGCACCATCGTCGGGCAATGGTGGCTTGGGGTGACGAATACAAAGCCGGAATCGCTTGGGATCGCCGAGGTCACGATGCCCGACTGGTCGACAGGGACCGGCTGGATATCGGCGCCGGCGAGCCGGAAGATCGAGCGGGCATCCGGATAGCCGGGGTCTTCCATTGCCACCTTCGAGCCCTTGGTCATCAACAGCGAGGCGAGCATATAGAGCGCGTTCTGCGCGCCCAACGTCACGATGATCTCGTCCGGATTGGCGAAGATGCCGCGGCGCGGCAAAAGCCGGGCCTGGATCTGCTCGATGAGCAGCGGATCGTCCCGGTCGACCATGTCCGATGCCCAGTTGCGGATCTCCAGCACCGCGAGCGCCATGCGGTTGCACTCGCGCCATTCCGCGGTCGGAAACAGCGCCGGATCGAACTGGCCGTAGACGAACGGATAGGAGGACTTGATCCAGTTGTCGTGCTTGGCCGGCGGCGGCATATCGCTGGCGGCGATCTGCCGACGCGCCTTCCAGTCGATCTCATTCTGCTGGTCGGGCGCCTTCTGGTGCGGCTTGGCGGGGGTGGCCAGCACTTCAGGGTTGACGAAGTGGCCGCGCCTCTCGCGCGCCACAAGAAAACCTTGGTCGACCAGCTGCTGGAAGGCAAGCACCACCGTGCCGCGGGCAACGCCCAGTTTTTCCGCCAGAATCCGGCAGGATGGCAGCGGCATCGAAGCGGCGATCTGCCGGTCGAGGATGGCTGCGACGATCGCCTGGCGGATCTGTGCCTGGAGAGTTTGTCCGGATTCGGCCGAAATCCGGAACAGGCCGGACCATATGGCCGTGTCATTGCGCTGTGGCATGGGAGATCATCCTCGGATGGCCAGCTGTTTTCACTTGGCTGGACCAGTCGAGTGTAGGGGTGGCACAAGGGGTTGCGCCAATCAATTTTTCTGATCGCTGGGATTTATGCCAGTGATCCATTGGTCACGAAAGGGGCGCGTCCGCCAGGGAAGCGATGTTGCGGGGCATCATAAAAGCGTGATGCAGTGCGTCACTGCCGCGCTTGAACGAAACGGAAATCCGGCTCAATACAATGTCGCGACGACACGCGCCGGAAACATCGGGCCTGTTAAAATGGTCTAAAAACCCGCCAGGAGCCACCATTGGATCAGTCAGCCTTCGACAAGCAGGTCACCGCCCTGCGTGAGCAGCGCGCGGCAGCCAAGGGCACGATGCGCGAAGCCTTCGCCGCCGATCCCAGGCGCTTCGAGAAATTCTCCGCCACCGATGGCGATCTTCTGCTCGACTGGTCGAAATGCGCGGTCGACGCCGACACGATGGCAATGCTGGAGACGCTCTCCGGCGCCGCCGACCTCGAAGGCCGACGCGCCGCGATGTTCGAAGGCAAGAAGATCAACATCACCGAAAACCGCGCCGTGCTGCACACGGCGCTGCGCAATCTGACCGGCAAGAGTGTCGTGGTCGATGGCCAGGACACCAAGGCCGATGTGATCGCCGTGCTCGACGCGATGGGCGCCTTCGCTGATGCGATTCGCTCCGGCGAGGCGGCCGGCGCCACCGGCAAGAAGATCACCGACATCGTCAATATCGGCATTGGCGGCTCTGATCTTGGCCCGGCGATGGTGACGCTGGCGCTCGCGCCCTACCATGACGGCCCGCGTGCGCATTATGTCTCCAACGTCGACGGCGCCCACATCCACGACACGCTGAAAGGCCTGTCTCCCGAGACGACTTTGTTCATCATCGCCTCCAAGACTTTCACCACTGTCGAGACGATGACCAATGCCGAGACGGCGCGCAGATGGGTGGAAAAGGCGCTGGGCAAGCAAGCGATCGGCAAGCATTTCGCCGCCGTCTCGACCGCGCTCGACCTAGTGGCCAAGTTCGGCATCGCCTCCGACCGCGTCTTCGGTTTCTGGGACTGGGTCGGCGGCCGCTACTCGGTCTGGAGCGCCATTGGCCTGCCGGTGATGATCGCCATCGGCCCGCGCAATTTCCGCGCCTTCCTCGACGGCGCGCATGAGATGGACGAGCATTTCCGCTCGGCCCCCCTGCAAAAGAACCTGCCTGTTTTGCTGGGGCTGATCGGCTGGTGGCACCGCGTCGTCTGCAAATACCCGGCCCGTGCCGTCATTCCATACGATCAGCGCCTGTCGCGCCTGCCGGCCTATCTGCAGCAGCTCGATATGGAATCGAACGGCAAGAGCGTGACACTGGACGGCGGCCCGGTGACCACGCCGACCGGCCCGCTGGTCTGGGGCGAGCCCGGTACCAACGGCCAGCACGCCTTTTTCCAGCTTTTGCACCAGGGGAGCGATTTCATCCCGGTCGAGTTTCTTGCCGCAGCCGTCAGCCACGAGCCCGAGCTGAGGACCCACCACGATCTCTTGCTTGCCAATTGCCTGGCGCAGTCGGAAGCCTTCATGAAGGGCCGCACGCTGGAAGAGGCGCGCGCGCAGATGCTGGCCAAGGGCATGAAGCCCGCCGATGTCGATCGCATCGCGCCGCATCGCGTCTTTTTGGGCAACCGTCCGTCGCTCACCATCCTCTACCGCAAGCTTGATCCGCGCACGCTCGGTCGCCTGATCGCGCTCTATGAGCATCGCGTCTTCGTCGAGGGCACGCTGTTCAACATCAATTCGTTCGACCAGTGGGGTGTCGAACTCGGCAAGGAACTGGCGACAGGCCTGCTGCCTGTCGTGGAAGGCAAGGAGACTGCCGCAAAACGCGACGCCTCGACTGCCGGATTGGTGGCTCATGTCCACCAATTGCGTGGCGCGGAGTAAACGGATTGGCGGATATCAAGGGAATTCTGTTCGACAAGGACGGGACGCTTGTCGACTTCAACGCTACCTGGCTCGGCATTGCCGATTTCATGGCCATGGACGCCGCCGAAGGCGATCGCTGGAAAGCCGACAGGTTGCTCGCCGCCGCCGGCTTCGATTTCGTCAGCAAGCGCTTCAAGCCGGATTCGATCTTTGCCTCGGGCTCGAACATGGACGTCGTCGAGCTCTGGTTCCCGCGCCTGTCGGAGGAGGACCAGATGCTGGCCGTCGCCCGCTTCAACGAGATCACCTCGGTTCAGGGCTCGTCGATGGCTGTCGCTCTGCCCGGTATCGTCGAATCGCTGCGGGCGCTGCACAAGCGATCCTTCCGGCTGGGCGTCGCCACCAACGATTCCACCAGCGGCGCCGAGAAGACGCTCGCCACGCTCGGTGTCGCGCAGCTCTTCGACGCCGCCTTCGGCTATGATGCGGTCGCGAACCCGAAGCCCGCGCCCGACACGGTCATCGCGTTCTGCGATCTGACGGGACTGAAGCCCGGCGAGATCGCCATGGTCGGCGACAATCGCCACGATCTCGAAATGGCGCGCGCCGGCGGCTGCGGCCTGGCGATCGGCGTGCTCTCCGGCACGGGTACGCGTGACTCCCTGTCGCCGATGGCCGACGTCATCCTGGATTCGGTCGCCGACTTGCCGGATTTTCTCGCAGCGCGGATGAGTGTGCCGGCGGGCTGATCAGGGCTCGCTGGGAAGGAACGCAAATATCCCGCTCGGTTTCGGCGCGCTACCGCCGTTTCCGCCGACATCAGGCACCTGATACTCGCCAAGCAGGCGAAGCCGCCGCCTGGGCAGCCAGGCGCGGCCCGGGTCGCCGACCAGCACCTCGATGCCCGCGGCAAGGCAGCGGTCGAGGAAGGGGACGATCCGCCGCGCGACCGCTTGCCCGTAGAAGACGTCGCCGGCGAGCACGAGATCGACCGACGGCGGCGAACCGGCGGTGATGTCCGCGCCGATTATGGTGACGGCTACGCCGTTGGCCTCCGCGTTGAGGCGGAGCGCGACGATGCCGTTGCGGTCGATCTCCACCGCGGTCACTTCCCTGGCCCCGGCTTTCGCCGCGGCGATGCCGACAAGGCCGGAACCGGCGCCGAGGTCGAGCACGCGCCGGCCGGCAACGGTTGACGGCCGATCGAGAACATAGCGCGCCAGCACTGCGCCGCCCGCCCAGGCATAGGCCCAGTAGGGCGGCTGCGGCTCGGCCGCGTGCTCGTGCGAGCCGTCCTCCGGTTCCAGCAGCCGCCTCAGCCCGCTGCCGGGATGGGGCGTATAGAGCCGGATTTCAGGCAGCGACGGCACCGGCTGAAGCCGCATGTTCGCCTTGATGAATTCGGCGGGATCGAGGCCGGCGCGATGTATTGGCGTCAGGCCGGCAACATTTTCGTTCAAATCTGCTCCCGCAAGGCGCGCCGCAGGATCTTGCCGACCGGCGTCTTCGGCAGTTCGGCGCGGAATTCGATGTATCTCGGCCGCTTGTAGCCGGTCAGGTTCTCGCGGCAATAGACAGTCAGCGTTTCGATGGTGAGCGCTGGATCCTTCCTGACCACGAACAGCTTCGGCACCTCGCCGGAGTGCTCGTCCGGCACGCCGATCGCCGCCACTTCGAGCACGCCCGGGTGCTGCGCCACGACTTCTTCCAGCTCGTTCGGATAGACGTTGAAACCGGAGACCAGGATCATGTCCTTCTTGCGGTCGACGATCTTGGTGTAGCCGCGCTCATCCATGAAGCCCATGTCGCCCGACTTGAAGAATCCGTCCTTGGTCATCACTTTGGCGGTCTCGTCCGGTCGGTTCCAGTAGCCGGCCATAACCTGCGGCCCCCGGATGCAGATCTCTCCGACTTCGCCGAGCGGCACGTTGTTGCCGTCGTCGTCGCGGATGGCGATCTCGGTCGAAGGCAGCGGCAGGCCGATCGTGCCGGTAAAGTCGCTGGAGCTGAACTTGTTGGCGGTTGCCACCGGCGAGGTTTCGGAAAGCCCGTAGCCTTCGCTCACCGGACAGCCCGTCAGCGCCTTCCAGCGCTCGGCCACGCCTTTCTGCACCGCCATGCCGCCGCCGAGAGTGAGGATCAGCGGCTTGAAGTCGAGCTTGCGGAAATCCTCATTGTTGAGCAGCGCGTTGAACAGCGTATTGAGGCCGGGAAAGATGTGGACCGGGTATTTCTGCAGTTCTTTCACGAAGCCGGGAATGTCGCGCGGGTTCGGAATGAGCACGTTCTGCGCGCCTTGCTGCATGCCCATCAGCGCGTTCACCGTCAGCGCGAAGATGTGGTAGAGCGGCAGCGCGCAGACGAAGTTGAGATGCGCCGGCTTCGGCTTGACCGTATAGGCGTCCTCCACCCAGAGCGAATTCTGCGCCACGTTGGACAAGACGTTGCGGTGCAGCAGCGTCGCGCCTTTCGACACGCCGGTCGTGCCGCCGGTATATTGCAGGAAGGCGATATCGTCGCCCGACACCGCCGCCGGCTTGAAGGCGCTTGCCGAGCCCGCCTTGAGCGCGGCGTTGAATTTGACGTGGCCGGGCAGCGACCAGGCGGGAACCATCTTCTTCACCCGCCGCACGACGAGATTGACGATCGCGCCTTTCAGCCCGCCCAACATGTCGCCCATCGCCGCGACCACGACATGCTTGACCGGCGTCCTGGCGATCACCGCCTGCAGCGTGTTGGCGAAGTTCTCCAGAATGACGATGGCCTGCGCGCCGGAATCCTTGAGCTGATGCTCCAGCTCGCGCGGCGTGTAGAGCGGGTTGACGTTCACCACCGTGAAGCCGGCGCGAAGCACGGCCATCATCGCTACCGGGTATTGCAAAACGTTCGGCATCATCAGCGCCACGCGCGCGCCCTTCTCCAGTCCGTTCGACTGCAGATAGGCGCCGAAGGCCGCCGAAAGCCGCTCGAGCTCGGCATAGGAGATCGACTTGCCCATGCACACGAACGCCGGCCGGCTGGCGAACTGCTTGCAGGCGCCGACGAGGAAGTCGCCAATGGAATCGTAAGGCAGCGGACCGATCTCCGCCGGCATGTTCTTCGGGTAGTTTTTCAGCCAAGGCTTTTCCGGCAAGCCTGCCGCGAGTTCCGTGATCGCCTTGGGCAGCCGCCTGGCCGATCCCGAGGCTGCCTTTGCCGCAGGCCTGGCGGTCTTTGCGGTTGCAGCCTTGGCGGCGGATGCGGGGTTCGTCTTCTTTGCAGCGGCAGCCGGTTTCGCAGTGGTCTTCGGCTTGGAGCCGGCCTTTGCAGGTGACGGCGTTTTGGCTGGCGAAGCGGTCTTGGAAGATGAAGCCTTGGGCGCGCCCGCATCGACGGGCGCGGCCTTGGCTCTTGCCTTCGCCGGGGGCGTTGTCTTTGCTGCTTTTGCCACCAAATCCCTCCCTGGTGTCCTGGTCTTGCTGCTGCGCCGCATCTCTTTCCGATTTCGGAAGCGTTCCTCCCGCTGCGGCCGATTGCGGATTCCAAGAAATCCGGCCTGACGTCTATGTATTGCCTCTATCGGCGGCCGTGCAAGTCTTGCCCCAGCGGCAGCGGCGGAAAGATTTGCCGCCGAAATCCCATCCCTCGACGCCTCCTTCAGGCGCGACTCGACGAGTATCTGGGATGGCAGGCAGTAGCTCCTCGTTCCATTTCGGCAGAGGCTCAATCAATAAAAAAATGCGGTTGTTAACATTAGCGTGAGCGAAAAATTCTGCTCATTTTTTCTGCTATTTGAGGAAAATGCGGATTCTTTTCCTGCTTACCGTGGGGTACGCAAACGGGGTGTTCCAAAGCCCCAAAAACGGTGCTTATATGCGCGCTTCGCGAGCCTGATAGAGGGGCTTGGAAGAACATCAGGGAGTGCTCAATGAAAAAGACAATGACTTTTGCAGCCGCGTTGCTGGCTGCAAGCGTCCTCGGCGGGATGGCCAATGCAAAGACGCTTGTTTATTGCTCGGAAGCGTCGCCGGCCAATTTCGATCCGGGTACGACGACGGGCGGCAACGACTTCGACGCTTCGTCGCGCACGGTCTATTCGCGCCTGGTCGAGTTCAAGCATGGCGGCACCGAGATCGAGCCCGGCCTCGCCGACAAATGGGAAATCTCCGACGACGGCCTGGTCTATACTTTCCACCTGCACCCTGGCGTGAAGTTCCAGACCACCGACTATTTCAAGCCGACCCGCGACCTCAATGCCGATGACGTCGTCTTCTCGTTCGACCGTCAGTTCAACAAGCAGAATCCGTGGAACGGCGAGAAGTATCTGCCGAACCTGACCTGGGACTACTACACCGGCATGGACATGCCGAAATACGTCGCCAAGTGGGAAAAGGTCGACGACCTCACCGTCAAGCTGACGCTGACCGAGCCGAACGCGCCGATGCTGGCCAATCTCGGCATGGACTTCGCCTCGATCGTGTCGAAGGAATATGCCGACCAGCTCGAGAAGGAAGGCAAGATGGCCGACTTCTCGACCAAGCCGATCGGCACCGGGCCGTTCCAGTTCGTCGACTATCAGCTCGACTCGGTCATCCGCTATGCGGCGAACCCCGACTACTTCAAGGGCAAGGAGAAGATCGACGATCTGGTCTTCGCCATCACGCCTGACGCGACCGCCCGCATCCAGAAGGTGCTGGCCGGCGAATGCGATGTCGCTCCCTATCCGAACCCGGCGGACATCGCCACCATCAAGGCCAACAAGGACGTGACCCTGATGGATCAGGCCGGCCTTAACATCGGCTACATGAGCTACAACACGACGATCCCGCCGCTCGACAAGCCGGAGGTTCGTCACGCGCTCAACCAGGCGATCGACCGGGAAGCGCTGATCAAGTCGCTGTTCCAGGACGCTGGCGCGACGCCGGCGCAGAACCTGATCCCGCCGACCATGTGGTCGTGGAACAAGGATGTGAAGTTCGATTCCTATGATCCGGAAGCGGCCAAGAAGGTGCTGGCCGACGCCGGCCTGAAGGAAATCCAGCTCTGGGCTTCCGACCGCGTTCGTCCTTACAACCCGAACTTCCAGCGCGCGGCTGAGCTGATCCAGGCCGACTGGGCCAAGGTCGGCGTCAAGGCCGAGATCGTCAACTACGAGTGGACCAAGTATCGCGAGGAAGGCAAGAAGAAGGAGCGTCCCGGCGCCTTCCAGATCGGCTGGACCGGCGACAATGGCGATCCGGACAATTTCTTCGCCACCCTCTTCGCGTGCTCGGCCATCGGCGTCTCGAACTATTCCAGCTGGTGCGACAAGGACTTCGAGGACCTGATCCAGAAGGCCAAGAAGACCAGCGACCAGGGCGAGCGCACCAAGCTCTATGAGCAGGCCCAGGAAATCTTCGCCAAGCAGGCGCCGGCCTTCCTGCTGGCTCACAGCCAGGTCTATGCCGTTGTCCGCAACAACGTCAGCGGCTTCAAGATGGACCCGCTCGGCATTCATCGCTTCGACGGCGTTGACAAGGCCGAGTAATATTTGCGAACGGGGCGGCGCGAATTGTCGCCGCCCCATTCCATTTCACGATGCTCAGATATCTCCTCAACAAAATCGCACTTCTGATCCCGACGCTCGTCGGCATCACCATCTGCGCCTTCGCCTTTGTCCGGCTGCTGCCCGGCGATCCGATCCTGGCCATGGCCGGCGAGCACGGCGTCACCCCCGCCCGCTACCAAGAGCTCAAGGAACAGTTCGGCTACAATCTGCCGGTCTGGGAGCAGTATGCGCGCTATGTCGGCGAGGTCGCGACCGGCGATTTCGGCGTCTCGATTTCCTCCAAGCGCCCGGTTCTCCAAGAGTTCAAGACGCTCTTCCCGGCGACGCTGGAATTGTCCTTCTTCGCCATGATCTTCGCCATGGCGATCGGCATCCCGGCCGGCATATTCGCGGCCGTCAAACGCGGCTCATGGTTCGATCAGTCGTTGATGGGCACCGCGCTGGTCGGCTATTCCATGCCGATCTTCTGGTGGGGCCTGCTGCTCATCATCTTCTTTTCCGGCTATCTCGGCTGGACGCCGGTGTCGGGCCGCATGGGCCTGCAGTTCTTCCTGAAGCCGATCACCGGTTTCATGACCATCGACAGCATTCTCTACGGCAAATGGGACGCGCTGCGCTCGGCGCTCAGCCATCTCATCCTGCCGGCGATCGTGCTCGGCACGATTCCGCTGGCGGTGATCGCGCGCCAGACCCGTTCGGCCATGCTCGAGGTGCTCGGTGAAGACTATGTCCGCACCGCCCGCGCCAAGGGCCTTTCCGCCGCCCGCGTCATCGGTGCGCACGCACTTCGCAACGCCCTGATCCCGGTCGTCACCACGATCGGCCTGCAGGTCGGCACGCTGCTTGCCGGCGCCATCCTCACCGAAACCATCTTCGCCTGGCCGGGCATCGGCAAGTGGATGGTCGATTCCATCTTCAAGCGCGACTATGTCGTCGTGCAGTCAGGTCTGCTTTTGATCGCACTCATCGTCATGGCCGTTAACCTCATCGTCGACGTGCTTTATGCCGTCATCAACCCGCGCATCAGGGCGGCGTGATGAGCCAGTCGACCGAAATCGCCCCGATGGCCGCCGGCAGCCCGGACCGGCTGACCGGCTTCAAGACCTTCTGGCACTATTTCTCGGTGAACCGCGGCGCCGTCATCGGCTTGGTCGTCTTCATCCTGCTGGTGCTGGCGGCGCTCTTTGCGCCGTTGCTCGCGCCCTATGCGCCCGACGTGCAGGACAAGACCGCCTTCCTCAGGCCGCCGGCCTGGCAGGCGGGCGGCAGCTCGCAATATATCCTCGGCACCGATCCGGTCGGCCGCGACATCCTCTCGCGCCTGCTCTATGGCGCGCGTTTCTCGCTGCTCATCGGCGCCGTCGTCGTCACGCTGGCCCTCGTCGGCGGCATCACGCTCGGCTTGCTGGCAGGCTATTTCCGCGGCTGGGTCGACGTCGCAATCATGCGCGTCATGGACCTGATCCTGGCCTTCCCGTCGCTGCTTCTGGCGCTGGTGCTGGTCACCATTCTCGGACCCGGGCTGTTCAATGCGATGCTGGCGATCTCGCTTGTCCTGCAGCCGCATTTCGCCCGCCTGGTGCGCGCTGCGGTGATGGCTGAAAAGAGCCGCGAATATGTCGTGGCTGCCAAGGTCGCCGGCGCCGGGCACCTCAGGCTGATGCTCAGGACCATCCTGCCGAACTGCCTGGCGCCGCTGATCGTCCAGGGCACGCTGTCCTTCTCGAACGCCATCCTCGAAGCCGCAGCGCTTGGCTTCCTTGGACTCGGCGCGCAGCCGCCGACGCCTGAATGGGGCACCATGCTGGCCTCGGCGCGCGAATTCATCCTGCGCGCCTGGTGGGTGGTGACTTTCCCCGGCCTTGCCATACTTATCACGGTGCTCGCCATCAACCTGATCGGCGACGGCCTGCGCGACGCGCTCGATCCGAAGCTCAGGAGGTCGTGATGGCATTGCTCGACATCCAGAACCTCATCGTCGAGTTCCAGACCGCCTCCGGGCCATTCCGCGCCGTCGACGGCGTCTCGCTCCGTGTCGACGAGCGCGAGGTGCTCGCCATCGTCGGCGAATCCGGCTCCGGCAAGTCGGTGTCGATGCTGGCGGTTATGGGCCTGTTGCCCTGGACGGCCGCTGTCACGGCCGACCGAATGACGTTTGGCGGCCGCGATCTCCTCAAGATGGGTCCGGCCGAGCGCCGCAAGATCATCGGCAAGGACATTGCCATGATCTTCCAGGAGCCGATCGCCAGTCTCAATCCTTGCTTCACCGTCGGCTTTCAGATCGAGGAAGTGCTGCGCTTCCATCTCGGCATGGATCGCGCACAGCGCCGGGCGCGCGCCATCGAGTTGTTGAAGCAGGTCGGCATTCCGGAGCCGGCCGAGCGGCTCAACTCCTTCCCGCATCAGATGTCGGGCGGCCAATGCCAGCGCGTCATGATCGCGATGGCCATTGCCTGCAATCCGAAGCTGCTGATTGCGGACGAGCCGACCACCGCGCTCGACGTCACCATCCAGAAGCAAATTCTCGACCTGCTTGTGTCGCTGCAGGCCAAATACGGCATGGGCCTGATCATGATCACCCACAATATGGGCGTGGTCGCCGAGACCGCAGACCGCGTCATCGTTCAGTACAAGGGCCGCAAGATGGAAGAGGCCGACGTACTGTCGCTGTTCGAGAACCCGAAGAGCAACTACACGCGCGCGCTGCTGTCTGCGCTGCCGGAGAACGCCGTCGGCGACCGGTTGCCGACCGTCTCCGACATGCTGTTCGAGCCGGCGCCCCCAGAAGCCAGTGCATGACCGGAGCCGGCGCATGACCAAGGTTGTCGAAGGCAAGAACATCAAACGCGACTACCATGTCGGCGGCGGCCTGTTCCGCCCCGCGCGCACGGTGCATGCGGTGAAGGGCGTCTCCTTCAGCGTCGATAAGGGCAAGACGCTCGCCATCGTCGGCGAAAGCGGCTGCGGCAAGTCCACGCTCGCCCGCATCATCACGCTGATCGATCCCGCGACCGCCGGCGATTTGTTCATCGACGGCAACAAGGTCGACATCGCCAAGGACGGGTTGACCAAGGAAATGCGTCGCAAGGTGCAGATCGTCTTCCAGAATCCGTACGGGTCGCTCAACCCGCGTCAAAAGATCGGCGACGTGCTCGGCGAGCCGCTGCTGATCAATACCGACAAGCCGGCCGAGGAACGTCGCGACCTGGCGATGAAGATGCTGAAGAAGGTCGGCCTCGGCCCCGAGCACTACAACCGCTATCCGCATATGTTCTCCGGCGGTCAGCGCCAGCGCATCGCCATTGCCCGCGCACTGATGCTGAACCCGAGCCTGCTGGTGCTGGACGAGCCGGTCTCGGCGCTTGATCTTTCGGTGCAGGCGCAGGTGCTCAACCTGCTCGCCGACCTGCAGGACGAGTTCAAGCTGACCTATGTCTTCATCAGCCACGATCTGTCGGTGGTGCGCTACATCGCCGACGACGTCATGGTGATGTATTTCGGCGAGGCGGTCGAATACGGCTCGCGCGACGAGGTCTTCTCGGACCCCAAGCACAGCTATACCAAGACGCTCTTCGCCGCGACGCCGCGCGCCGACGTGGCAAGCATCAAGGCAAGGCTGGCGAAGAAGGCGGCGTAAGGCTCGAACCAGACGTCCGGGTGTCACGCCAGCTTCGCAATGATCGCCCGCAGCGCTTCACCGAAGCGGTGCACTTCCTCGACCGTGTTGTAGTGCACCAGCGAGGCGCGGATCGCGCCGCTGTCCATCGACAGGTTCAGCCGCTTCATCAGCCGTGGCGCGTACATATGGCCGTCGCGGATGCCGATCTGCAAGGCCGCCATCTCCTCGACGATCCTTTGCGGCGACAGTGTGCCGATGTTGAAGCAGAAGGTCGGCACGCGCTCATGGACACACGCCTCGTCGGCGACGCCGTAAATTGTCGCGCCGCAGGCCTTCAGCACCTTCATCATCTCGCGCGCCAGCGTCAGCTCGTAGTCGCGAATGGCGTTCATGCCGGCGGCGATGTTGTCGCGGCGCGAGCGGTTGTTCTCGGCCAAGAAATTGCGGCCGATCGACTCCAGGTAGCGCACCGCTGCGTCCATGCCGGAGACATTCTCGTAGATGAAGGTGCCGGCCTCGACCTTGTAGGGCGGCTCATCCGGGATGAAGTCCTCGCGGAAGGTCGGCAGCCGCTTCAACGTTTCGAAGCGGCCCCAGAGAAAACCCATATGCGGCGAGAAATTCTTGTAGCCTGAGCAGACGAGATAGTCGCAGTCCCAGGCCTGCACGTCGATCAGCCCGTGCGGCCCGTAGTGCACGCAGTCGAGGAACACTTCCGCGCCTGCCGCATGCGCGATCTTGGCGACCGAAGCGACATCGACAATCGAGCCGATCGAGTGCGCGGTCACCGTGCAGGCGACGAGCCGGGTGCGGTCCGACATCAGCGGCTTGAGGTCGTCGACATGCAGATTGCCGTCCTCGCGCATGCGCCACCATTTGAACCTGGCGCCGGCCTGCTCCAGCGCCAACCACGTGGCGATGTTGGCGTCATGGTCCATGTCGGTGACGACGATCTCGTCGCGTTCCGAAAGCATCTGGCCGATGCCGAGGCTGACCAGGCGGATGAACGAGGTGGCGTTCATGCCGAAGCAGATTTCGGACGGGCTGTAGGCGTTGATCAGGAGCGCCACACTCTCACGCGCTTCGGCGACGGACTGGTCGACGGTGACGCTGCGGCCGTAGCGGCCGCCGCGCTGCACGTTGTGCGCCACCAGATGGCTGGTCACCGCGTCGAGCACGCTTTGCGGGATCTGCGCACCGGCGGCGTTGTCCATGAAGATGAAGTCGCCGGCCTGCCGGAGCGCCGGGAACATGGCGCGGATCTTCTCGACCGGGAACGAAGCGGCGCTCTCCTGCGCTTTCGAAACATGGTGCTGGTTCACGGGAGTCTCCTTCAGCTAATCGAGGTCATTCCAAGGGATCAGTGCGCGGACCGAGCTTTGCCGCGCTCTTCGAGGTAGCCGACCAGCCGCACCAGCGGCCACAGGAAGGCGAGATAGATGATCGCCGCGCCGATCAGCGGCGTCGGATTGGCCATCAGCGCCTGCGCGTCGGTCGCCTGCTTCAAGAGGTCCGGCA
This sequence comes from Mesorhizobium sp. WSM3868, assembly GCF_002294785.1. Classification (NCBI taxonomy): domain Bacteria; kingdom Pseudomonadati; phylum Pseudomonadota; class Alphaproteobacteria; order Hyphomicrobiales; family Phyllobacteriaceae; genus Mesorhizobium; species Mesorhizobium sp. WSM3868. Next base: position 302,182 of record NZ_NSGB01000004.1, on the reverse strand, counting down.
TCGCCACCACCGAGGCGAGCGCGGTGTCCTTGAACACCGACACGCAGTTGCTGGTGAGCGGCGGAATGACGACACGGATCGCTTGCGGCAGGATCACCTTGCGCATGGCGACCCAAAAGGGCAGGCCGAGCGCCGAGGCCGCCTCGAACTGGCCCTTCGGAATGTTCTCGATGCCGGCGCGGCAGACTTCCGCCGTGAAGGCCGCCAACACCAGTGACAGCGCAAGTGCTGCCGAGACGAAGGACGACAGGCGGATGCCGATGAAGGGCAGGGCGTAGTAGATCAGGATCAGCACCACCAGGATCGGAAGCGCGCGGAACATGTCGATATAGAGCGTCGCCAGCCGCCTGAGCGGCTTCGGCGCGTAGAGCCGCACCAGGCAGATCGCCAGCCCGCCGATCGTGCCGAAGATGATCGCCGCGCAGCCGAGCAGAATGGTGTTGCCAAGACCGCGGATCAGGATCGGAAACGATCGGACCAGGATGCCCCAGTTGAAGAAGGTGTCGATCAGTTCCATCGGCGCTCACCGTGAGACAAGGTTCGCCGTGTTTGGCGAGACCCAAATGGTCGAAGCGAGAGCGCCAACTCTTGCTGCCGCTCTCGTCGGAATTTCTGATTAGCCGGCTTATTGCGGGATCGGGCCAGGCGTCACCGTGCTGGTGCCGGCTTCCGGATCGACGCCGAACCACTTCTTGTGGATCGCGGCCATGGTGCCATCCTTCTTCATTTCGCTGATGGCGTCGTTGACTTTTTCAAGCAGCGGATGGCCCTTCTTGGTCATCATGGCGAAGCGCTCGCCCGTCGGGATGCGCACCAGGATCTTAAGCGCTGGCATCTGCTTGATGGCGAACAGGAAGCCGGCGAGCTCGCCCGCGCCGCCGTCGATGCGGCCGTTCTGCACGTCGAGCAGAAGGTCCTGCTGGGCGTTGTAGCTCTTGGTTTCTGCAACGCCGAGCTTGGCGGCGTTCTCCTTCATGTAGGCTTCGCCCGTCGAGCCGGCGATGACCCCGATGGTCTTGCCCTTCAGATCGTCAAGCGATTTGATGGCGGAATCCGCCTTGCCGACGATGGTACCGTCGCTGTCGTAATAGGCTTGCGTGAAGCCCTGGTTCTGCAGCCGCTCCTTGGTGACCGAGATCGAGGACACGGCAAAGTCGATGCGGCCCGAAGCGGTCGCCGCGAACAGCGCCTGGAAGCCGAGATCCTGGAACTCGACCTCTGCGCCGATGCGCTTGGCGACATCATTGGCGACGTCGATCTCAAACCCCTCGAAGGCACCCGAATCGGTCTTGTATTCCCATGGCGGGTTGGCCGGATAGGCGCCCACCATGATCTTGTCGGCAAAGGCGGGCGCCGCAAAGGCGAGGCCGGCAGCGACGGCCATCCCAATCAGTCCTAGACGTTTCAACATCTTGCTTCCCTCTGGTTCGGTTCCTGATCCGCCCCTTTCCGGCGCCAAACTCCCGGGCGCCGCAGGCGAGGCGGTACCTGAATTCACGACGCACGGCGTCGCCGCGAACCGATATGCTCCGTGAGCTGCGCGATCAGCGCATCGACCGCCGTCTCTGTGGTGACCATGCCGGGAGACAGCCGCAGTGTGGTGCCGCGCGCATCGCAGTAAAACCGCTCGTCGCGAAGCGCAGCTATGATCTTCGCCGGCTCGGTGCCTTGCGGCAGGCCGAGCATCACGCTGCCGCCGCGTTCACTGGCATCGAGCGGCGAGCGGATCTCCCAGCCATTCTCCAGCGCGGCGCCGATGATACGCTCGACGAGCCCGGCATTCTGCGCGCGGATGATGTCGATGCCGGTCTGTTCCACCCACTCCAGCCCGGGCAGCGAGGCGACGCTTGCCAGGATCGCCGGCGTGCCATGATCGAAGCGGCGCGCATCGTCGGCGTAAGTGAAAGCGTCGAGGTCCCAGGAGAACGGGTTCGGCTGACTGAACCAGCCCCGCAACTCCGGCCGGCAGGACGCCAGAAGGTCCGGCGCGACCTGCAAAATGCCGGCGCCGGAGGATCCACACAGCCATTTGAGCGAAGTCGAGACCACGAAATCGACCGGCGTCGCGGCAACCGAAAACGGCGCCACGCCGATGCCCTGTGTGACATCGACGCCGACTATGCTGCCCACGGCGCGGCCATGCGCGGCGAGGCGGCCGACATCGCAGCGGTACGAGGCCGTCGAGGTGACGAAGGTAATGAGCGCGAGCCCGACATCCGCCTGCCAGCGGTCGATGAAATCCTGGTCGCGAACCCAGGTCTCGCCAGGCCGCAATGGGACGGTGTCGAGGGTGAAGCCGAAACGCTCTCCCAAGCCCGCCAGCAGGAAATGCAGGCTAGGAAAACAGTCGGCGGCGACCAGCAGCCGCTTTCCCGCCAGCCGCTCCGTCGGCAAGCCACCGATCAGGCTATAGAGCGCGGCGGTGACATTCTCGGCCGTGGTCAGCGTGCCTTGCGGCGCCTCGATCAGCCGCCTCCAGGCATCGATGAAGCGTTGCCGCGCCGCAAGCGCGGCAGGCCACTGACCGTCGTCTTCCGCCGACCAGATGTTCGAGAAATCCGTCAGCGAGGCGGCCATTCGCTCGGCCTTGCCGGGGAAGGTGCCGATCGAATGATAGAGAAAATAGCCGGACATTCGCTGTCTCGCTCCCTGTGATCATGTGATCACAAATACGGACAGGGATCAATGCGCCGCGGCTGAAGAAATGCGGGTCGGCGCCTCAAAATCCGGCTGTTCTCTTGGTCCAGGAGCTTGGCCCAGGCGGCTTCAAAGCCACTCTGCGGCGGCCGCCTATCAAGGCGCCCTTCCGAAAGCGGCAAAATCGACCGGTCTGGGCTCCGGCACGTCAGGACAGATCGCCCGCAAAGTCGCTTGTGTCGCCGTGATATCGGCCACCACCTCGTCGCGCGCGCGGGTGAAATCCTTGTCCTTGATGGCCGCTATGATTGCGGCGTGCCGGCCCGAAGGCTCCATGGTGCCGGCGCGCATCAGCGGCGCGACATGGTTGGACAACAGCCGCATGTACGGACCGAAGCGCAGCCACAGCGTCTCGATCAGCTGAAACAGCACATCGGAGCCGGAGGCGCGGTATATGGTGAAGTGGAACTGCTGGTTTTTGGCGATCAGCTCGTAGATGCTGCCGTCGCGGCCGATCGCCCGCTGGTCGTCAGTAACCCTTTGCAGCAAGCCGATCTCGGCTGCGGTCAGGCGCGGCGCGCCAAGCTCGGCGGCCAGCCCCTCGACGGCGAGCCGGGCCCGGCAGAGGTCGTCGAGCCGCGCTCGAGTCACCGCGGGCACGCAGGCTGAGCCGTTCTGCGAGATTTCCAGCGCGTTCTCCGCCGCCAGCCGCCGCAACGCCTCGCGCACCGGCATATTTGAGGTGCCGAAAGCCTCCGCCAGCGAGGCGATGGTGAGCACCTGCCCGGGATCGAAGCTGCCGACCATGAGGGCATGGCGAAGCTGCTGGTACACGCCATCCTGGACCGTGATGCGTCCCGATATTGGTTCGAAGCCCAGAGCCACGCTTTTGCTTCCTTGGGAGCCGGCAAAGTTTATGTGCGAATATCCGCCGACGCGGTATGATCATCTGATCACAAATTCTGCCGGCAGCCAAGCGGCCGTTGCCGTACTGTCACGGCAATGCTGACGGACGGAAGGCAGATACGATCCCTCGAGCGTCAGCGCCGAGTTGGCGTAGCCGCCTTCGCCGCTTCAGGCCATTGCGAAATAGAAGCCAGTAGCGCCTCCGGCTCACTCCGGAATAATTGCGATTGCCTGTATCTCCACCTTCGCCCGGTCCTCGACCAGCGCCACCACCTGCATGGCGGCCATCGCCGGAAAATGCCGGCCGATGACGGCGCGGTAGGCTTCGCCGATCCCTTTGAGGTTGGCGAGGTACTCGGCCTTGTCGGTAAAATACCAGGTCATCGAGGTGATGTGCTGCGGCTCCCCGCCGGCTTCGGCGAGAACGGCGACGATATTGGAGAGCGTCTGGCGCACCTGATCGACGAAATCGTCGGTCTCGAACCGGCACTCGGCATTCCAGCCGACCTGGCCGCCGATGAAGACCAGCCGGCCACGCGCGGCAACGCCGTTGGCATAGCCGATCGGTTTGGCCCAGCCTTCCGGCTGCAGGATCGTGTGCATGTCTAGCCTCCCTTAACTGAAATGGGACCCGCAAGGCATGGTCTCACGCCGCTCCCATCACCTGCCTGGCGATCACCACTTTCTGCACGTCGGAGGCGCCCTCATAGATGCGCAGCGCGCGTATCTCGCGATAGAGGCTCTCGACGATGTGGCCCTTGCGCACGCCGTCGCCGCCATGCAGCTGCACCGCCTTGTCGATCACTTCCTGCGCCTTGTCCGTGGAGAACAGCTTGGCCATTGCCGCCTCGCGAGTGACGCGGGCGGCGCCCATATCCTTGGTCCAGGCGGCGCGATAGACGAGCAGGGCGGCGGCGTCGACATCCAGCGCCATGTCGGCGATGTGGCCCTGCACCATCTGCAGTTCGGCCATCGGCGCGCCGAACAGTTTTCGCTCGGACACCCTTTTGATGCTTTCGTCCAACGCTCTTCGAGCAAAGCCGAGCGCCGCGGCACCCACCGTCGAGCGGAAGACGTCGAGCACCGACATGGCGATCCGAAAACCGTCGCCGGGTTTGCCGATCAGGGCGGAAGCCGGAACGCGCACATTGTCGAAGGAGAGCCGCGCGAGTGGATGCGGGGCGATAACTTCCAATCGTTCGGCGATGCCAAGGCTTTTGGTGTCCGCAGGCACGATCAAAGCGGAAATTCCCTTGGCGCCGGGCGCCTCGCCGGTGCGGGCGAAGACGATATAGACGTCGGCAATGCCGCCATTGGAGATCCAGGTCTTCTCGCCCGAAAGCACATAGAAGTCGCCGTCGCGGACAGCCGCCATCTCCATGTTGGCGACATCCGATCCCGACCGCGGCTCCGACAGCGCAAAGGCTGCGATCGCCTGGCCCGCCCGCGTCTTTTCCAGCCAGCGCTGCTGTTCCGGTGTGCCGAACAGCGAGATCGCGCCGGTGCCAAGGCCCTGCATGGCGAAGGCGAAGTCGGCGAGCCCGTCATGGCGGGCGAGTGTCTCGCGGGTGATGCAGAGCGTGCGCACGTCGAGCGGCTCCGGCTTGTCGGGATCGAGCGCCGTCGGCTTCAGCCAGCCGTCGCGGCCGAGCATGGAGACGAGGTTGCGGCAGGCCGCGTCGACATCGTGGTGATCGACGGGCAGTTTCTTGGCGCACCAGGCGTCGAGTTGCTCGGCGAGCTGGCGGTGGCGGTCTTCGAAGAAGGGCCAATGGAGGAAGGAGCGGTCAAGCATTTGTGCCTCCGCACTTCTGCGAGGTTTGCACTTTACGGCGCGCCCCTCTGTCCTGCCGGACATCTCCCCCACAAGGGGGGAGATTGGCAGTTTTGGCGCTCCGCTCATTCTTGCGACCTTGGCGATCGGCGAAGGCAGAGACGACAGCTGATCTCCCCCCTAGTGGGGGAGATGTCCGGCACAGAGGGGGGCGCTGTCCCGCCAACGTCTCCGTTAAAAGAGCCATCCTCAATTCCCCTCGAACACCGGCTTTTGCTTGGCCACGAACGCCTTGTAGGCACGCTCGAAATCGCCGGTCTGCATGCAGATCGCCTGTGCCTGCGCTTCAGCCTCGATCGCCTGGTCGAGACCCATCGACCATTCCTGGTTCAACTGCGTCTTGGTGATGCCGTGCGCGAAGGTCGGGCCGGAGACGATGCGCGCTGCCATCTCGAGCGCGTCGGCCTCGAGCCCCGCCGCATCGACCAGCCGATTGTAGAACCCCCAACGCTCGCCTTCGGCCGCGCTCATCGTGCGGCCGGTGTAAAGCAGTTCGGCGGCGCGGCCCTGGCCGATGATGCGGGGCAAGATCGCGCAGGCGCCCATGTCGCACCCGGCAAGGCCGACGCGGGTGAACAGGAACGCGGTCTTTGCTTCCGGCGTCGCGATGCGGATGTCGGAGGCCATGGCGATGATCGCGCCGGCGCCGACGGCGACGCCATCGACCGCCGCGATGATCGGCTTGCCGCAATTCAGCATCGCCTTGACGAAGTCGCCGGTCATTCGCGTGAAGGAGAGCAGCGCCTTCATGTCCATCTTGACCAAGGGTCCGATGATGTCGTGGACATCGCCGCCCGAGCAGAAATTGCCGCCATTGGGAAGGAACGCCACGGCATCGACATCATCGGCGTAGGCGAGATCGCGAAAAGTGTCGCGCAGCTCCGCATAACTGTCGAAGGTCAGCGGGTTCTTGCGCTCCGGCCGGTCGAGCCGGAGCTTCGCGACCCTGCCTTCCACCTCCCAGAGGAAGTGCTTCGGCTTGAGCTTGGCCATGGCGCTCATTCGCGTCCCTCCCAATTGCTGCGGAACGATTTCAGCATGCCGGTCAGCCGGCGCGCTTCGTCCTCGCTGACAGTGCCGAGGAGCTCGCCGACCCAGTTCTCATGCGCCGCGGCGATTGCCGCGAAAGACTTCGAACCTTCTTCGGTCAGCCGCACCATCGAGGTGCGGCGGTCGCCGTTGCGGCGCGCGCGCGTCACCAGCCCTTCGGAGACCAGCCTGTCGACGATGCCGGTGATATTGCCGTTCGACACCAGCAGGAATCGCGACAGGTCGCTCATCAGCATGCCCTCCGGCGAGCGGTAGAGCGCCGCCATCACGTCGAAGCGCGGCAGCGTGGTGTCGAACTCCTTCTTCAGCCGCTCGCGCAGCTCGGCCTCGATCGTGCGCGAAGCACGCAGCAGGCGGATCCACAGCCGCAACCTGTCCTTGCCCGGCCCGGTAGACGTCGGTCCCGCTACCATGTCTCGCCTCCCGAGACCGAGATCGCCTGTCCGGTGATCGACCGCGCCGCATCGCTGCAGAGCCAGAGCACCGTCGCGGCGACCTCTTCCGGCTGGATGAAACGTGCCTGCGGGTTCGCAGCCGAAAGGCTCGCGCGTGCCTCATCGGCGGAACGGCCGGTCTTCTCGATGATGCGCTGGATGGAGTCCTCCAGCATGTCGGTTTCGACGAAGCCCGGGCAGATGGCGTTGACGGTGATGCCGGACTTGGCGGTCTCGGCTGCGAGCGCCCGCATCAGCCCGACGACGCCATGCTTGGCCGCTACGTAGGGCGCGACATACGCGTAGCCCTTCAGTCCGGCGGTCGAGGCAATGAAAACGATACGGCCTGTGTTTCGCGCCAGCATGCCGCCAAGCGCCGGCTGCACCGCCAGGAAGGCGCCGGTGAGGTTGACGTCGAGCGAGCGCTGCCAGTCGGCGAGCGAGGTCTTGTGCGCCGGCGCACTGACAGCCATCCCGGCATTGGCGACGACGATCTCGAAGGGACCGCGCGCCGCCTCGGCCTTCTCGTACAGCGCCGTCATGTCGGCTTCGTCGGTGACATCGGCGCCGATGCCGAAGATGCGGTCGTTTGCCTTCGCGACTTCATTCAGCGCTGCCTTGCGGCGGCCGCAGATGGTGACGGCGACGCCGGCTTCCACCAGCGACAGTGCGATCGCACGGCCGACGCCGGAGCCGCCGCCGGTGACCAGCGCATGCTTGCCGGCAATCATGCGCCAGTCCTCCAGGCAAGGCGCTGCGCCTCATCCTTACCCTCTCCCCGTGAAGGACGGGGAGAGCGGGCCGCCAGCGTTTGAGCTTGTGCCTTCTCCCCGTCCTTCACGGGGAGAAGGTGCCGGCAGGCGGATGAGGGGCGGCGCCGACGTGAAAACATAAATGCGCTCATACCTTCAGCCCTGCCGCCGCTTCGCGTTCGGCCAGCCGGTAGATCTGGTCGCGTCCGCGCAGATAAGGATCCGGCCATTTGACGCCGCGATCGCCGAGGGTGACCGCCGCATGCAGCGTCCAATAGGGATCGCTGAGATGCGGCCTGGCCAGCGCCACCAGATCGGCGCGTCCGGCCATCAGGATCGAGTTGGCGTGGTCCGGCTCGTAGATGTTGCCGACCGCCATCGTCGCCATGCCGACCTCGTTGCGGATGCGGTCGGAGAACGGCGTCTGGAACATGCGGCCATAGACCGGCTTGGCGGCGATCGTGGTCTGGCCGGCCGAGACGTCGCAGAGATCGACGCCGGTTTGATGCAGAAGCTTGGCGATCTCGACCGCATCGGCCGGCGTGACGCCTTCGATGCCCACCCAGTCATTGGCCGAGATGCGCACCGAGATAGGCTTTTCGGCCGGCCACACGGCGCGCACCGCGTGGAAGATCTCCAGCGGATAGCGCATGCGGTTCTCCAGCGAGCCGCCATAGTCGTCGGTGCGCCTGTTGGTCAGCGGCGTGATGAAGGCGGAGAGCAGATAGCCATGCGCGGCATGGATCTCCAGCATGTCGAAGCCGCAGCGCTCGGCCATCTCCGCCGAGGCGACGAACTGGTCGCGCACAAGGTCCATGTCGGCGCGGTTCATCGCCTTCGGCATCTGATTCTGTGGCGACCACGGCACGGCTGAAGGCGCTATCACCGGCCAGTTGCCGGAGGGCAGCGGCTCGTCCGTTCCTTCCCAGCCGAGGCGGGTCGAGCCCTTCGGGCCTGAATGGCCGATCTGGGCGCAGATCTTGGCTTCGGTCTCGGCGTGGACGAAATCGACCAGCCGCTTCCAGGCGACCTCATGCTCGGGCTTGTAGAAGCCGGTGCAGCCAGGGGTGATGCGTCCCTCCGGGCTGACGCAGGTCATCTCGATATAGACGAGCCCGGCCCCGCCCTTGGCGCGCTCGGCATAGTGGGCGAAATGCCAGTCGGTCGGGCAGCCGTCGACCGCCTTGTACTGGGCCATCGGCGAGACGACGATGCGGTTCGTGAGCGCCATCTCGCGCAGTCTGAATGGCGCGAACATCGGCGCGCGGCGCAGCATGTTGCCGCCGGCGCCGGCCTTGCGCTGGAACCATTCCTCCGCGCCCGCCAGCCATTCGGCATCGCGCAGACGAAGGTTCTCGTGGCTGATGCGCTGCGAGCGGGTGAGCAGCGAATAGTTGAATTGAACTGGATCCAACCCGAGATAACGTTCGACTTCCTCGAACCATTCGAGCGAGTTGCGCGCCGCCGATTGCAGTTTCAGCACCTCGGTGCGGCGAGCATCTTCGTATTTGCGGAAGGCCGCTTCGAGGTCGGACTCGGACTCGACATAGTCGGCGAGCGCGACGGCGCTCTCCAGGGCCAGCTTCGTGCCGGATCCGATCGAGAAATGCGCCGATGCCGCCGCGTCGCCCATCAGCGCCAGATTCTTGTAAGACCAGCGCTCGCAAAGCACGCGCGGGAAGTTGATCCAGGCCGAACCTCTGATGTGATTGGCATTGGTCATCAGCGAATGGCCGCCGAGATGCTTTTCGAAAATGCGCTCGCAGACAGCGATCGATTCCTGTTGCGTCATCGCGCCGAAACCGAAGGCAGCCCAGGTCTGTTCGCTGCATTCGACGATGAAGGTCGCGGTCTCGCTGTCGAACTGGTAGGCATGCGCCCACACCCAGCCATGCTGCGTCCTTTCGAAGATGAAGGTGAACGCGTCGTCGAATTTCTGCGTGGTGCCGAGCCACACGAACTTGCATTTGCGCGTGTCGATGTCGGGCTTGAAAACGTTGGCGAAGGTGGCGCGCGACTTCGAGTTCAATCCGTCGGCCGCAACGACAAGGTCGTGCGTTTCCATGAACGGCCTGGGATCGGAAATCTCGGTCTCGAACATCATCTTGATGCCGAGCTCGCGCGCACGGCGCTGGAGCAGAATTAAAAGCCGCTTGCGGCCGATGCCGCAGAAGCCGTGGCCGGTCGACACCGTGCGCACGCCGTCATGAATGACGGCGATGTCGTCCCAGTAGGCAAAATGCTTCCTGATCCAGACCGCGCTGACAGGGTCGTTCCTGGTCAGGTTCTCCAGCGTTTCGGCCGACAGCACCACACCCCAGCCGAACGTATCGTCGGGGCGGTTGCGCTCGTAGACCGTCACGTCATGCGCGGCGTCGCGCAGCTTCAGCGAGATGGCAAAATAGAGGCCGGCCGGTCCGCCGCCGAGAACCGCAACCTTCATGTCTTGCGATCTCCTCTAGAGCAATTCCCAGGGAAAGTGCGTAGCGGTTTCCCGTCCGGAATTGCGTCAAACGCTCAATGGGCATCAGGGACCGCCGAGGGGCCGGCGGTTGCAACATCAGTATCGCGCCTGCCGGCAATTATTTCAACCTTAAAGTTTCATAATTGAACAATTGCGGCGCGATCAGCTCACTTGGCTGGATCTTTGGGACTCCACAGCACAGTCTCGGCGCCTTTCTCGTAAGCCATCCCGTCGGGATAGCTGATCGCTTCCAGCTGCAGTCCCCAGGGCGCCTGGAAGTAGAGGATGGTTTGACCGGCGGCCGGTCCTTCTTTGACCGGCAGAGGACCCATCCTGGTCTTCACGCCCTTGGCGTCGAGATAGGCCTTCGCGGCGGCGACATCGTCGACATAGAAGGCGATATGGAAGCCGCCGATGTCGCTGTTCTTCGGCGTCAGGTCCTTCTGGTCGGGCGCGGTGTATTTGAACAATTCGATGTTCGATCCATAGCCGCAGCGCACCAGGGTGATTTCCTCGATTACCGCTTTTGGATCGACGCCGAGCAGGTCCTGCATGAAGGTGCCCTTGTCGTCGGCGAACGGCCCGAAGGACATCGCCTTCTTGCAACCGACCACATTGGTGAAGAAGTCGACGGCCTGCTTCATGTCGGGCACGGTGATGCCGGTATGGTCATGGCCGCGCATGCCGGGGATCGAGTCGGCCGAAGCCATTCCCATTGAACCGAACAGGATTGCGCCGACCATTGCGCCGCTTGTGGCGTATTTCATGTCACCCTCCTTTGGCGGGCTGACTTTGCTCCCATGCACATCCGAGGCCCGCTGTTCGGTGTGCGGACAAGGTTTGCCTTTCTCATGCCGGTGCCTTTGCAGGCGGCTGCAGCCAGTCCGCATCGATCTCAGGCAGCGGGATGGCAGCGAGCAGGTCGCGCGTGTAAGTCTCCTTCGGATTGTCGAAGAGCGCGTCGGTTGCGCTGGCTTCGACGATCCTTCCCTCGCGCATGACGATGACTTGCCGGCAGAGCCGCCGGATCACCGACAGATCATGGCTGATGAAGGCGACCGTCAGCCCCATCTCGGCCGCGAGCTTTTCCAGCAGCGTCAGGATCTGTGCCTGCGTCGAGACGTCGAGGCCGGAGACGATCTCGTCGGCCAAAACGAATTTCGGCGACAGCGCCAGCGCCCGTGCGATGCCGACGCGCTGGCGTTGCCCGCCGGACAGCTCGTGGCGGTAGCGGCCGGCAAAACTCTGCGGCAGGCCCACACGCTGCAGGGCTTCCGCCACGCGCTCCTTCAGCCGGTCGCCAAGCCCGTTCTGCCTCAAGGGTGCCGCGATGATGCTGAAGATGGTGTGCCGCGGGTTGAGCGACGACATCGGGTCCTGGAAGATCATCTGTAGGTCGCGACGCAGCGGTCTGAGCTCCGCTTCCGAAAGATGGCCGATGTCTCGCCCTTCGAAGCTGATCGAGCCGGCGCTCGGCTCGATCAGCCGCACCAGCGCGCGGCCGAGCGTCGACTTGCCGGAACCGGATTCGCCGACGATGCCGGTCACCGATCCCTTGGGCAGGTCGAAGTCCAGTCCTTTGAGGATCTCGGCCAGTGGCGCCCGGCCGATCAGCGGCTTGCGCGTCATGTCGGGCAGCGCCACCTTCAGTCCGCGGACGGAAAACAGCGGCTCAGCCATGGCTTGGCCTCCACGCCCTGTCGGCGCCCGCGATCTCGTCCGCGAGCCCAGCCAGCACGGTTTCGTTCACCGGCATCAGCGATGCGTAGGGATCGGTATAGCGCGGCGTCGCCGCGATCAGCGCCCGCGTGTAGGGGTGCTGCGGCGATGCGAAGAGGTCGGCGGTCGCGGCTTCTTCGACCACCTTGCCGGCATAGAGCACCGACACTTTCTGGCTGATCTTGGCGACGACACCGAGATCGTGCGTGACGAACAGAAGCGCCGTGCCGTGGTTGCGCTGCAATTGCGCGATGAGGCGCAGGATCTGCTTCTGCACGGTCACGTCCAGCGCCGTCGTCGGCTCGTCGGCGACGATCAGTCTGGGCTCGGCGGCGAAGGCGGCCGCGATCAGCACGCGCTGGCGCATGCCGCCCGAAAGCTCGTGCGGATAGCATTTCAGAACACGTTCGGGCTCGCGGATCTGCACCTCTTGGAGCAACTGCCGGATACGCTCGTCTGCCTTTTCACCGCTCCAGCCGAGGATGCGCACCAGCCGGTCGGTCGTCTGCGGGCCGATGCGGCGCGACGGGTTGAGCGCGGTGAGCGGGTCCTGTGGGATCAGCGCGGTACGCGCGCCGATCAGCGTCCGCCGCGCCTTCGCATCGAGGCGGCCGAGACTCTCGCCCTCGATCAGCATCTCGCCTTCGACGATGCGCACGCTTTTCGGCAGCACGCCGAGCACCGCCTTGCCGATCATCGTCTTGCCGGCGCCGCTCTCGCCGACCAGCGCGCGGACTTCGCCCGGCTGCACGGTGAGCGATACCGAGCGCAGCACGCGCTGGCCGTTGGGCAGCACTGCGCTCAAGGAGCGGATTTCGAGGCATGGTTCCATATTGGCGCTCATCGCAGCACCGGATCGAAACGCGCCTTCAATCCTTCGCCGAACTGGCTGAAGGACAGCACGGTGAAGATCAATGTGATCAGCGGGAACACCAGCACCCACCAGGCCTGGTGGATCGACAGCCGGCCCTCGGCAATGATGCCGCCCCAGGTCGGATCGTCGGTCGAGATCGACAGATTGACGAAGGAGAGGATCGCCTCGACGATGACGGCGATGCCCATCTCAAGCGACAAGAGCGCCACCACCGACGGCAGCACATTGGGCAGGACTTCGCGCAGCATGATGCCGATGCGGCCATAGCCGGCGATGCGCGCGCTCTCGACATAGTCCATGCGCGCCTGACTCATCGCCTCGGCCCGGATCACGCGGCAGAAGCGCGTCCAGTCGATGACGGCGATGGCGATGATGACGGAGCTCAAGCCTGTGCCCAACACCGCGACTAAAAGGATCGCGAACAGCACCGGCGGGAAGGCCATCCAGACATCGACGATGCGCGAGATGACGCGGTCGGCCCAACCGCCGAAATAGCCGGCAATGAGCCCGAGCGCCGAGCCGATGAGGCAGGCGGACGCCGCCGCGGCGAAGGCGACGATGAAGGCGATGCGGCCGCCGAAGATCAGCCGTGACAGGAGATCCCGGCCCAGGCTGTCGGTGCCCAGCCAATAGCCGGGCTCGGCGCCGTCGAGCCAGAAGGGCGGCAGACGCTCGAGCATCAGGTCCTGCGCCAGCGGATCTTGCGGTGCGATCAGCGGCGCGAAGATGGCCGCAAGCAGCGCCAGCAGAAGCCAGCCGCCGGCCAGCCATAGCCGCGGGCTGAGGCCCCGACGCAAAATGCGCGCCTCATCCATGACGCAGCCTCGGATTAAGCAGCGCATACATCATGTCGACGCCAAGGTTGATCAGCACGAAGAGCAGCGCGAAGACCAGCACGATGCCCTGGATCAGCGGCAGGTCGCGGTTGATGACGGCATCGATCGCCATATTGCCGAGACCCTCATAGGAGAACAGCCGCTCGACGATAACCGTGCCGCCGATCAGGAAGGTGAACTGCACGCCCACCAGCGTCAGCGTCGGCAGCGCCGCGTTCTTCAACGCCTCGCGCAGGATAACCTGCGTTTCGGAAAAGCCTTTGACCCGCGCGAGCACGACATAGTCGAGGTCGAGCACTTCCTTCAGCGACTGTTTCAGGAGTTGCGCGATGATCGCCGCCAGCGGCAACGCCAGCGCGATCGCCGGCATCAGCATGTGCTTGAGCAGATCCCAGGTGAGATCGAAGCGGAGCCTGAGAATGCTCTCGGCGAGATAGAACTGGGTGACGAAGGGCAGGTCGAGTTGCGGTGACACTCGACCGGAAATGTCGAACACCGGGATGAGCACGCCGAACAGCAGGATCAGCACCAGGCCCCACAGGAAATCGGGGATGGAGAGCGTCGCGCCGCCGGCGATGTCGATGCCGGCTTCGACGGCCGTGCCACGCGAACGCGCACCGAGGATCGCAGCGGAGACGCCGATCGCCACCGCCATCAACAGCGCGACGATGGCCAATTCCAACGTCGCCGGCAGCCGGTTGAAGACGAGGCCGAGCACATCCTGGCGCAGCGAGATCGAAGTGCCGAAATCGCCATGCAGCACGCCGGCGAGCCAGATGAAGAACTGCTGCGCAATACTCTTGTCCAGCCCATAGAGCGCGCGCAGACGCGCTATGTCGTCATTGCTGGCGCCGGGTGGCAGCATCATCGCGATCGGGTCGCCGGGCGCCACGCGGATGACGACGAAGACGACGACGGCGACGCCGAACAGTGTGACCAGCATCGTCATCAGACGAACAAGAAATCTCTGCAGCAGCATGCTCGCTGAGCCTAATGCATTCGGCCCCTCACCGGCCGAATGAGGGGGCCTGCGCGTCGTTGGAGAAGGTGCGCTGCGCCAGCGCAGCTTCCCAGATGTCATCAGGCCGGGGTCATCAGCGCCGGCAGCAGCGCGCCCGATACATGCTGCACGACATTGACCTTCTTCGAGTGCACGATCGGCTGAGCATACTGCATCAGCGGCAGCACATAGGCCTGCTCGGCGATGTATTTGTCGACGGCCTTCCAGCCGGCGATGCGCTTGGCCTCGTCCTTCTCGCCCCACAGCGGATTGATCATGTCGATCAGGTCCTGGCTGTCCCACACCGAATGCGGGCTAGGTCCATACATGGCAAAGCCGGTCGAGGTGGTCGGATCGCCGATCGCATTGCCCCAGTTGTAGAAGGCGGCCGGCGCCAGCTTGTCGGCGGCCCGCAGCTCGTAATGCTTGGCGATCTCGTAGACCTCGATATTGGCCTCGATGCCGACCTTGCGCCACATGCCGACGATCGCCTGGATCATCTCATAATCCTTGGGCTTGAAGCCCTTGGTCGTTTGGATGGTGAACTTGACCGGCTTCTTGGGCGAATAGCCTGAAGCGGCGAGCAGTTCCTTGGCCTTTTCCGGATTGTGCTCGACTTTGATCGACGCGTCGAAGGCCGTGTATTCCGGCGTCTCCAGCGTGGCGATCGGCTGGCCGTAGCCGCGCAGCAGCCGCTTGACCAAGAGCTCCTTGTCCACTGCCATCACAGCCGCCTGGCGGACGTTCTTGTCGAGCATCGCCTCGATGTCGTTGAAGAAGATCATGCCGATGTCGGAGACATTCTTGATCGAGCCGGCGAGTCCGTCCTTGGCGATCAGCCGGTCATATTCTTCATAGGGGATTTCGAGCGTCACCTGCGAGGAGCCGGACTCGACCTCGGCGACGCGGCTTGCCGCGTCGGTGACGAACTTGATCGTCACATTCTCGAAGGCTGGCTTGGCACCCCAGTAATTCAGATTGGCCTTCAGCCGCAGGAAGGCGTTGCGCTCGAATTTGTCGACCATATAGGGCCCGGTGCCGATCGGCGCCTTCTCGAAGCCTTCCGCGCCCACCTTCTCGTAATAGGCCTTCGGCATGATGTAGCCGGTCAGGAACGACATCCATTTGAAATAGACCGGATCGAACTGCACGACGTCGCCGGTGATCTTGTTTCCGTCGATCTTGAAGTTGTTGACGTTCTTCCAGACGAACTGGATCGGGTTGCCGGTCTTCTCGTCGCCCGCCCGCTGCAGCGACCAGACAACGTCCTCGGCGGTGAAGGGCGAGCCGTCATGCCATTTCACGCCGTCGCGGACCGTCATCGTCACCTTGCTGCGATCGTCGTTCCAACCCCATTCGGTGAGCAGGCCGGGTGTGAAGGAGAGGTCCGGCTTCTGCGGGATGAACTGGTCGAACACGGACTGGTAGAGGCCTTGGATGGTCGGGTTCACCGCCGAAGGCCCGGTCGTCGGGTCCCAGGATGGCAGGTTGACGTTGTAGGCAATGGTGAGCTCGTCCGCCGCCTTGGCTGCCTTCGGCAGTCCGAGTGTCGCCGCGCCAAGCGCTGCCGCGCCAAATCCAAGCAAATCGCGTCTGTTGATGGTCATGGTCGTTCCCCTTGTTGGTTGTCGGTTTTTGACTCATTGTCCGCGCGGCGTTGTTCATTCGGAAGGTCTGGTGGGCAACCGCGCCTTGTCCATCCTGGAATTCTGCTGCTAGTGTCCTCCCAGTTGTTGCGCCAACATGAAGCCGGATCCGGCACCGGTGCCGGCGCCGGGCCATGTCGCGGCGCCGGTGAGGTAGAGGTTTGACACCGGCGTGTTCCAGCGCGCGAAGCCGCGCGCCGGACGGAAGAGAAAATTCTGCGCCAAATGGTGGCTGCCGCAAATCTGGTCGCCGCCGACGAGGTTCGGATTCTCGCGCTCGAGGTCGAGCGGCGAGAAGATCGCGCGCCCGAGGATCTTCTGGCGCAAACCAGGCGCGTAGCTCTCGATGATGTCGAGCACGCGCTCGGCATAGGCGTCCTTGACCGCGTCCCAGGAACCGGGCGCGATCTTGCCGGCGGCATCGCCAAGGATTTCCGCCGGCAGCATGCGCACCTGGACCCAGAGCACGTGCTTGCCTTCTGGCGCCCGCGAGGGATCGACGGCGGTCGGCTGTCCGACGACGAGCACCGGCTGATCGGGCAGCACGCCGGCAATCGCCTGCTGATAGGTGCGCGACATGGCATCGAGCGACGGCGCCAGATGCACATAGGCGAAGTGGCGAAGCTCGGCGCCGGCGCTCCAGTCCGGCAGATCGTCCAGTGCCAGATGGATCATCATCGTGCCCGGCGCATGGCGGAACTTTTTCATCGCCGCGTCAAAGCCGGCATCGCCGGATCCGTTCGGCAACAGCTTGCCAGTCAGCGCCTTGGGCGCGACGCCGGCAATGACGGCCTTGCTGGCGACATGGAAATCGCCGGAGGCGAGCCGCACGCCGGTCGCGCGGCCGCCGGCGACGGTGATCTCCGCCACCTCCGCGCCGGCCATGATCTTGCCGCCGGCCGCTTTGACCATGCCGACAAGCGCGCGGATGATGGTGTCGGCGCCGCCCTTGCCGAGCACCATGCCAAAACTCTGGTTGGCCATTGATTCCAGATAAGGGAACACGGCGCCGCCGGCGATGTCGGGCGCGAAGTCGAGATGCATGCCCCAGGCGGCGAGCGTG
The DNA here is from genome assembly GCF_002294785.1 of Mesorhizobium sp. WSM3868. Lineage (NCBI taxonomy): Bacteria > Pseudomonadati > Pseudomonadota > Alphaproteobacteria > Hyphomicrobiales > Phyllobacteriaceae > Mesorhizobium > Mesorhizobium sp. WSM3868. The sequence continues at coordinate 284,967 of NZ_NSGB01000004.1, read as the reverse complement.
GTTTGCACGTGCGGCGTCTCGAAATTGTCCTCGAGCCACGCGCGGGGGGAAGACAGCAACAAGCGGCCGGTATCGAGCGCGCCGCCAATGCCTTTCTTGCGCCAAAGATACCAGGCCGTGCCGGCGAGCGCGCGCGGGTTCATCGGCGATCCGAGCAGCGGGAACAGATGCTCCGCCTCGCCTGGAAAGGCCTCGACCAGCCGGCGCCATGTAGCGGCATCGGCCGCGGAGAAGGTGGCGAGCCGCGATGTCGTCTTCTCGAGATCGTTGCTGACGCCAAACCATCTTCCATCCGGGAAAGCGCTGGCGAAACAATCGGCGACGGGCGCGAATTCCAGCCCATGGCTTTTCAATTCATTTGCATATTTCCGATGGAAGGGAGAGCCAGCGAACAGGCTCAGGTTCATCGCGCCGAAGTCGTGCCTGAAACCGGGAAGCGTGTATTCCGCGGTCCGGACCGCGCCGCCGATAGTTGCGTTGCGCTCGAAAACCGCGGTTTTCCAGCCTTTGAGCGACAGATGCGCGGCGCAGGCCAGACTGTTGTGGCCCGCACCGACAAAGATGGCGTCGAACTCGCTCACGCCCTGCCCCAAAATGCTTTATGCTTAAAGATAATTGCAGATGCATATGTTTTCGTCTAGTAGGATATTAAGGGCCGCAACGAGCCTCGATGAGCACGAACAAGAGGGAACGAAGACAATGGACACGCAGAAACTCCTCGGCGAGGTCGCCGGCCAGCTGCTTTCGGGCGCCATCAGGGTGGTCGACCTGTCGGCGCCGCTCGGACCCAACACGCCGCTGATCAAGCTGCCGCCGGAACTCGCCGTCGACACGCCGAAGGTCGAGATCCACCCCATTTCAAAGTATGACAAGAATGGTCCGTGGTGGGCCTGGAACTGGCTGAAGCTCGGCGAGCATTCGGGCACGCATTTCGACGCGCCGCAGCACTGGATCACCGGCAAGGACTATCCGGACGGCGCCACCGACACCATCCCGGCGCAGAATTTCGTCGGGCCGGTCAATGTCATCGACTGCTCGGTGGAAGCCGCCGCCGATCACGATTTCCTTCTCACCGTCGACCACATCAAGGCGTGGGAGGCCGAGCACGGCACCATCAATGCCGGCGAATGGGTGGTGATGCGCACCGACTGGTACAAGCGCAACGGTTCGGAAGCCGACTTCCTCAATGCCAACGAGACCGGCCCGCATACACCCGGCCCGACGGCGGAAGCCATCCAGTTCCTGATCAGCAAGGACATCAAGGGCTGGGGCTCGGAGACGATCGGCACCGATGCCGGCAAGGCCGGCGGCATGGAGCCGCCTTTCCCGGCGCACACGCTGATGCACAAAGCCAATCGCTATGGCCTCGCCAGCCTCTGCAACCTCGACCAGCTGCCGCCGAAAGGCGCGATCCTGATCGCCGCCCCGCTCAAGATCGAGCACGGCACCGGCAGCCCGATCCGCGCCCTGGCGCTGGTGCCGGGCCAATAGGCGAGGTGGCGGTCTTCGGGAGAAGATCATGCTCGCGGACAATGGAGTAGTGGAGAGGTGGGATCGGAGCGACGCTGGCGCTCTATGGCGCCCCCCTCTGTCCTGCGGGACATCTCCCCCACAAGGGGGGAGATTGGCGGTTTCGGCGCTCCACACTGTTCTGCGACGTCGGAGATTGGCGAAAGCAAGGGTGACGTCCGATCTCCCCCCTCGTGGGGGAGATGTCCGGCAGGGCAGAGGGGGGCGTGAAGGAACCCTGACCCGCGCAATTGAAACCGATCTCCCGAAAGCAGGGAGCTCCCCTCAATGACCGCTGCCGATCACATCATCGTCGGCAGCGGCATCAACGCCCTGGTCTGCGCGGCGATGCTTGGCGCCAAGGGCGCCAAAGTGCTCGTGCTCGAACGCAACGACCGCATCGGCGGCTGCATGCGCACCGACGAGATCACGGCGCCCGGCTTCGTCCATGACGTGATGGCGACGACCTTCGTCCTCTTCATCACCTCGCCGGCCTATGCCGCGCTCGGCAAGGATCTTGCGCGGCACGGGCTGGAATTCTGTCACACGACCACACCCACCGGCGTGCTTCGGCCCGACGGCAGCCATGCCGTGCTCACCACCGACCGGGCCGCCAACATCGCGGCGCTGAACGCATTTGCCTCCGGCGATGGCGACCGTCATGGCGGCGATGTCGGCGACATCGAACGCAATGCCGGACTGCTGTTCGGCCTGCTCGGTGGCGCGCTCTGGTCCTATCCGACGACGAAGCTCATGGCCGGCGAGGCGTGGCGGCGCGGTCCGCGCGAGCTTGCCGCCGTCCTGGGCGAGGCGCTGGTGCCGGCGCGGGGCTGGCTGGAGACCGCGTACAAGTCCGATACCGTCCGCGCGCTCTGGGCGCCCTGGGTGCTGCATGCCGGGCTTGGGCCGGAAGACGCCTTCTCCGGCCAGATCGCCAAGGTCATCGCCTTCGCGCTGGAGGCGGCCGGCGCACCGATCGTCAAGGGAGGGGCGAAGAACCTGCTCGCCGCCTTCGAAGCGTTGATCAAGGAGCGCGGCGGCGAAATCCGCGTCAACGCCGAAGTCGCCTCGATCGTCCAGACCGGCGGCCGTGCCACCGGGGTCCGCCTCGCCTCCGGCGAGACGCTGAGGGCAGGGAAGAGCGTCATCTGCTCGGTCACGCCGACGCAGCTCTATGGCCGCCTGCTCGGCAACGATGCGCCGGAAACCGCCGCGAAAGCCATGCGTGACTACCGCTACGGCAAGGGCAACTTCCAGCTCCACTACGCGCTGAACAAGCCGCCGGCCTGGCGCGGCGAGGGCCTCGACAAGGTGGCGCTGCTGCATCTGACGCCGGGACTCGATGGTGTGTCGAAAGCCTGCAACGAAGCGGTGCGCGGCCTGTTGCCGGAAGTGCCGACGATCTGCGTCGGCCAGCCCCACGCGCTCGATCCGTCGCGCTGTCCGCAGGGCAAGGCAATCCTGTGGCTGCAGCTTCCGGAAACGCCGCGCCACATCAAGGGCGATGCCGCCGGCAAGCTCGAGACTCCAGCCGATGGCCGCTGGACCGAGGCGCTGCGCGAGGCCTACGCCGACCGCGTCGAGGCGATCCTCGCTCATCACATCGATGGTTTTCGCGACACCATCATCGCGCGCCGCGCCTATTCGCCTGCCGATCTGGAAGCGATGAACATCAATCTGGTCGGCGGCGATCCCTATGGCGGCTCGTCCACCATCGACCAGTCCTTCTTGTGGCGGCCGTTCAAGGCCAGCCGCAATCACGAGACCGGCATTAAGGGCCTGTACCATATCGGCGCCTCGACGCACCCGGGCGCAGGGCTCGGCGGCGGCTCCGGCTTCCTGCTGGCGGGGAGGCTCTGATGGAGCAGAAGCTTCCGGAAAAGCGCCAGCGCATCTCGACCCTCGGCCAGATCGGCCTGCAGCAATTCGCGCCCTATTTGATGAACCGCATCATGGGCCGCTACAACGCCACCCTGCGAGAAGACTTTCGCAAGCAGGGCCTGACCATTCCGCAGGTGCGCACGTTGGCCGTGCTCTCGGTCACCGACGGCATCACCGTCAACGACCTCTCGGTCTATACGGTGATCGAGCAATCGACCTTGAGTCGCACGCTCGACGCGCTGGAAGGCCAGGGCCTCGTGCGGCGCGAGCAGGGCGTCGCCGACAGCCGCTTCCGCCATGTGTTCCTGACCGATGACGGCCGGGCGCTTTTCACCCGCGCCTGGCCGGCCATGCATGATGCCTTCGAAGCGATGTTCGACGGCGTTGACGATGCCGAATATGCCGCGCTGATCGCGATTCTGCAGAAGATGCTGAAGAACATCCGCAAGCACGACATTTGAGTTTGACGTACGCGCCGCCGTCCAACGGCGGTAACGGAAGGAGGCAGAGATGGCCGAACGGTCTTTTGCCAAGGAAGTCGAAAAGCTGAGGCTCGGCGCCGGCCAGGAATTCGCGGGCGAGGGCATCCTCGCCATCACCAAGGCGCTGCTGCAATGCGGCGTCGGCTATGTCGGCGGCTACCAGGGCGCGCCGATCAGCCATCTGATGGATGTGCTCGCCGACGCGCAGGACATTCTGGGCGAGCTCGGCGTGCACTTCGAGGCGAGCGCCTCAGAAGCAACCGCCACCGCTATGCTTGCCGCATCCGTGCACTACCCGATCCGCGGTGCCGCCACCTTCAAGTCGACGGTGGGTACCAATGTCGCCTCGGACGCTTTGGCGAACCTCGCCTCGGGCGGCGTCACCGGCGGCGCGCTGATCATCGTCGGCGAGGACTATGGCGAGGGCTCCTCCATCATGCAGGAGCGCAGCCACGCCTTCGCCATGAAGAGCCAGGTCTGGCTGCTCGATCCGCGCCCGAACCTGCCCTCGATCGTCAAGGCGGTCGAGGATGGCTTCGAGCTGTCGGAGGCCTCCAACACGCCGGTCATGCTGCAGGTGCGCATCCGCTGCTGCCACGTCCACGGCCACTTCATCGCCAAGGACAACAAGCGGCCGCCTATGTCGGTTGCCGATGCGCTGTCGGCTCCGCGCCGCGACACCGGCCGCATCGTGCTGCCGCCGGCCTCCTTCCTGCACGAGAAGGAGAAGGTGACGAAGCGCTGGCCGGCGGCGGTCGATTTCATCAAGAGCCGCAAGATCAACGAGGTCTTTGGGCCGGACAATGGCTCGATCGGCATCGTCATGCAGGGCGGCATGTACAATTCGGTCGTCCGCGCGCTGCAGCGGCTCGGCCTTGCCGACACCTATGGCGACACCGACGTTGCGCTTTATGTGCTGAACGCCGTCTATCCGCTCGTCGATGACGAGTTCCTTTCCTTCTGCGAGGGCAAACAGGCGGTGCTGGTCGTCGAAGAAGGCCAGCCCAACTACATCGAGCAGGCCTTTGCCGCGATGCTGCACAAGGCCGAGCGCGGCACCAAGCTGGTCGGCAGGGAGCATCTGCCGATGGCCGGCGAATATACCGGGCAGGTGATGCTGGACGGCATTGGCTCCTTCCTGCGCGCCTATGCTCCGCATCTGCTGCCCGGCGAGGTTCGTGCGCCGAACAAGCTGGGCGAGGGCGTCGACACCGCCGATCTCATCAATGTCGTTCCCGGCCGCCCGCCGGGCTTCTGCATCGGCTGTCCGGAGCGGCCGATCTTCGCTGCGACCAAGCTGGTCGAGCAGGAGCTTGGCAAGCACCACATCGCTTCCGACATCGGCTGCCACCTGTTCTCGATCATGCCGCCCTTCGAGCTCGGTGCCACCACCATGGGCTACGGCCTCGGGCCGGCCTCGGCTTCCGCCTTCAATTCGCCGGAAGCGAAACGCCGGTCGATCTCCTTCGTCGGCGACGGCGGCTTCTGGCACAACGGTCTTACCTCCTCGATCGGCAACGCCGTCTTCAACAAGAATGACGGTGTCATCGTCATCGTCGACAATTTTTACTCGGCCGCCACCGGCGGCCAGGACATCCTGTCCTCGCGCGCCTCGAACCGCACCAAGTCCACAAAACATCCGATCACCGAAGCGGTGAAAGGCATGGGCGTCAAATGGCTGCGCCACATCGACCGCACCTATGACGTCGGCCAGATGCGCGACACGCTGCGCGAGGCGCTAACCACCGAGGAGAAGGGGCCGAAGGTCATCGTCGCCTCGTCCGAATGCATGCTGAACCGCCAGCGCCGCGAGAGGCCGCTGGTCGACAAGGCGGTCAAGGGCGGCGAGCGGGTCGTCAAGCCGAAATTCGGCGTCGACGAGGACGTCTGCACCGGCGACCACGCCTGCATGCGGCTCTCCGGCTGCCCGTCGCTCTCGGTGAAGTCGCTCGACGATCCGCTGCGCGACGATCCGGTCGCCTCGATCGACCAGAACTGTGTCGGCTGCGGCAATTGCGGCGAGGTGGCGGATGCGGCCGTGCTCTGCCCCTCCTTCTACCGCGCCGATGTCGTGCACAATCCGAGCCGCTGGGACCGTTTCCTGGAAAGCGCGCGCCGCGCCGTGATCGGCCGTTTGCAGCGCCGCCGCGAGAGTCGCCGTTTGATGTTCGCCGATGCTTGAGCAGGCTTCACCGCTGCGCCCGAAGCTGGGCGCCTCTGATGACGAGCGGGTGATAAAACTCGCCGTGCTTGCCGTCGGCGGCCAGGGCGGCGGCGTGCTCGCCGATTGGATCACCGACGTAGCCGAGCGCAGCGGCTACATTGCGCAATCGACGTCGGTGGCGGGCGTCGCCCAGCGCACGGGGGCGACGATCTATTACATCGAGATGGCGCGCGACACCGGCCGGCTGCCGGTCTTTGCGCTCTCGCCCTCGCAGGGCGACGTCGACATCTTGATAGCCGCCGAGCTGATGGAGGCCGGCCGCGCCATCATCCGCGGTTTCGTCACGCCCGAGCGCACGACGCTGATCGCCTCCTCGCACCGCATCGCCGCCGTCTCGGAAAAGATCGAGCCGGGCGACGGCCGCGCCTCGTCGGAAAAGGTGCATGCGACGGCCGAGGCGGCCGCCAAGCGCTTCATCGCCTTCGACATGGAAAAGATCGCCGCCGAGCATGGCACGATGATTTCGGCCAGCCTGCTCGGCGCGCTGGCCGGTTCCGACGCGCTGCCCTTCCCGCGCGAAAACTACGAGCAGGCGATCGGCGCCGGTGGCCGTGGCGTCAAGGCCAGCCTTGCCGCCTTCGGCGCCGCCTATGACCGGGCGCGCGGCATCGCGGTCGCGACAGCCGGGAATAAGGCAAGCGGGAAGCCTGCCGCTCCCGACACCACATCAACGGCCAAGGTCAGTGGTCCCGAAACCCTGCTGAAGGGCTGGCAGGAACTCGCCGCCCGTGTCGCCGCGCTACCGGAACCGCTGCGCGACATGGCTGAACGCGGCCTGAAGAAGGTCGTCGATTACCAGGACATCGCCTATGGCGGCGAATATCTCGGCCGGCTGGACAAGGCCATCGCGCTGGACAATGCGGCGCGTGGCCATGCGCTGTCGGTCGCGGCGGCGAAACATCTGGCCAACGCCATGTGCTATGACGACATGATCCGCGTCGCCGACCTCAAGACGCGTTCGACCCGCGACAGGCGCGTGCGCAAGGAAGTCGGTGTCAGGGAAGGCTTGGTCCTGCAGGTCACCGAATATTTCCATCCGCGCATCGAGGAATTTTGCGGCACGTTGCCGGTAGCAATCGGCAGTTACATCGAGAACCGCCCGAAGCTCGCCGCCTTCCTTGACCGCCGCATCAATCGCGGCCGCCATATCCGCACCGACAGTTTCACCGGCTTCGCCATGCTGTGGTTCATCGGCGGCCTGCGCCGCTGGCGCCGCCGCCTGCTGCGCCACAAGGTCGAAGTCGAGCATCTGGAGCGCTGGTACGGCTTGGCGCTTGCCCGTGCGCGCGAAAACTATGCGCTTGGGCTGGAGATCCTGAATTGCCGCCGCTTGATCAAGGGCTACAGCGACACCCACGCCCGTGCCCAGTCGAAATTCGACCGCGTGCTCTCAGCGCTTGCCATGCTCGAGGGCCGCGAAGACGCCGCCGACTGGATCCGCCGCCTGCGCGAAGCGGCGCTGAAGGACGAAAAGGGCGACATGCTCGATGGCGCGCTGAAGACCGTGGCGACGCTCAACGACGCCGCCCGATAACGAGGATGTTATCAATCCTCCTCCGACGGATTTCGACCCTGTCGTCCGTTTCACGGCGGTAGGGATGAATCACGGAGACGAACTTTATGCTCACCAAATATTTGCTGCCGTTCGCATTGGCCGCCGGCACTTTGATGCTCTCCGCCGGCGCGCAGGCCATGCCGATGGCAAAGCCCAGCGCTGCGCCGCTGCCGGTCGAGACGGTCGGCTGGCGCTGCGGTCCGGGCTGGCACGTGAACCACTGGGGCAGATGCGTGCCGAACGGTCGCCGGTTCATCCGGCCCGTGCGCCACTGGCATCCGGGCTTCCGGTATCACCACCGCTGGCATCCCGGCTATTGGAGCTGGTGATCGGTTTGAGGGGCGCCCGTGCCGGAAACGGCGCGGGCGGCTTGCTAAGTTCCTCGAGCGAGGATTCAGACAGCCCTCAGAGACGGCGTCTGGACAGCGCCCCCTCTGTCTTGCCGGACATCTTCGCCGCAAGGGGGAGATCAGACATCGCGCCGGCCTTCGCCAATCGTCAGTGTCGTACTCTGTTCGACAGCGCAGAGTGGTCGCGGCGCCGAAGCTGCCAATCTCCCCCCAAGTGGGGGAGATGTCCGGCAGGACAGAGGGGGGCGCGAAGGATCTCGACCGATCTCACCTTGTGCCGCCGCGTTCCTGCCTCGCGGTTGATGGACAAAGTCGAAGCTCTCACACAATCAAATCCCGCATCGGCTTCACCCCTCCCGACTCCGGAAACACCTTGTCGCCGAGCACCGCGGCGGAGAGCCCGAACTGCTCGGCAAGCAACCCCTTCAGCACCGCGCGCACATCGCTGGTCGGCGCGAGATCGCGGCCTTGGTAGAGCTGAGCCGGCTTCAGCCCCGGCCAGTCGGCGATGACGCGGCCACCTTTGATCGCGCCGCCGGCGAGCAGCACCACCGTGCCGGTGCCGTGGTCCGTGCCGACGGTGCCGTTGACGCGGGCGGTGCGACCGAATTCGGTGATGGCGACGATCGCCGTGTCCTTCCAGCGCTCGCCGAGCCCTTTCTCGAATTCCTCGAAGGCGCCATCGAGGCCGCCGAGCAGGTTGGCGAGCCGCCCCGTGGCACCGCCCTCGTTGACATGCGTGTCCCAGCCGTCGAAGGCCAGCGCCGCAATGCGCGGCCCGTCGTCGGCGGCCATCAGTTTCGCCGCGCCTTGCGCGGACTGGCGCATGCCGGCGGCGTTGGCGAGGCCGCCACGGGCTTTCATCGTGCTGTCATCGAGCTGGTCGCTCATCGCCATGTGGTCGGCGTCGAGGCCCTTCTGCAGCACCGCTGCCAGCACCGGGTCGCGATGGTTGTAGAGGTCGAGCACACGCTCCGCCAGCGCATCGCTGGGCGTCGGCAGCGCCTGCGGCGCCCAGCCGAGCACGGGTGCTGCGCCACGGATCACCAGCGGGGTCGATGGCCCGACCGCCAGCCCGCCGAGCTTGGCCACTCTTTCACCTGCCGGCAGGCTGGCTATCGCGCGGTTCAGCCAACCGGTTGTGGCGTTGCCAGGGCCCGGCAGGCCGCTCTCCAGCACATCCTGGCCGTCGAAATGCGAGCGCTCGCGGTAGCCGGTCGCGGCCGCGTGCACCGCAGCCGCCTGACCTGCCTTGAACAGCCGCGCGAACACCGGCATCGCGGGATTGATCGCGAAGAAGCTGTCGAGCGGCAGCGCCGCATTGGCGCCGGAGAGCGACAGCGCGATGTCGCCATGCAGGCCGGCATAGTCGGGGTCACCGAGCGGGCCGATCGTCGACAGCCCATCCAGCGCGCCGCGCAATATGATGACGATCAGGCGCGGATCGAGATGGTCGGCGGCGCGGGCGAAGCGTGGCAGATAGGCCCAGGCAAACAGCGCGCCGCCTGTCATCAGCAAGGCGCGCCGAGATGGATTCGGCGTTTCACTAAGAAGACTCATGCCGCTTCTCCATTGTTCACCGGCGTTGAAATTCCGGCGCCATCAGCAGCAGCGCCAGGCCTTGCTGCTTGGATTCGGCGCGCGCGATCGCTTGGCGCGTCTCGGCCGAGGCGGAGGCGCCGATCACGGTGGAAAGCATGTCATCGGGATTGCCGATGTCGCTCGCCTGACGAGCCGCTTGCCAGGCGATGTCGAGGCGCGTCTTGAGGCCTTCGGCGGACGCCCAGCTATCCGTCCGGTCGGAAAAGCCGTTCGGCCCGGGCGGTTGCCAGAGCGGCTCGCCCAGCGCCCTTAGCCAGCGCAGCGTTCGTTGCGGCTCTTTCCCGGTGGTGGAGCCGATCGCCCGCCGGACCGCTACGGCATAGTCGAACGGCGAGCGCAATTTTGTCAGCGGCAGCGACCAGGCTTCAGGCAGATCGATCAGGGCCAGCGCCAGCGCGCGCAGGTCGCCGTCCGTCTTGGTGAAGATCTCGGCAAGGCGGTCGACTACAGCCGCCGGCGGATCGTCGGCAATGAAATGGCGGGCGAGCTTGGTAGCGATGTGGCGCGCGGTCGCCGGCTGGCGGGCGATGTCGTTGAGCGCGGCCTCGGCCTGGCCCATGCCGCCGGCCGGGTAGGTCTTGCCGAGCAGCACCGTCTCGCCAGGCTGATGCGCATTGGCGTCGAACACAAATGTGCCGGGCTCGCCCAGGCGGCCCTTCCGTCCGGCCATCGTCCAGCCGGTGAGCGCTCCCGCGAAACTCGTGACATCCGCCTGGCTATAGCCGCCGTCGACGCCCAGTGTGTGCAATTCCAGGATCTCGCGGGCGAGGTTCTCGTTGAGGCCGCGGCCGCGTCTTTTTCCGGCGCGCGAATCCGGTCCGGTCGATTGTCGGTTGTCGAGGTAGAACAGCATCGCCGGGTGATGCTCGACGGCCAGCAGCATGTCGGCGAAGCGGCCGAGCACGAAGGGGCGGACGGCCTCGCGCTCGAAAGCGCCGGCGCAGGCCCGCACGAGCTGGCCCTTGGCGGTCGAGACGCAGAAATGGTTCGACCAGAAACCGACCAGTCTTTCGACAAAGCCGGGTGCGGCACCGAGCGCCTTGTCGAAACGGGCTTGCGCTTCATCCCGATAGATGTCGGCCTCGACCGGCGGCACGCCTGACTTGCGTTTTGCCTCGGCTGAGCCGTCCGAAGTGTCTGCCGGAGGCTGCATGGCGGGCGCTGGCTTCTCCCGCGCTGCCTTGCGCTCCGCGGCGGCGGCCATGCTGGCCTGGATCGCGGCGGTGCTGTCCAACAAGCCGGCATTTTTTGAATCGTCGGCCGAGACAAGCGCGACATCCAACAGCTCGAGCTCGGCCTTCAGATAACCGCGCGCATCGGCCGCAATCTTGCCGAGATCGTCACCAGGTTTCGCGCCAAGCCCGAAGCGGTTGAGCGCGACCAAGGCTGGATCGGGCGGAACGGCATTTGGAACGGATAGAGCCAACAGAGCCTCCGTCGCGGACCGACGCAGGTCGCGTCGGCGGCAATATCCACGGTCGAAAGGCCTTATGACGCCGGAGTCGGCATGATGAGGCCGGCAGGGGCTTACCAGCGGCGCCAGTAACGATCGCCGTGCCACGGACGCCAGGCCGGGCCGATATAGACACTTGGGCCACCCCAGTAATAATAGCCCGGATAGATCACGCGGCGGTTGAGCACGCAGCGACCCCACCGGTTGGGGTGCCAGCCGGGGCCGCAGCCCCAGGCCACATGCTCGATAATCGCAGGCGCCGCAACCGGCGCGATCGGCATTGCCGAGGCTGCACTTGCCGCGGCAGTCCCGCCGATGGCAAGCGCAGCCGCAACAGAATATTTCGTCAGACCATTCATGGGATACTCCGAAGTTTCTCGAGGTTGAAACCGGCCACGTCGCGTTCGCGTGGCGGCAGGCGTGTCCCTCTTTTCCTTTGAACGGAGATGGTCGGCGCTTTCCGTCGCTCTTATGGCGTATTTTTTGCCGGTATCGGCCGCTGCCTGCCGACATGGCGCAGCAGGGCGTCGGCCAGCAGCTTACGGTCATCTAGCGGGCTCGACGCGGCGAATTCGACGATGCGCTGTTCCAGCCGGCTGCGGATGGTGGCGTCGGCATTGCGCGCCCGCTCCAGGGCCGCGGCCAGAGCGTTGGCGTCGAGCGTCGGCTGCTGCAAGAGGTTGGCCGCCTCACGCCGCGCCTGCTGTCCGTCGAGGATGACCGCGCGCGACTCGCGCCGAACCTCGCGCAGGGCCTGGCGGAATACCTTGCGATCGCTGGCGGGAAGCTGACCGCCGGCCGATTCCAGCGAATAGCCGCCTCCGGAACGGCCGATCAGCCAGCCTGCACCGCCGGCGACGGCACCGATCAGGAAGACGTTCAGCACCAGCGATGCCGCGAAAAGACGAGCGCTCATAGGTCCTCCGTGTCGGCGTCGGGACCGGCATCGCCGAACGACGTTGCGTTGGCATCCATCACATAATGGTCGGACGTAGCATCTGGCGTGACGACGGTGACCAGCGCCAGCCCGACCACGGCGCCGGCAAGGCCGACGCCGGCAAGCCCAAAGCCCAGCCACCAAAACCGGCGGCGGCGCCCCTGGCTGAGCTGCGTGGTGGCCCTTGCGACAATCTCGCCATGCAGCGTCCGGCTTGGGGCTTCGACGTGATGGCGGTCGAGGATGACATCGAGCCTGCCGGCGGTCGCCAAGATGGCGCGACCCTCTTCACTCTCCGCAAACAGCGTGGCGGCAGCCTGCTCGGCCCGAGGCCAGCGATGCAGGGCGCTGCCATAGGCCTCCGCAAGTGCGGCGAAGCGTTGGGCACTCATCGCCCCGTCAGCGGCCTTTCTTTCGTCAGCCATCTGGTTTCCCCTTCCACGGGTTTGACGTGGCCACCCAAGTCCCAACCGCCGCCAGCTGCTCAGTCATCGCCATCTCCGATGAGCATGGCCTGCAACGAGCGCCGGCCCCGCGCGAGCAGGCTTTCCAGCGCATCGACGCTGACCTGCATGGCGCCGGCGGCCTCGATGTTGGACATCTCCTGATAATAGACGAGCACGATCGCCTCGCGCTGGCGCGGCGCGATGCGCAGCAGCGCCTGCTGGACGCGCCGGCCTTCGTCTCCGGCGTCGGGAAGCGGTGCCTCATCCGCCGCCTCCGGCAGTTCGTCCGTCACCCATTCGCGGCGCCGCCGCAGCCGGTCGTAGCAGAGATTGAGCGCCACCCGGTGGACCCAGGTGTCGAAACGCGCATGACCCTGGCGCCAGCCCGAGGCATGACGCCAGATGCGCACGAAGGTCTCCTGGGCGACGTCCTCGGCCTCGGCGGCATCGCCGAGCATGCGGGTGGCGAGCGAAAGCAGGCGCGGCAGCTTGCGCGCCACCATCGCCTGCACGGCGGCTTGATCGCCGGCACCGATGCGCCGTACCAGTTCCTCGTCCGGATCGGCGCCCATCAATCGGGGCGCTCCCAATGATCATCGTGCTGCATAACCTCTCGGTCATTGCTCCTGATTGGGAGCGGTTTTGTGGCCCGGCCGTTCCTCGGCGCTCATCACGCCGTCGCCGTTCTTGTCGAGCCTGGCGAAGCGCTTGGCCAAGAAGGCGTCGAGCTCGGATTTGTCGACGAAGCCGTCCTTGTTGGCGTCCATCCGCGCGAAGGATTTGGCAGGATCGCCCTTGGCCTTGCGCTGAGTCTGGAACGCCGTCCACTCGGCGAGGCTGACCTTGCCGTCGCCGTCGGTGTCCGCCCGCATGAAAGCCTTTTCCCGGCGCGCCTCGAACTTTTCCAGGGTGATGCCGGGCCTAGCGGAGGCGGACATGCTTGGCGCTGGTTGCGCCGCCGCGGTGGCAGGCGTCGCTGTCTGGGCGGCCGCGGCGGCGGCCTGCAGGCCAAGGGCAACGACAAATATCGAACGGCGGATCATGCTCTTGTCTCCGGTTGCGCATGGCCATTGGCGGCCACGCTTCAGCCGTTAAACGCGGCAACGGGGAAAATCCGTCGGTCGTTTCTGACGAGACAATCAGCAAGAGTCCGGCAAGAAGCCGGGCCGGAGCCGATCGGGAACGAGGCTAAGCGAAACTATTTCCGTTCGTCGACCACCATCAGCTGATCCGGCTTGAAGCCGGCATGTTGCGGGGTCCACACGTCGCCGTCACGATTGAACCAGTGGCACAGATACGTGCCTGAGGCAGCGCCATCACTCACCGTCATCTCCGGGCCTCCGGATTTTAGCCTGACGACGTCACCGGTCTTGAAAGTGTTGGGCATTTTGGCCTCCTTGCTAGAGACCGGGAGTTTCCCACCAACAGCGATTCTCGACAATGCCCGAGATGCGCGGCAAAAGCCGCCTGGCCGCACGCGGCGCGCAGGAGAGAGCATCGTTGCAGCCGCGACGATCACTCCGGCACGCCGGCGATGCCCAGCGCCTCGACGTAGCGCTCGGCGAACACCTTGTCCAGCCACGGGTTGATCTGTCTCTGCAGGGTGAGCGTGAAGGTCGGGAACGCCTCCATCAGGCGGCGCGCCGCGGCCTGCGCCTCGTCCAGCCGGTTGAGCTTGACCAGCGCCATGATCACCACGCGGTGCGAGGAGCCGTAGTTCGGCATCTCGTGCAGCGCGCGTTCTCCCCATGCCAGCGCTTCCTCGTAGCGCTCGAGCATCAGATAGCTCATCCCGATGCCGGAGAGCGCGATACCTTTCTCGGGGTCGACCGGACTCAGCCGCATCGCCCTGTGAAAGTGCTCGATCGCCACGAGCGGGCGGCTGCAATGCGCGTTCACCCAGCCGCTGCCGGTATGGCCCTGCGCCGAATTGGGGTTGAGCAGCAGGGACCGTTCGATCGTGCCCAGCGCCATCTCGTATTCCTTCGCGCTGTAGGCGATCACCTGCGCGGCGAAGCGCAGGCTCGTGGGGTCGTCGCGCGCTTCCGCCAGCACCTCGCGCGCCATGCGCGCGGCGACTCGCACATCGTCGGGCTCGTGCCAGCACTGGCTCACGGATAAGCTGCGGATATAGGCGCCGAGTGCCTTCGCCAGGGTGAAGCCCGGGTCGATGCTGAGCGCCTCGTTGGTGAGTCGGCGTACATCGGCAAAGCCTTCGCGCGTCATGCTGTAGAAGCGCGGCAGTGCGCGAAGATAGAGGTCGTAGGCGCTGATGTAGTCGGTCGGCTTCATGCGCGCCTGCTTGATCTCCTCCAGCCGGATGCTCGGCTCGACAGCACCGACGACGCTCTCGGTCACCTTGTCCTGCAGGTCGAAGATGTCGCTCACGTCGCCTTCGAAGCGGCCGGTCCAGACATGGTGACCGCTGATCGCGTCTACCAACTGCCCGCTGATGCGCACGCGAGATCCGGCTCTGCGGATGCTGCCTTCGAGCACGTAGCGGACGCCCAGCTCGCGCCCGACCTGGCGCAGGTCGACCGCCCGGCCCTTGTAGGTGAAGGACGAGTTGCGGGCGATCACGAAGAAGGAGTTCACCCGGCTCAATCCCGTGATGATGTCCTCGACCAGCCCGTCGGCGAAGTATTCCTGGTCAGGGTCGCCGCTCATGTTGGTGAAAGGCAAAACCGCGATCGAGGGCTTCTCGGGCAGGGGAGGCGGTGCAGCCACCGAGGCGCCGGCGTCGGTCTCGACGCGGTAGGCGCGCACGGGCCGCTCGATATTCTTGAGGCGCAGGTTGCCGAGCGGCGTGAAGCCGCAGTCGAGCTTGCCCTGGAGGTGGTCGTAGGCGGTGCCCGAGACGACCACGGTCCCGGGATCGGCGGCGCTTTCGAGGCGGGCGGCGATGTTGACCCCGTCGCCGTAGAGGTCGCCGTCCTCCTCGCAGACCACGTCGCCGAGATTGACGCCGATGCGCAAGCGAATCCGCTCTTCCTCCGGCGTCTCCGCCTCGTGTTCCGCCACAGCCTGCTGGATCGCCACCGCCGATGTCACCGCATTGACGACGCTCGCGAATTCGCAGAGCATGCCGTCGCCGGTGAGCTTGACGATGCGCCCCTGGTTCTCGGAAACCAGCGGTTCGAGGAGGTCCTTGCGGTACGCCTTCAGCCGCTCGAGCGTGCCGCGTTCGTCGCGCTCCGTCAGGCGCGAATAGCCAACCACGTCGCAAGCCAGGATCGCTGCGAGGTGGCGCTGCGTGGTCATGGCACGGCTCAGCCAGGCGCCTGCACGCGCGCCGTCCCCCGTCCATGTCCTGCCGGCTTCCATGCGCCTCACCTGCACGCTATCCATCTTTCCCAATCTCCGCCCGTCGCTGGAACGGAGAGCAACCTGACCTTGCCCTCACGAGATTCCGCTATCCAGCTTGCGAAACGTGGAGCGTTCAGTCGCGCTACAGTCAACCAACGACCCGCCCACGCAGCCTCTGGGGACGCTGACGCCACTTCCAGAAGGCCGGGGATGTTGCCTGGCTTGTGTAACCGGTTGACGCCACCGTGGCGGCGCTTTTGTATCGGCATCACACCGAACACTCACGCTTGGAGGTGCTGAGGTCGGCAAGCGGCGAAATGCTGCCGTACGACGCCGCAGCGTTTCGGCTTAGGGCGATCTTGGGTGGGTTTATGGGCGAACCCAAATCCACCCGACAGGTATTGTATCGGAATTACACGCTTTTAGGGAACTGGTGCCGCTTGCGTGACTCGAACACGCGACCCCATCATTACGAATGATGTGCTCTACCAACTGAGCTAAAGCGGCCCGGAAAGCTGCTGGGCTTCCAAGATGCGCCGGTTGATAGACTCAACCGCCAGCTAATTCAAGATGGCTGGCGGCGAAATCCTGCGCTCATGCGCGGCAATTCCGTCGCTTGCCGCTGCGCAACAGCCTCCAGCGCCGCGCCAGCACGGCTTGCGGGCTCGCCGGCGGCAGGCGTCCCATTCCGTTGCGGGCCGATCCGTCGGCGGCGACAAAAATGTTGATTCTTCAACAAAAAACGCCGAAATGGGCATTGGATGCGTTGGCAAAGCAGCCGCCCGCCCGTTGATTGACTGGTCGCCTGCGGCTAACGACCGATAACTGTGAGCGAACGCGCAGAGGGAGCTCGCTTGGACGCCATCGAGAAAGCGATCCGCAACGCCTTCGAGAAAGGCAATCCCGAGGACCGGGCGTTTCGCGAGAAGGTCTATCGCTCGGCCTTTGCCGCGCTCGATCGCGTGCTGCAGGCCAACCCGAACGTGACGGTGGAAGCCGCCATCAACCGCCGCAAGGCGGTGCAGGCCAAGATCACCGAGATCGAATCCGAATTCCTGCCGGCTGTCCAGGCCGTTCCTGACGTGACGCTTCCGCTGGACAGCGGTCCATTCGTCGGCAACGCCGCGCCGGGGCCGGCGGTCGACACGCCGAGCCAGTCTCCCGCGCCGCCGGTGGATGCCCCGCGGGGCCCCGACCAGGCGGCACCGTCGCCGTCGATCACCGTCGACGGTCCGGTGCAGCCCGACACATCGGATGCGCCGCGCTCGCGCGTGCTGCCCCGCGTGCCCGACATCATGCCGGACGAGGCGCTTCCGAACGCGCCGACGCTTGATGACTCCCCCGGAGCGTCCATCGGCAACGGCGCCGAAGTGGCGCCGGATCGCGATGAACGGCGTATCCGTGGCCGGCGCCTGCCGCTCACCGCCATCTTTGTCGCGGCGACTCTGCTGGCGGCTGCCGGCATCGGCCTCTATTTCGCCAAGCAGACCGGCGTCTTCAAGACGGCGGCTGAACTCAACACCGGTCCGCCAGAGCCGACCCCGACGCTGGAAGACGAAGACTCCTCGCAGCCAGCCGACACCGGTTCGCCGCAAAAGCCCGGCGAGGCGGATCAGTCGAAGAACTGGATCAACGTCTTCTCGCCCAGCGATCCGACCCATGTCAGCACACCGTCCGACGCCGCCGCAGATGTGATGAAGGACGACACCGGGCAGTTCCTGCGCGTCCGCTCGGGCGCATCCGGCTCGGCCATTGCCTTCGATGTCGGCCAGGGCGTGCTGGAAAAGCTCGCCGGCAAGCATGCCATGTTTGACATCATCGCCCGCTCGGAAGAAGGCAAGGAGACGCAGATCTCGGTCGACTGCAATTTCGGCGAGCTCGGCGATTGCGGCCGCAAGCGCTATGCCGTCGGCCATGAGCGCAACGAATACCTGTTCGACGTGCAGTTCCCGAACAAGCACCCGGGTGCGGCCGGCACCATCGCCGTCAACTCCGACTTCGACAAGCAGGGCAAGTCCGTCGACATCTACGAGATCCGCGTATCGATCGCGGAGTGACCTCGGCATCGGCAGCGAGGGGCTATCTCCAGGGATGCGACGGACCTCCCCTCGATGGGAAGGTCGGCGCGAAGCGCCGGGTGGGGTGAAGCGTCGGCAGATTTCTAGCTGTCGAGCAGCGCCTGCAGCGTCTCGATCCGGTCGGCCTCGGCGGCCGGCTTGTCCCAGCGCAGCCGTGAGATGCGCGGGAAGCGCATCGCGACGCCCGATTTATGGCGCGTCGAGCGATTGAGGCCTTCGAAGGCCACTTCCAGCACCAGCCCATTCTTGCGATCGGCGCGCACCGAGCGCACCGGCCCGAACCGCTCGATCGTATGGTCGCGCACATATTTGTCGATTTGCCGCAGCTCCTCGTCGGTGAAGCCGAAATAAGCCTTGCCGACCGGCACCAGCTCTTCCGATCCCTCCGGGCCGGACCAGACCCCGAAGGTGTAGTCGGAATAGAAGCTCGAGCGCTTGCCGTGGCCGCGCTGCGCATACATCAGCACCGCATCGATCGTGTGCGGATCGCGCTTCCACTTGAACCAGGGGCCTTTCGGCCGGCCGGCAAGATAGGGCGAATCCCAGCGCTTCAGCATCACCCCTTCGATGATCGGATGCGGCGGCCCCTGGCGCAGCCGCTCCAGCGTCTCCCAATCCGAAAATTCGACCAGCGGCGAAAGGTCGAAGCGGCTGGGATCGAGCGTCTGGACGAAGGCTCCGAGCCGGGTGCGGCGCTCGGCGAAGGGGAGGCTGCGCAAATCCTTGCCGTTGATTTGCAGCGCGTCGTAGCAGCGCATGAAGGCCGGATATTGCTGCTGGATTTTTGGCGAGACGCTCTTGCGGTTCAGCCGCTGCTGCAGGTCGGAGAAGGTTCCGGTCGCCTCGCGCGGGTCGCCGACCAACAATTCGCCGTCGAGCGCCGCCTCGAAATCCATCGTCGCGGCGAGGTCCGGGAAGGCGCCGGAAACATCGTCGCCGGTGCGCGAATACAGCCGGCGGATGCCGCCCTCGCACACCGCCTGGACGCGGATGCCGTCCCACTTCCACTCCGCCGCATAATCGGCCGGTTCGAGCTTTTCCAAATCGCCGTCGTCGACCGCGTTGGACAGCATCACCGGCCGGAACAATGCGAGCGCGGCGCTTCTCGGTTTTTCCGCCCGGCCTTCCAGCCACGCAAAGAGCGCCGTGTAGGGTGGCGTCAGCCCGTGCCAGAGCTCCTCGATCTCGACGACATCGACTTGGCCGAGATCGGCCAACGCCTGCTTGGCAAGCCGCGCCGACACGCCGATGCGCAACCCGCCGGTAACCAGCTTGATGATGGCGAAGCGCGCAGAGATGCTGGCGCTGTCGAGAAGCCTGGCGAGCACCTGCGGCCCGTCGGAGCGGCTCGCCGCCTGCAGCTTGCCGACCACTTCGGCGAGCGTCGGCGCGTGGTTCGGTATGTGGCCGGCCGGCTGCGGCCAGACCAGCGACACCGTCTCGGCGAGATCGCCGACATAATCGTAGGAATAGCCGAACAGCACGGGGTCCATCCGCTCGACCACCAGCGCGCGCAGCATCGCCGGCTTCACCGCCGCGATCGACAGATCGCCGGTGATCGCCGCCAGCGCCAGCCCGCGGTCGGGATCCTCGACGCTGCGGAAATAGTCGGTGAGCAGCGTCAGCTTGCCGTTGCGCGAAGGCGTCAGCACCAGCCGGTCGAGGAGCTCGGCGAAGCGGTTCATCGTTGGTAGCGCCATGCCAATCGCGAGAGCAGGCGCGAGGCGCCCCCCTCTGTCCTGCCGGCCATCTCCCCCTCAAGGGGGGAGATCAGATGCCGCGCCGGCTTTCGCCAATCTCTCGCGTCGCGGGAGATGCGTCGGCGCTGAAACTGCCAATCTCCCCCTTTGAGGGGGAGATGTCCGGCAGGACAGAGGGGGGCGCCGTAGAACTCGGCGGCGGCGATTGGCGAACACTGTTCCATCAGTCGCCCTCGTCCTCGTAGCCCACCAGATGCAGCGGCCTTGCGGCGATGCCCTCCAACTCGCACCAGCGCACCAGCGCTTCTTCGCGGCCATGTGTCACCCAGATCTCCTCGGCGCCCGTTTCCTTGATCGTGGTGATGAGCTCGTCCCAGTCGGCATGGTCGGAAATGATCAGCGGCAGCTCGACGCCGCCCTGCTTGGCGCGCTGACGGATGCGCATCCAACCTGAAGCGAAGCAGGCGATCGGGTCGGGGAAGCGCCGCGCCCAGCGGTCGGCGAAGGCGGCCGGCGGCCCGACGACGATGGCGCCTTCGAAATCGGCCTTGCCGCCGCTTTCCACCGTCGCTGGTTCGAGTTGCCCCAGATCGATGCCTTGGCTCTGGTAATATTCGCTGAGCTTGGCGAGCGCGCCGTGGATGTAGATCGGCCTGTCGTAACCGGCCTCGCGCAGCAGCCGCATGACGCGCTGCGCCTTGCCCAGCGCATAGGCGCCGATCAGGTGCGAACGCTCGGGAAATTGCATCGCCGATTTGAGCAGGCGCGCGATCTCCTCATGGTCCGGCGGGTGCCGGAACACCGGCAGCCCGAAGGTCGCCTCGGTGATGAAGACATCGCAAGGCACCGGCTCGAACGGCAAGCAGGTAGCGTCCTTCTGGCGCTTGTAGTCGCCGGAGGCGACGATGCGCAGGCCCTGATGCTCGACGACGATCTGCGCCGAACCCAGCACATGCCCGGCCGGATGGAAAGTGACGGAGACGCCGTTGATATCGATCGTCTCGCCGATGACGGCTGCCTGCGTGGTTTCGGCGAAATCCTCGCCATAGCGCAGGCCCATGATGTCGAGTGTTTGCTGGGTGGCAAGCACCGAGCGGTGGCCCGAGCGCGCATGATCGGAATGGCCGTGCGTGATCAGCGCGCGGCTGACCGGCCGCACCGGATCGATGAAGAAATCGCCTGGCGGACAGTAGAGCCCTTCGGGTCGTGGCTTGAGCAGGTCGCTGGCGCGCATGGCCTTGAACATAGTGGCTAAATTCGACGCGGGAAGCCTGTTGCAACAGACTGCTGACTCGTCCTACAGCCGGCCGCCGGTTCGCACACCGGCGGGATCGATGGAACCATGAAACCACTTCAGGCCTCGTCCGGCGATTTGAACGCCGACCGTCGCGCCGACTTTGCCGAGATGCTGCTGACCTCCGGCGAGCCTGCGCAGGCGGCGGAGCTTTTGCTTGGCGCGCTGGAGCTGGCGCCGCAATGGACGGCGGGCTGGTTCCGGCTCGGCGAGATGCAGGAAGCCGCACGTTTTCCCCACCAGGCCGCCCACGCATGGGCGATGGCCATGAAGCTCGATCCCGCGGACCGGCTGGGTTCCGCGCTCAAGCTGCAACTGATCGGTCATGCGCCGGTGGCAGCGGCTCCGCCCAGCGCTTTCGTCGAGACCCTGTTCGATCACTATGCCGACAGTTTCGAGCAATCCCTGGTCGGGAAACTCCGCTATCGGATGCCCGAGTTTCTCGAGCGCGCCATTCGCGCGGCGAGCCCGAGCCGGTTCCGGCTGGCGCTCGACCTCGGCTGCGGCACCGGCTGATGGGCGAAAGGCTGCGCCCGATCGTCGACCGGCTGGAAGGCTATGACATTTCGAGCAGCATGTTGCGGAAGGCGCGCGCCAAAGGCATCTACGACCGGCTTTCCAAGTCCGATCTCCAGCATTTTTCTCGACCCGACGCGAAAGCCGACCTCGTGGTCGCCGCCGACGTGTTCATCTATGTCGGGGCGCTCGAACGCATTGTTGGAGCAGTTGCCGACAGTCTGGTCGATGAAGGGCTCTGTGCGTTCTCGGTCGAGACATTTGCCGGTGGCGATGACTTTGCATTGCTGCCCTCGCGGCGCTACGCGCATTCCGAGGCTTATGTGCGGCACGTTCTCGCCGACAGCGGGTTTGCGATCCTGTCGCTGGAAAGCACGACCATCCGGCATGACCGCGGCGAGGCCGTAGGAGGCCTTGCTGTAATAGCCCGTCGCAGGCCGGCGGAATGAGGGCGACGGCTGCTCGCGAAAAAGCCCGAATCGCGTGTCGGCTTAGGCTTGGGCGATATGGCACGGAGAATTACCATGCGCTGGACCATGGCTGTGTTGGCATCTTGCCTGATGACGGCCGGCTGCGTTGGCGGCACTTCGATGGCGGAGCGCCAGGACGAAAACGTCCAATCCTCGCTGCAATATGACAGCGTGCCCTGCGACCAGCTGCTAGCCAATCGCAACGCGCTGGCGCAGCAATACAATCTGCCGGTCACCGCAAAACCGGCTTTCTCCAATCCGGCGATGGGTTTTGGCCCGTTCACGCCGGACATGCGCTCCAGGGCGCAGCGCGACAGCGACAAGGCGAGCGGCGAGATCGACGCAATGAACCGCTCGATCGAACGGCGCGATTGCGGCAAGCCGAAGAAGAAGGACAAGTTCGCGCTGCCGGGCTCGAAGCCGGCGTCTGCTCAGTAACCCGCTTCGCGATCGACGACGTTTTCGAGCTTTTCGCCGCGCTCGAAGGCGGCCATCTGCCGAAGCATGATCGGCACCAGATGGGCCGGGTCCGAGGTCGCCGCCGCATGCGGCGTCACGAACACTTTCGGATGGCTCCACAACGGGCTCGTCTTGGGCAGCGGCTCGACCTCGAACACGTCCAGGCTCGCTTCCTTCAGCGTGCCGTCTTCCAGCGCGCGCAGGATGTCGGCATCCTTCTGCAGCCGCCCGCGCCCGGCGTTGATCAGCACCGAGCCGCCGAGGCCGTTGCGTTTGCGCAATTCCTTCAGAACGGCGTAATTGACGATGCCTTGCGTGCGCGGCGTCAGCGGCAACAGCACCACCAGGATGTCGGTGGCGTTGAGGAAGGGGATCAGCCCGCCTTCGCCGGAATAGGTCGAGACCCCCTGCATCGGGTGCTCGGTTCGCGACCAGCCGTTCACGGCGAAGCCTAGCGCCAAAAGCACCGATGCCGCGGCGCGGCCAAGGTTGCCGAGACCCATGATGCCGACGGAGATGTCGCCGGCCGGGCGTTGCGGCGGCTCGTGCCAGGTCTTCTTCTGCTGCTGCGCTCGGTAGAGCATGCCCTGGCGATGGTGGTCGAGCACGCGCCAGACGACATACTCGGTCATGTATTGCGTGAGATTGTCGGCAACGACCCGGACGATCGGCACCTCGGGCAGGCCGGGGTCGGCGAAGATATGGTCGACGCCTGCGCCGATCGAGAAGATGGCGCGCAAATTGGGCAGCGACGACAACAGATTCGGTTTCTGCTTCCACACCACTGCATAAGCGATCGAGGGATCGCTCGGACCATCGGGCTCCAGCACCACCTCGCGCTCGGCCGCGAGCAGTTCGCGCCAGCGCTGCGGGTGAAAGCCGGTGAGGGCAAGCAGAACTTTGCCTTTTTCCATTCGCGCAGTGTCTTTCCTGTGTTTCCAGCCTACTCGCTGACGACCCCGGTCGGTGCCGTTTCGATCCGGAACGCGGCCGAGATCAGCGCCCTCGTATAGTCGGTTTGCGGGCGGTCGAAAATCTGTTCGGACGGCCCGGCTTCGACGATCTGACCATTGCGCATGACGATCACGTCGTTGGCAAGGGCGCGGATGACCTTCAGGTCGTGGCTGATGAAGAGATAGGCGAGGTTGTGCCTGGCCTGCAGGTTGCGCAACAGATCGACCACCTGCGCCTGCACGCTCATGTCGAGCGCCGAAGTCGGCTCGTCGAGCATGACGAAGCGCGGGTTGAGCACCATGGCGCGTGCGATGGCGACGCGCTGGCGCTGGCCGCCCGAGAATTCATGCGGATAGCGGTGACGCGTCTCCGGGTCGAGACCGACTTCCTTCAGCACCTCGACGACCTTGTCGTCGCGCTCATCGGGCGAGAGTTTCGGCGCGTGGATCTTCAGCCCTTCCTCGATGATCTCCGCGACCGACATGCGCGGGCTCAAGGATCCGAACGGGTCCTGGAAGACGATCTGCAGCTCGCGCCGCAGCGGCCGCATGGCGCTGAAGGAAAGCTGGTTGATGTCGCGCCCGTTGAAGTTGATCGCGCCCGTGGACGAGATCATCCGCGCGAGCGCAAGGCCTAGCGTCGTCTTGCCGGAGCCGGATTCACCGACGACGCCGAGCGTCTGGCCGGCGCGCACGGTAACGTCGATGCCGTCCACCGCCTTCACATGGTCGACGGTGCGGCGGAAGAAGCCCCGCTTGATCGGGAACCAGACCTTGATGTCCTTGCCGGTCATCACCGCCGTGGCATCGGCATTCGCCGCCGGCGGTTTGCCCTTCGGCTCGGCGGCCAAGAGGTGCTTGGTATAGGCGTGTTGCGGGTTGGCGAAGATCTCCTTGGTCGGCCCGGTCTCGACTATTTTGCCCTTCGTCATGACGCAGACGCGGTCGGCGATCTTTCTGACGATGCCGAGGTCATGGGTGATGAATAGCATCGACATGCGCTTGCGGCTTTTCAGGCCGGCGAGCAGTTCGAGGATCTGCGCCTGCACGGTCACGTCGAGCGCCGTCGTCGGCTCGTCGGCGATCAAGAGTTCCGGCTCGTTGGCCAAGGCCATGGCGATCATGACGCGCTGGCGCTGGCCGCCGGAGAGCTGGTGCGGATAGGCATCGAGCCGCTTCTGCGGGTCGCGTATGCCGACCTCGGTGAGCAGCTCCAACGTGCGAGCGTGGGCCTGGCGATCGCCCAGCCCCTGATGCAGCTTCAGCACCTCGACGATCTGCTGCTCGATCGTGTGCAGCGGATTGAGCGAGGTCATCGGCTCCTGGAAGATCATGGTGATCTTGTTGCCGCGCACGCCGCGCAGCGTCCTTTCGTTGGCGTGGAGCAGATCGGCGCCGTGGAACAGGATCTTTCCGGAGGGGTGGCTGGCCGACGGGTAGGGCAACAGCTTCAGCACCGAGAGCGCCGAGACCGATTTGCCGGACCCGGATTCGCCGACCAGCGCCACTGTCTCGCCCTTGCCAATATCGAAGGAGACGTGGTCGACGGCGAACGACTGATTGCCGCCTTGCGCGAAGGCGACACTCAAATCGCGGACGGAAAGCAGGGGCTCGCTCATTTGAACGTCTTGCGCGGATCGAAGGCGTCGCGCGTCGCTTCGCCGATGAAGACCAGCAGCGACAGCATCAGCGAAATCACGATGAAGCCGGAGATGCCGAGCCAGGGCGCGTTGAGATTGCGCTGCGCCTGCTTCAGCAATTCGCCGAGCGAGGCCGAACCCGGCGGCAGGCCGAAGCCGAGATAGTCGAGCGAGGTCAGCGTCGAGATCGAGCCCGAGAGCAGGAACGGCAGGAAGGTCAGCGTCGCCACCATGGCGTTGGGCAGGAGGTGGCGGAACATGATGGTGAGGTTGGGCACGCCAAGCGCGCGCGCGGCATTGACATATTCGAAGTTGCGCGCGCGCAGGAACTCGGCCCGCACCACGCCGACCAGCGCCACCCAGGAGAACAGCAGCATCAGGCCGAGCAGGATGAAGAAGCCGGGCGGCAAGATGGCGGAGACGATGAGCAGCAGATAAAGCACCGGGATCGCCGACCAGATTTCGATAAAGCGCTGGAACAGAAGGTCCGTCCAGCCACCGAAATAGCCTTGCACCGCGCCCGCCGCGACGCCGATCAGCGAGGAGCCGAGCGTCAGGATCAGCCCGAACAGCACCGAGATGCGGAAGCCGTAAAGCACGCGTGCCAGCACGTCCCGCGCCTGGTCGTCGGTGCCCAGCCAATTCCAGTTGCCGACGACGCAGTTGGGATCGGCTTCGCCCTGCGGATACTGGCTGCAGCGCGTCTTCTTGTCGTAAAGCCATGACGGCTTGGCGGGTGCGGCTTCAGGGATGGCGTTGTTGACCGTTTGGTAGGAGTAGCGGACCGGCGGCCAGATCATCCAGCCATTGGCATTGATCTCGTCCTGGATCACCGGATCGCGATAGTCCGTGACGGCATAGAAGCCGCCGAATTTCTCCTCCGGATAGGCGACCAGCACCGGAAACAGGATCTCGCCCTTGTAGGAGGCGATGATGGGCTTGTCGTTGGCGATCAATTCGGAAAACAGCGACAGCACGAACAGCAACAGGAAGATCCACAGCGACCAGTAGCCGCGCCGGTTCGCCTTGAAGTTTTGCAGCCGCCGCTGATTGAGCGGCGACAACCACGGCCGGGCGGCGCGGGCCGGCTTGGTTTCTGCCGAAGCTGCCGTCATCAGACGTCTCTCCGCTCGAAATCGATGCGCGGATCGACCCAGGTGTAGATCAGGTCCGACAGCAGGGCGACGAACAGGCCGAGCAGCGAGAAGATGTAGAGATTGGCGAAGACCACCGGATAGTCGCGGTCGATCACCGACTTGAAGCCGAGCAGGCCGAGCCCGTCGAGCGAGAAGATGTTCTCGATCAGCAGCGAGCCGGTGAAGAAGGCCGAGATGAAGGCTCCCGGGAACCCTGCGATAACGATCAGCATAGCGTTGCGGAAGACATGGCCATAAAGCACTTTGCGCTCCGAGAGACCCTTGGCGCGCGCCGTCACCACATATTGCTTGCGGATCTCCTCGAGGAACGAGTTCTTGGTCAAAAGCGTCGTCGTGGCGAAGGCCGACAGCACAAGCGCGGTCAGCGGCAGCGTCATGTGCCAGAAATAGTCGATGATCTTGTCCGGCCAGGACAACTGGTCCCAATTGTCGGAAACGATGCCGCGCAGCGGGAACCAATCCCAGAACGAGCCGCCGGCAAACAGCACCATCAAAAGGATGCCGAACAGGAAGCCCGGGATGGCGTAGCCGACGATCACCACGCCGCTCGTCCAAACATCGAAGGTCGAGCCGTCCTGCACCGCCTTGCGGATGCCGAGCGGGATCGAGATCAGGTAGGAGAGCAGCGTGATCCAGAGCCCGATCGAGATCGACACCGGCATCTTTTCCAGGATCAGGTCGAGCACCGAGATGTCGCGGAAATAACTGTCGCCGAAGTCGAAGCGGGCATAGTTCCACAGCATCATGCCGAAGCGCTCGAGCGGCGGCTTGTCGAAGCCGAACTGCTTTTCGAGCTTCTTGATGAATTCGGGGTCCAACCCTTGGGCGCCGCGATATTTCGAGCCGACATCGCCGGCGACGTCGAAATTGGTGGCGCCCGCGTCGCCACCGCCGCCGCCCAGGCGATCGGTGCCGCCCTGATTGGTGAGCTTGGCGATGACCTGCTCGACCGGGCCGCCCGGCGCGAACTGGATGACGGCGAACGAGATCGCCATGATGCCAAACAGCGTCGGGATCATCAGAAGGATGCGGCGCAGGATATAGGCGCCCATCAGATGTTGCCCTCCTTGGGGAAGACCACTGTATCTGGAGGTGGCCCCGAGGCAATCGCTTCAGACCAATTGTCGGCGTCGGCGCCGCCCCTCATCGTCCTGCCGGACATTTCTCCTCCTATAGTGACGGGGAGAAAGGGGCTGGCCGCAATCTCGGCACTTTCGCCACGCCGCTTGTGATTGGCGAAACCAAAGATGAAGGCTTCCCTCTCCCCGTCACTATACGGGGAGAGGATGCCGGCAGGCAGGTGAGGGGCGGCACCTTCGCCCGCATGAAATTCACCCTTTGCCAATTTTCGCCGCCTTGCCCTTGTCGACCCACCACAGCGCTTCGACCGGAAAGCCGAAATCGGGCTTCTGCTCGGGAAAGCCGAACATGTCCCAATAGGCGCTTCGGTGATTCGCCAGATACCAACTTGGAATCCAATCGCGCCGAGCGCGCAAGGCCCGATCGAGCGCCCGCATGGCGACGGTGAGGCTCTCACGGTCCTTGGCCGCGCCGACGGCGTCGATCAGCGCGTCAATAGCCGCACTCGCTATGCCCGGCAGGTTCCGAGAGCCTGAGACCGACGCGCTTCGCGAATGGAAGAAGATCTCGAGGTCGTCGCGTGTCGGCGTGGCGCTGAAGGAGAAGGCGGCCGAGATCAGATCGAAATCGAAGGTCGATTGCCTGAGCTGGTATTGGGCGGAATCGACCAGCCGGATCGAAGCGTTGATGCCGATCGCCTTCATGTTGGCGACCCAGGGCGAATAGACCTGCACGAAGGTCTCGTCTTCCACGAGGAACTCGGCGGGCAACCGCGCGCCCTTGTCGTTGACGACGAAATCGTTGGAGCGTTTCCAGCCGGCTTCGGCAAGCAGCTTCGCCGCCTTACCAAGCAGTTTGCGGTCGCGTCCCGAGCCGTCCGAGGCTGGCTGCGTCACCGCTTCGCCGAAGGCCTCCGGCGGCAGCTTCTCGCGCAGGGGCTCCATCAGCGCGAGTTCTGGCGGCGGCGGCATGCCTTCGGCGCGAAAGTCGGATTTCTCGAAGCAGGATTGCGAGCGCTCATAGGAGCCATAGAAGAAATTGCGCCGCGTCCATTCGAAGTCGAAGCAGAGCGCGATAGCTTGCCGCACGCGCGGGTCCTGGAACTGCGCGCGCCGTTGGTTGACGGCTGTCGCCTGCATCGACGGCACCGTCTCGGCCGGGAATTCGTGCTTCACCACCTTGCCGTCGGTAAAGGCCGGAAAGTTGTAAGCCGTCGCCCAGACGCGCGAGGTGAATTCCTCGCGATAGAGGATCTCGCCCTTCTTGAAGGCTTCGAAGCCGGCCGTGCGGTCCTGGTAGAACTCGATGCGGATACGCTCGAAATTGTTCTGGCCGCGGTTGACCGGGAGGTCGTTGCCCCAATAATCGGCCACCCGCTCGTACTCGATCCAGGCGCCCGCCGACCAGCGCCCGACCTTGTACGCGCTCGAGCCGAGCGGCGGGTTGAGCTGCGACGAATCGAAGGGGTTGGCCGTGAAGAAGGCCTTCGACAGGATCGGAAACGCGACGACGTTCAGGATGGTACGGGCCGATTGCTTGCCGGAGAACTTGAGCTCGACCGTATGGGCGTCCTTCACCACCGCGTTGTCGAGATGCGTCAACGACAGCGAATAATCCGGATGCCCCTTGTCCTTCAGCAGTTTGAAGGTGAAGGCGACATCGTCGGCGGTGAGCGGCGTGCCGTCATGGAAGCGCGCCTGCGGGCGCAGCGAGAAGGTGAAGCCGTTGCGGTCGTCGGAAATTGTGACCCCGTCGGCGATCAGCCCATAGACGGCGTCAGGCTCGTCGAGCGCCCGCACCATCAGCGAATCGAAGCACATTTCCATGCGCTGCGGCGCATCGCCCTTGGGCACGAAGGAGTTCAGCGTGTTGAACGTCAAAGGGCTCTGGTTTTGGCCCCAGTTGGGCGGCGAGAAATTGAAGGTGCCGCCTTGCGGCGCATCGACGTTGACATAGTCGAAATGCGCGAAGTCAGGCTTGTATTTCAAATCGCCGAACGCCGACAGCCCATGCAATTTGACACCGGTCGGGGTCTGGGCGAAAGCCCGACCCGGCAGCAGCGCTGCGGCAGTCGCCGCCGCGCCGAGCGCCAGGAAGTCGCGACGAGGAAGCAATGTCTGCCGCCTCATCAGTTGCCCCTGTATTTGGCGGTCAATGCCTTTTCCTTCGCCGTATCGATCCACCAGGAGTCGATATCGGCGCCACGGTAGCTGGGCTGCTTTTCGGGCATGCCGAACTTGTTCCAGTAGGCAAGCCAGACCACCGCCCGGTAGTATTGCGGCACGGTATAGTAGTTCCACAACAGCACGCGATCGAGCGCATGAGTGGCGGCGACGAGATCGTCGCGGTCGGTGGCGAAGATGACGCGGTCCACCAGCGCGTCGACGACCGGGTCCTTGATGCCGGAGTAATTGCGCGAGCCGGGTGAATCGGCGGACTTCGAACTCCAGAAATCGCGCTGTTCGTTGCCGGGCGAATCCGACTGCTGCAGCACGTTGGTGATGACGTCGTAGTCGAAATTGTTGACGCGGTTGACGTACTGGCTTGGGTCGATGATGCGCAGCGTCGCATCGACGCCGATCTTGCGCAGATTGGCGATATAGTTGCCGGAGAGGATCTGATCCGTGTCGGACGTGCCGAGGATCTCGAATTTGAACGGCGCGCCGGTCTTGGCGTTCATCATCTTGCCGCCCTTGATCACCCAGCCGGCCTGGGCGAAGAGGTCGACAGCCTGCTTCAGATATTTCCGCTCCGCTTGCGGTGAGTCGTAGACCGGCAGCTTGAATTCCTGGGTGAACAGTTCAGGCGGCAGCTTGTCGCGATACTTCTCGAGGATTTCGAGTTCCTTGCCTTGCGGCAATCCGCTCGACGCGAGTTCCGTACCTTGGAAATAGCTTTGGGTGCGCGTGTTGGAATTGAAGAACAGCGTTCGGTTCATCCTCTCGAAGTCATAGGGATAGGTAAGCGCCTCGCGGACCCGGCGATCCTGGAACAGCGCCCGGCGCTGGTTCAGCATGAAGGCCTGCATCGGCTCCGGGGAAGTGGTCTTGAATTCCTTTTTGATCACGTCGCCGGCGTTCACCGCCGGAAAGTTGTAAGCCGTCGCCCAACGCCGCGAGCTGTTTTCGGCCTTGATGTCGTCTAGCCCGCCCTTGGTAAATGCCTGCCACGCAGCATTCTCGTCCAGGATGTAGGTGAAGCGCTGGGTGTCGAAGTTCTCCCGGCCGATCTTCACCGGCAGCTTGGCGCCCCAGTAATCAGCCACGCGCTGCCACACGATCTCGGAACCCGGCTTGAAGCTGGCGATCTTGTAGGCGGCTGATCCCAGCGGCGGCTCGAGCGTCGGCCTGGTGATGTCGCGCTTCTTGCCGCTGGCATCGGTGCCCTCCCACCAGTGCTTCGGCAGGACGACCAGATCGCCGATAATCTTGGGCAGCTCGCGGTTGCCCTTCTGGTTGAAATGAAACTCGACCTCGCGGTCGGAAATCGCCACCGCGTCGGTAACGTTCTCGAAATAGCGGTTGTATTGGGGGGCGTTGGCCTTCAGCACCTGGAACGACCAGACCACATCGTCGACGGTGATCGGCTGGCCGTCATGCCATTTCGCTCGCCGGTCGAGCCGGTAGGTCGCAGAGGAATAGTCGGGCGGGTATTTATAGGCCTCGGCAACCAGCGGGTGGCTGACGCTGCCCTCGTCGGTCGCCTGGTCCATCAGCGTGTCGTAGAGCAGGCCGCCGCCGAACCCGGCGAGCCCCGCGGCCGGCGACCCCGGCACGATATAGGGATTGAAGCTGTCGAAAGTGCCGACAACGACGGAGTCGTGGGCGCCACCCTTGGGAGCGTCCGGATTGACATAGTCGTAGCGTTGGAAATTTTCGCCGTATTTGGACGGGCCGGTCAGCGAGGACGTGGTGTGCCACTCATCAGCGAGGCTGGCCTGCAGGCTGGCGGCGAAGGCGATTGCCAGCATCGATGCGAAAAACGTCCGGGAGCGGCCGACCGTCATGCGTTCTCCTCGTCGCAACAGTACCCACCGGCAATCTAGATCATTTGACGCCGGTGAAAACCGCAAGCGCCGGCTTTTGTCTCAGCATATGCGGCTTTCCTAACAAAAAAGCCGGGACGAACCCGGCTTTTCCAAGGTGTCTTTATGACGAAATGTTTATTGCGCGGGCGCGACCGGCTTGGCCGGGGCGGCACCTTCGGCCGGCTTTGCCGGAGCCGCACCTTCGGCCGGCTTGGCGGGTGCCGCACCTGCGGCCGGCTTCGCCGCGGCGGCGCCTTCGGCGGGCTTGGCTTCCGCCGAAGCGCCCGGCTGCGGCAGCGGCTTCGGATTGTCCGACAGCGTGCGCAGATAGGCGATCACGTTGGCGCGGTCCTCATCCTTCGGCAGGCCGGCAAAGCCCATCGCCGTGCCCTTCACGAACTTCTTCGGCGCGTTGATGAAGTGGTTGAGGTTGTCGTAGGTCCACTTCTCGGCGCCGCCCTTGGAGAAATCCTTCATGCCGGCCGAATAGGCGAAGCCCTCATGCTCGGCGACGGGGCGATCGATGATGTCCCAGAGGTCCGGACCGACCTTGTTGGGGCCGCCCTTTTCGCCGGAATGGCAGGCCTGGCACTTCTTGAAAATAGCGGCGCCCGTCTCGGCATTGGCGGTTGCGAGCAGGTCGGCGATCGGCTTAGCTTCAGCCGCGGGCGCGGCAGCGCCGCCGCCTTCGGTCGGCTCGGCCGCCTCGATGGCGAAGCCCGGCTTCTCGGGCGCGGGGGAGGCAAACAGCCCGTCGGAAACGATACCCACGGAAAAGACGACGAAACAGGTTCCGAGGAATCCGGCGAGCAGCTTGTTGACTTCGTTGGAATCCATACGCCCCTTGCTCCCTTTTCCGGCGGACCGTCCCGTCCACTCCGTCCGTCGGTATAGCGAAGGCCCCAACGGGCCCGTTAAATCGCGCGGAAACTAGGTCTTTTGCTTCGTCGTTGCAACACCTATAAGGGCGCTTCCAGTGAGACGTTTTGCCACTTTTCCATCCGCTTCCCCGGCTGTCCCAGAAGTCCCATGTCGACATTGATCCTGATCCCCGCCCGCATGGCCTCGACGCGCCTGCCGGGCAAGCCGCTGGCCGACATCGCCGGCGCGCCGATGATCGTCCATGTCGCCCGCCGCGGCGCCGAGGCTGGGCTCGGCCGTGTGGTGGTGGCGACCGACACCGAAGCGGTCGCCTCGGCGGCAAGGGATCACGGTTTCGAGGCGGTGATGACGCGCGCGGACCACGAATCGGGATCCGACCGCATCTTCGAGGCCCTCACCGTGCTGGACCCGGAGAAAAAGGTCGAAACCATCGTCAACGTCCAGGGCGATCTGCCGACGATCGATCCTGAGATCATCGGCGCATCGCTGCGGCCCTTCGCCGACCCGTCGGTCGACATAGCCACGCTCGGCGTCGAGATTGTGCGCGACGAGGAAAGGACCAATCCGAACGTGGTCAAGATCGTCGGCTCGCCGCTCTCGGCGACAAGGCTGAAGGCGCTCTATTTCACGCGCGCCACGGCGCCGTGGGGGGAGGGCCCGCTCTATCACCACATCGGCCTCTATGCCTACCGCCGGACAGCGCTGGAACGCTTCGTGGCGCTGAAGCCGTCGCCGCTCGAACGCCGTGAGCGGCTGGAGCAGCTGCGGGCGCTGGAAGCCGGCATGCGCATCGATGCCGAGATCGTCCGGTCGCTGCCGCTCGGCGTCGACACGCCCGACGATCTCGAGCGCGCCAGGCAAATTCTTTCAAACTGAGACATCCGTAAGCGAGACCTTGGCGCATGCCTGAAAAGACCAACAGAATATCCTTCCAGGGCGAGCCGGGCGCCAATTCCGATACCGCTTGCCGCAACATGTTCCCCTCGATGGAGCCGTTGCCCTGTCCCACCTTCGAAGACGCCTTCAACGCGGTCGAGACCGGCAAAGCCGAGCTCGCCATGATCCCGATCGAGAACACGATTGCCGGGCGCGTCGCCGACATCCATCATCTTTTGCCGGAATCGCGCCTGCACATCGTCGGCGAGTATTTCCTGCCCATCCATTTCCAGCTGATGGTGCTGCCGGGCGTGAAACGCGAAGAGATCAGAAGCGTGCACAGCCATATCCATGCCCTTGGCCAATGCCGCAAATACATCCGCAAGAATGGCTGGAAGCCGGTTGTCGCCGGCGACACGGCGGGTTCGGCCAAGATGGTCTCCGAGGTCAAGGACCGCACGATGGCGGCACTTGCGCCTGCGCTTGCCGCCGAGCTCTACGGCCTCGACATCATCGAGAAGAATGTCGAGGACACCGACTCGAACGTCACCCGCTTCGTCGTGCTGACCAAGAACAAGCAATGGGCCGAGCGCCCCTCGCTGGAAGCCAAGATGATGACCACCTTCATCTTCCGCGTCCGCAACGTGCCGGCCGCGCTCTACAAGGCCATGGGCGGCTTCGCCACCAACGGCATCAACATGACCAAGCTCGAGAGCTACCAGCTCGGCGCTTTCACAGCGACGCTGTTTTATGCCGACATCGAGGGCCACCCCGATGATCCGCTGGTCAAGCTGGCGCTCGACGAATTGCGCTTCTTCTCGCGCGAGATGCGCATTCTCGGCGTCTATCCGGCAAGCGCGTCGCGCGAGCAGTGGAAGGTCGCCGATTAGGTGGTTCCTAGGACCTTCGAGATTGGCAAAGGCCTTGATGCTTCGTCATCCACGGGCGAAGCAAGGAGCGAAGCGAGGCGGCGCAGACCCGAGGATCCATGCCCGGACTTCAACGCGTTAGGACGGTCCAGATTCTGCTCCGCTGCGCCCCTCGACTGAGGTAACGGCATGGATCCCAGGGTCTGCGCTCCGCTTCGCGTCGCTCCGCCCTGGGATGACGACCTCATGGAGGTCCGCGTCAATCTTAGACGCCGGCGCTCGATCCAATCTCAGCCAAAGCCGAGCGGGACATAGTCGATCTCGAGAAATTTCTCGACCTCAGGCAGCCAGCGGTCGCGCACGAACGCGACGTGGTCGGGATGCTCGTTGTATCTGGTGTAGGCAGCCTGGTCGGCGAACTCCATCGAGAAGCCGAACTGATAGTCGTTCTTGGGGCTCACTTGGCGCAGCTGCTCGAAATGCGTCACACCCTTGATCGCCGTCAGGATCTTCTTGGCATCGTGGAGGAACCGTTTCGCCTCCAGCGAATGCGGCGGATGCTTTAGCGTGAACACGACGGTATGACGGATCATTTCTCGGCTCCTATTCGCTGTCGACCCAGGCGCGGATGAGGTGGTGGGCGATCGCCCCTTTCGGCGGCGTGATCAGGCCGCCCGGGTGCGTCCTCTCCAGCATCGAGCGCACCTCATCGCGGAAGAACCAGCGGCAGTCTTCGAGCTCGTTCAGGTCGGCCTGGATGTCCTCGTTCAGCGGCTCGCCGAAGCAGCCGATCATCAGCGAATAGGGGAACGGCCAGGGCTGGCTGGCGTGGTAGACGACGCGGCCGAGCCGGATTCCGGCCTCCTCCAGCGTCTCGCGGCGCACCGCCGCCTCGATCGTCTCGCCGGGCTCGATGAAGCCGGCAAGGGCCGAATACATGCCGGGCCCGAAATGCCGGCCGCGCCCGAGCAGGCATTTCTCGCGCGTCGCCGTCAGCATGATCGCCACCGGATCGGTGCGCGGGAAGTGGTCGGTGCCGCAGGCCGGGCAATGCCGCCTGTAGCCGCCGGCGCGCATCTCCGAGCGATTGCCGCATTTGCTGCAGAAAGCGTGGCTGGCATGCCAGGCCAGCAGCGCAGCGCCTTGCGCCAGCGCACCGGCCGCCGCTTCGTCGATCAGCCCTTGCATATAGACGGAGCGGTAGTCGATCGCCTTCACCGTTTCCGGCAGATTTTCCGGTTCGATCCCGGCGGGCACCGCCAGCACCGGGCCGCTCTCCGAGAGGCCGAGCAGCACGCCGCCGTCGAGCGAAACCTCGAAGGCCTCGCTTTCCGCCGCCTCGAACCATGGGTCGAATTTGCCGTCGTCGAGCTTCAGATAAAGCCTGCCGCCATGCATCAGCATCAGCCGCGCCGATCGCTCGCCAAGCGCCTTCTCGACCGCGTCGTCGGCGCGGTTTTCCGATTGCCGATCGATCCGGTTGCCGGCGAAACCGACGAATTGGCTCGGCTCGCGCAAAGGCGCGTCAAACAGACGAAAGTTCATAGGAGACTCGAGGAAAGCGCGGGGTGGACACTGATGGGCTTATAGCGCTGCCTTGATCTTTTCGGCAAACCGGCGGATGTCGGAGCGCTCATACGGCTCGCGCATGCCATGCCCCCAGACCGGCCCTGGCCAGCCGGGGTCGCTCTCGCTGCGGGCGATGACATGGACGTGCAACTGGCGCACGATGTTGCCGAGCGCCCCGGTGTTGATCTTGGTGCAGCCGGTCACCCGCTTCAGCGCGTGCGCCACCATATTGGTCTCGAAGGTCAGCATCGTCTGGTCGAGCGGCGTCAGGTCGTGGATTTCCTCCACGCCCGGCCGCTGCGGCACCAGGACCAGCCACGGCCAGCGGCGATCGTTCATCAGCCGGAGCTCGCACAGGCCGAGCCACATGAGCTGCTCACTGTCCGCCTCCAATCGGGCGTCCAGTGTGAAACCGGCCTTTAGGCCAGGCAGCATGGGCGTTTCCCTCACTTTTCGAGAATGCTTCAAACCCTGAACGCTAGAGCGACGGCAAGGTGGCTGCAAGCGAATCATTGACCGCTCCTGCGGATTTGAAGGTCGTCTGCACCGCATGGCCTGGCCGGTGATCCACTACGACCCTTGCATTTCGCCGCTGAATTGCCGATATGGAGCTTGGGAGGTTGGTGGTGGACGATCCACTCGCCAACCGGGTCAGGTCCGGAAGGAAGCAGCCCTAACGAGCCCGGAACGGGTCATTGTTCCAGCCTCCCGCCTCTTCGCCTTTCTCCCGCGACATTGACGGCGCCGAGCCGTGCGGGCGAGACTATGCGCAGGAATCGGCCGCCTTCCGTCGCGGTCCTTGGAGCTTTTGACGGCGAATGAGCGAAGCCGGAAATTCGGGGCCAGAAAGCCTGGAGACAGGTAAGGCCGGCGCCTATCGCGTGCTGGCGCGCAAATACCGCCCCTCCAATTTCTCCGAACTGATCGGCCAGGAGCCGATGGTCCGCACGCTCACCAATGCCTTCGCCACTGGCCGCATCGCCCAGGCCTGGATGCTGACCGGCGTGCGCGGTGTCGGCAAGACGACGACGGCGCGCATTCTCGCACGCGCCCTGAACTATAAAACCGCCACTGTCGACCAACCCTCCGTCGACCTTTCGACCCCCGGCGAGCATTGCCAGGCGATCATGGAAGGCCGCCATGTCGACGTCATCGAGATGGACGCGGCTTCCCATACCGGCATCGACGACATCAGGGACATCATCGACCGCGTCCGCTACGCGCCGGTCTCGGCCCGCTACAAGGTCTACATCATCGACGAAGTGCACATGCTCTCCACCCAGGCCTTCAACGGCCTGTTGAAGACGCTGGAGGAGCCGCCGCCGCATGTCAAATTCATCTTCGCCACCACCGAGATCCGCAAGGTGCCGATCACGGTTCTGTCGCGCTGTCAGCGCTTCGACCTGAGGCGCATCGATGCCGGCGCGCTCGTCGCGCATCTTTCCTCGATTGCCGCCAAGGAAGGCATTTCCGTGGATGATGAGGCTTTGGCGATGATTGCGCGGGCCGCCGAGGGCTCGGCGCGCGATTCGCTCTCCATCCTCGATCAGGCGATCGCCCATGGCAGCGGCACCGTCAGCGCCGACGCCGTTCGCGCCATGCTGGGCTTGGCCGACCGCGCCCGTATCATCGACCTGTTCGAGCACGTCATGAAGGGCGATGTTGCGGCGGCCTTGTCCGAATTCCGCGCGCAATACGATACCGGCGCCGATCCGGCCGCGGTGCTCACCGACCTGGCGGAATTCAACCACCTCGTTACGCGTCTGCGGTTCGTGCCGGCCGCGGCCAATGATGCCTCGCTCTCCGAGGACGAGCGGCGGCGCGGCGCCGAATTTGCGAGCACGCTGTCGGTGCGCGTGCTCTCGCGAACCTGGCAGATGCTCCTGAAAGGTATTCCCGAGGTGCAGTCCTCCAACCGTCCGGTCAGCGCCGGCGAGATGGTGCTGATCCGGCTGGCGCACGCCGCCGACCTGCCGACGCTGGACGAAACGCTGAAATCGCTCGAGGGGGCGGCCCCTGTGCCGAATGGCGCTCCGCGCGCCAATGGAGCGCCGGCAAGCAGTGGCAGCGGCACAAATGCCGTGGCGCCGGCGCGGATGCCGGCCTCTAACGGCGGAGGGCAGACCATGCGGCTGGTCGAGATGCAGCCCGCGCCCGCCGCCTTCGTCCCGGCGCCCGAACCGGTCATCGAAACACCGGCCGTTCCGGTGAAGTCGCTGGCCGACATCGTGGCCCTTGCCGATGCCAACCGCGACATCGCCTTCAAGGTGTTGGTCAAGCGCTGCGTGCGGCTGGTGCGCATCGAGCCTGGCCGCATCGACGTCAGCCTGACCGACGATGCGCCCAAAATGCTGCTCAACGACCTGACCTCCAAGCTGCGTGCCTGGACCGCCCGCAACTGGCTGGTCTCGCTGTCGAAGGAAGAGGGTAGCCAGACGCTGGCCGAGATGGAGACGACAAAGCGCGAGAACGCCTTCTCCGATGCCAGGAGCGATCCGACCGTCGCCGCCATCCTCGCTCGCTTTCCCGGCGCCAAGATCATCGACGTGCGCATTCCCGATGTGCCGGAAGTGGAAGGCGCTGACACCGACCTGCCGGTTGAGCCGGCTGCCGACGACGAAGAGATTTAGAGCTGACGAACGCGTCAGGGAAAGTACGGACCGGTTTCGGTCAGGATCATGCTCGCGTTAACGAGATTCCAACAAGAGGAAGTTTCACGATGAAGGATCTTCTCGGCCTGATGGGCAAGGCGAAGGAAATGCAGGCCAAGTTCCAGGCCATGCAGGACGAGATCGCCACCCTCGAAGCCACTGGGCAGGCGGGTGGCGGGCTGGTTAGCGTGACCCTGACCGGCAAGTTCGAAATGAAGGCGCTGAAGATCGATCCGTCCTTGCTGAAGGACGACGAGGTGGAGATCCTCGAAGACTTGCTGTTGGCCGCTCACAATGATGCCAAAAATAAGGTCGAGCTGGTCATGCAGGAAAAGACCAAGGCATTGACTGCGGGCTTGCCTATACCGCCCGGAATGAAATTGCCGTTCTAAGGCATCTGCCACCAGTTAATTGATTGTGAACGAGAATTGACCCTGGGCCGCAATATTAACCATTTTGCCGGCATGCTCACGGGCTCATTTCGCGACATTCATAAAGTTTTACCCAAGTCCAGAGGTTGCTAACCATCTAGCCATCTTTTTGCCTGAAAGAGTCTCATTCTTGCCACATCTCGGGGCGGGCTGGCATCTGGAAATGAGGCTTTTTTGTTGATCGCGACGCGATGGAAGACGCCGCTGCTGCTTATCGGCATCGCCGCTTCCCCCTTGTTCCTGGCCGGCTGCAGCCAGACCGCTTCACATGGCATGTCGGTGGCGAGCCTGACCGACGCCGTCACCCCGAGCTTTCTCAGCTCGCGTTCCTACAAATACTCGATGAAGGACAAGGAGTGCCTGCAAAGGGCG
Source organism: Mesorhizobium sp. WSM3868 (assembly GCF_002294785.1). NCBI lineage: Bacteria > Pseudomonadati > Pseudomonadota > Alphaproteobacteria > Hyphomicrobiales > Phyllobacteriaceae > Mesorhizobium > Mesorhizobium sp. WSM3868. The sequence continues at coordinate 246,198 of NZ_NSGB01000004.1, read as the reverse complement.
ATGTTCTTCGAGTCCAACCGGTCGAGCCGTGACGGCATGATCGCCGTCGGCACGGTCGTGATGAACCGGCTACGCTCGGGCCAGCATGGCAGCACGATCTGCGAGGTCGTCGGCGAAAGGGGCCAGTTCGCCCCGGGCGTGCTGACGCGCCCGATGAATTCGCGGGCATTGCCAGATGTCGAGGAAGCCGCCGAGGCAGTGCTGAAAGGCGAGCGCAAGGCCAAGCTCAAGAACACGATGTTCTTCCACACCGCCGGCCTGCGTTTCCCCTACAAGAACATGCACTACACGATGGTGGCCGGCGGCAATGCCTTCTATGAGAAGCGCGGCCGCAACTGGCAGCCGTTGCCGGATGAGCCCATGGTCGCCATGGCCTCCGGCAAGTCGCAGAAGACCGACCCCACCGCTCCGGTTCTCGTCGCTTCCGCCGAGCCGGTGGTCAAGACGATCGTGCATGCTGATCCGGCCAAGCAGGCCGCCACGACCGCGGCTGCCGCGCCAGCGCTTCCGGCCAAGACCACAACCGTTGCCGCCCAGCAGACCTATGTGACGGCCTCCGCCGCGCCAGGGCAGAAGGCCGGCCGCGTCACGGCGAAGCCGATCATGGTGGCGATGCAGGAGCCGATGGAGGAGCCCGACGCCTCCCGCTTCGGCGGCACGTTGAAAGGCCGCTACATCACCTCCGTTCCGAGCGCTCCGCAGGAAGCGGCGATGGGATTCCAGTCGACGCCCGAGAACACCGACGCCATCGGCGCGCTGATTGTCAGCCAGTCCCGGCCGCTCGAAGCCTACTGAGCCAACCCGCCATCAAATGATCCGCCTTGACGGCATGGCGGATCATTTCCTGTTGCGGATGTCACCAAAGCGCTCTGAAAACCGTTTCGCACTTTTCCCGGAATTGCTCTAGATCAGAGCGATGTCGAAAAGAATCGCCGGTCCAGAGATAGAACGCCTGATCCAGCTCCTGGCCAAGGTGCCGGGGCTCGGGCCGCGTTCGGCAAGGCGCGCGGCTCTCCATCTCATCAAGAAGAAGGAGCAACTGCTCGAGCCTTTAGCCGCAGCCATGGGCGAGGCGGCCGATAAAGTGCGCATCTGCTCGACCTGCGGCAATGTCGACACCTCCGACCCGTGCATGATCTGCACCGATCCACGCCGCGATGCCGGCACGCTTATCGTCGTCGAGGACGTCTCCGATCTCTGGGCGCTGGAACGCGCCGCCGCCATGAATGTGCGCTATCACGTGCTCGGCGGCACGCTGTCGCCGCTCGATGGCATCGGCCCGGACCAGCTCAACATCCGCTCGCTGGTAGACCGTGTCGCCGGCGGCGAGGTGAAGGAGGTGATCCTTGCCGTAAACGCCACCGTCGAGGGCCAGACCACGGCGCACTACCTGACCGATCAGCTCTCGGGTTTCGAGGTCAAGGTGACTAGGCTCGCGCATGGCGTCCCGGTCGGCGGCGAGCTCGATTATCTCGACGAAGGCACGCTTGCCGCGGCGCTGCGCTCGAGGACGGCGTTTTGAGGGGAGGGGATTGGTGACTGGCGTTTTTCCCGGAAAGGCCGCACTCCGTCCCACCCCCCTCTGTCCTGCCGGACATCTCCCCCGCAAGGGGGGAGATCAGACGTCACGCCGGCTTTCGCCAATATCCAACGTCGCAGGAAGAGGCGGGGCACCGAAACAGCCAATCTCCCCCCAAGTGGGGGAGATGTCCGCCAGGACAGAGGGGGGCGCGACAGAACGCGGCTTTTCCAAATTCGGCTTCGCATTTTTCCTTGCGGCGCTTGCCGTCCTCCTCACCCTGCCCGCTCGCGCCACGCCCATCGACAACCAATTCCAGGCCTGGCTGCAAAACGACCTCTGGCCCGAGGCCAAGGCCAAAGGCATTTCCAAAAAGACCTTCGACGCCGCCTTCATCGGCGTGAAGCCGAACCTGAAACTGCCGGATCTCGTCATGCCCGGCGAGAAGCCGGCGACGCCGCAAAAACAGCACCAGGCGGAGTTCGGTCCGCCCGCGAATTATTTCGCCGAGAAGATCATTCGGGCCGTCACCGGCGGAGGACGGTCGCGCGAAAGCGCCAACGCCCGCGTGCTTGGGCTCATCGAGAAGCGATACGGCGTGCCCGGCGAGATCGTGCTGGCGATCTGGGGTCGCGAGACCGGCTTCGGCGCCGCCAAGATGCCTTACGACGCCTTCGAGGTGCTGGGCACCAAGGCCTTCATGTCGACGAAGAAGGATTTCTTCCGCACGGAGGTGCTGGCCGCACTCGAGATCGTCGAGCGCGGGCTCGCTCCGGTCAATGCGATGAAGTCCTCCTGGGCCGGCGCGCTCGGCCAGCCGCAATTCATGCCGACGTCCTTCCTCAAGCATGCCGTCGACTTTGACGGCGACGGCCGGCCCGACATCTGGAATTCGACGCCGGACGTGCTCGCCTCCATCGCCAACTATCTTGTCCACTATGGCTGGGTGAGGGGGCGCGGCTGGGGGACCGAGGTGATTGCGCCGGCAAACGTCTCCTGCGCGCTCGAAGGACCCGACCAGGGCAAGAAGATTTCTGACTGGGTGGCGATGGGCATCAGGCGCGTCGACGGAAAGGCGTTTCCGGCCAGTGAACTCAAGGCCGAGGGTTTCCTGCTGATGCCGGCCGGACGCAGCGGCCCCGCTTTCATCGTCACGCCGAATTTCTATGTGCTGAAGCAATACAACACCAGCGATCTATATGCGCTGTTCATCGGCCACGCCGCCGATCGCATCGCCAAAGGCGACACCACCTTTGCCGGCACCTGGGGGCGGGTGGGCGATCTCCACCGGTCCGATATCGCTGCCCTCCAGCAAGCGCTGGAGGCCAAGGGCTACGATGTCGGCAGTGCCGACGGCCTGCCCGGCTTCAAGACACGCCGCTCGATCGGCGTCTGGCAAGCGAAGAACGGCAAGGCCGCCACCTGCTTTCCGGACGCGAACCTGGTTGCGCAGCTAAAATGACGGGCGACTTCCAAGCGGCCAGGAGTTGGCAGATTTTTCCCAATCGGCGGCTTCGACTAGCTGGCAGCTGGGTCGACTCGCAACGGCCCATTCTGGCCCAATAAGCGTCTCGCAAAATGCGCGTTGCGGGCTCGAACGCAGCTGAATAGGGTGTTGACCAACTGGACAAAAACCACGACGGTAAGGTCGGTGGGCCGTCGATCGGTCCCAAGGAATTCTGCAACCCTGAGCCGGGAACTCAGGTCAACAATCAACAAAACAGGGAACGACTACCATGATGCTGGAAAGGTTTGCTCTTCGCTCTCGTGGCTTGCTCGCGGGTGTGGCGATGTCGGCGCTGCTCGCGGTGCCGGCCTTTGCGGTCACGCCTGCCGACACGTTGGTCGAAGGCTTCGCCTTCGACGATATCATCTCGATGGATCCGGGCGAAGCGTTCGAGCTGTCAACCGCTGAGGTTACCGGCAACACCTACGATCTCCTGGTTCGCCTCGACCTCAGCGACACCTCCAAAGTCAAGGGCGATCTCGCCGAGAGCTGGACTATTTCCGACGACGGCCTGACCTACACCTTCAAGCTTAAGCCCGGAATGAAGTTCGCCTCCGGCAATCCGATCACCGCCGCCGACGTCGCCTATTCCTTCGAGCGCGCGATCAAGCTGGACAAGAGCCCCGCCTTCATCATCAACCAGTTCGGCATCAGCGGCGACAACGTCACCGAAAAGGCTAAGGCGGTCGACGACACCACCTTCCAGTTCGTTGTCGACAAGGCTTATGCGCCGAGCTTCGTGCTCAACTGCTTGTCGGCTACCGTCGCCTCGGTCGTCGACAGCAAGCTCGTCAAGGAACATGTCGCCGCCGTCACGCCGAGCGCCGACTACAAATGGGACAACGACTTCGGCAATGCCTGGCTGAAGACCGGCTATGCCGGCTCCGGCCCTTACAAGCTGCGCGAATGGCGCGCCAATGAAGTCGTCGTTCTGGAACGCAACGACAACTACAACGGCGAGAAGGCCAAGCTCGCCCGCGTTATCTACCGCTTCATGAAGGAAAGCTCGGCGCAGCGTCTGGCGCTCGAGGCCGGCGATATCGACGTCGCCCGCAACCTCGAGCCGAACGATCTCGACGCCATCGCCAAGAATGGCGATCTCACCACCACCAGCGCGCCGAAGGGCACGGTCTATTACATCAGCCTCAACCAGAAGAACGCCAACCTCGCCAAGCCGGAGGTTCGGCAGGCCTTCAAGTACCTGGTCGACTATGATGCGCTGGGCTCGACCATCCTCAAGGGCATCGGCGAGATCCACCAGTCCTTCCTGCCCAAGGGCGACCTCGGCGCCATCGACGACAACCCGTTCAAGCTCGATGTCGCCAAGGCGAAGGAACTGCTGGCCAAGGCCGGCCTGCCTAACGGCTTCAGCGTGACCATGGACGTACGCAGTAAACAGCCGGAGACAGGCATGGCGGAATCGATCCAGCAGACGCTGGGTCAGGCCGGCATCAAGCTGGAGATCATTCCCGGTGACGGCAAGCAGACGCTGACCAAATACCGCGCCCGCAACCACGACATCTATATTGGCCAGTGGGGCCAGGACTATTTCGACCCGAATTCCAATGCCCAGACCTTCGCCTCGAACCCGGACAATTCCGACGCCGCCAAGATCAAGACCCTGGCCTGGCGCAATGCCTGGGACATTCCGGACCTGACCAAGCAGACCGAGGCGGCGCTGCTGGAGAAGGATTCGGCTAAGCGCGCCGACATGTACAAGGATCTGCAGAAGAAGATCCTCGACACCAGCCCCTTCGTCGTCATCCACCAGCAGCTCGAAGTGGCGGGCCTGCGCAAGAACCTCAAGGGCTTCGCGCTCGGACCGAGCTTCGACACCAACTTCGTCGGTGCGGTCTCGAAGGAATAGCGTTCTCGGACGCGCCGCGTGAGCATAGTTGAAAACCAGGCGGTGGCCGGGCGCGGCAGCGCCCGTGCCGTCGCCATTCTATCCGCGCTCGGCAGTTTCCTGGTCATCGCGGTGACGACCTATCTCGGTCTTCTCGCTGTGACCTTCTTCATCGGCCGCGTGATTCCCATCGATCCGGTGCTGGCCGTGCTCGGCGACCGGGCCCCTACTGCCGTCGTCGAGCGCACGCGCCGCGAGATGGGCCTCGATCTGCCGCTGATCGAACAGTTCTATATCTATGTGAAAAGTGCGCTCCGCGGCGATTTCGGCACTTCGGTGCTGACCACCAATCCGGTGATGTCCGACATCCGCCGCGTCTTCCCGGCGACCATCGAACTGGCGACGCTCGGCACGATCATCGGCGCCGTCATCGGCGTGCCACTCGGCGTGCTCGCTGCTGTCAGGCGCGGCAGTCTCGTCGACCAGATCGTGCGCATCATCGGCCTTATCGGCTATTCCGTGCCGATCTTCTGGCTGGGGCTGCTTGGCCTCGTCCTGTTCTACGCCAAGCTGCAATGGGTCGCCTTTCCGGCGCGGCTCGACGTCGTCTACGAATACACTTTCACGCCGATCACCGGCTTCTACCTGCTCGATGCGGCCATGCAGGGACAGTGGGATGTCTTCTACGACGCCTACCGCCACATCATCCTGCCGGCCTCCCTGCTCGGCTATTTCGCGCTCGCCTATATCAGCCGCATGACGCGCTCCTTCATGCTGAACGAGATGGCGCAGGAATATATCGTCGCCGCCCGCGCCAAGGGGCTGTCGGAGACGCGCATCATCTGGGGCCATGCGCTGCGCAACGCCGCTGTGCCGATGGTGACGGTGATCGCGCTTTCCTATGCCAGCCTGCTCGAAGGCTCGGTGCTGACCGAGACCGTCTTCTCCTGGCCGGGCATCGGCCTCTACATCACCAATTCATTGCAGAACGCCGACATGAACGCGGTGCTCGGCGGCACCATCATCATCGGCTCGGTCTTCATCGCCATCAACCTTCTGTCGGACCTGCTCTATCGGCTCCTCGATCCACGGACGAAAGTCGAATGAGCGCCGAGACGATACAAACCCGTCGCGAATGGCTGCTCAGCGAGAGGCCGGCCTCGCGCATGCAGGCAAGGCTCGGCCGCGCCTATGTGGCCTGGCGGCGCTTCACAGCCAACCGGCTCGCGCTCGTCGGTTTGCTCATCATTCTCGCATTGGTGGTGGTAGCCGCGCTTGCCGGCGTGCTGGCACCCTATTCGCCAACCGTGGGTGACCTGAAGAATGCCCGTCTGCTGGCGCCGAGCGCCGCGCATTGGTTCGGCACCGACGACCTCGGCCGCGATATCTACTCGCGCATCCTCTACGGCTCGCGCTGGACGCTCTATGTCGTCATCCTCGTCGCCATCATCGCCGCGCCCATCGGCCTGCTGGTCGGCACCGTCGCAGGCTATGCCGGCGGCTGGACCGATGCCATTCTGATGCGCATCACCGACATCTTCCTGGCCTTCCCGAAGCTGGTGCTGGCGCTGGCCTTCGTTGCGGCGCTCGGCCCCGGCATCGAGAACGCGGTGCTGGCGATCGCCATCACCTCCTGGCCGCCTTACGCGCGCATCGCGCGCGCCGAGACGCTGACGGTGCGCAATTCCGACTACATCAAGGCGGTGCAATTGATGGGTGCCTCACCCTTCCGCATCGTGCTGCGCCACATCATGCCGCTCTGCATCTCCTCGCTGATCATCCGGGTGACGCTCGACATGGCAGGCATCATCCTCACCGCCGCCGGCCTCGGCTTCCTCGGCCTCGGCGCGCAGCCGCCGCTGCCCGAATGGGGCGCGATGATTGCGTCCGGCCGCCGCTTCATCCTCGACCAGTGGTGGGTGGCTGCCGCGCCAGGCGCTGCCATCCTTATCGTCAGCCTCGGCTTCAACCTGCTCGGTGACGGCCTGCGCGACGCGCTCGATCCCCGGAGTGGCGACCAATGAGTGGCGACCAATGAGCGGCAATTCCGATAAGCAAACGAAAGGCACGCTGCTCGAAGTCGACGATCTGCGCGTCACTTTCCCGACACGCACCGGGATCGTGCAGGCGGTGCGCGGCGTTTCCTTCTCGCTCGGCCGCGAGCGGCTGGGCATCGTCGGCGAGAGCGGCTCCGGCAAGTCGCAGACCGGCCGCGCCATCATGGGCCTGACCCCGCCGCAGGCCGAGGTGTCGGCGAAAAAGCTGCGCTTCGACGGCATCGACCTGCTCTCGGTGTCATCCAGCCGGCGCCGTGCGCTGCGGGGAAACCGCATCGCCATGATCCTGCAGGACCCGAAATACTCGCTCGATCCGGTGATGACCATCGGCCGCCAGATCGTCGAGACGCTGCGCACGCATGAGAAAGTCGGAAAGGCCGAAGCGCGCGAGCGCGCGCTGGAGATGCTGCGGGCGGTGCAAATTCGCGATCCGGCCCGTGTCTTCGACCTTCATCCGCATGAGGTCTCGGGCGGCATGGGCCAGCGCGCGATGATCGCCATGATGCTGATCGCCGGGCCGGAACTGATGATCGCCGACGAGCCGACCTCGGCGCTCGACGTCACCGTGCAGCTCGATGTGCTGAACATTCTCGACAGGCTGGTCGCCGAGCGCGGCATGGGGCTGATCTTCATCTCGCATGATCTGCGCCTGGTGTCCTCCTTCTGCGACCGCGTGGTCGTCATGTATGCCGGCAAGGTGGTCGAGCAGCTCAAGGCGTCCGAGCTGCGCGAGGCCCAGCATCCCTATACCCGCGGCCTGCTCAACTGCATGCCGAGGATCGGCTTCGAGCGACACCCGCTGCCGGTGCTCGACCGCAAGCCGGAATGGGCGGCATGACGGCCGCCATCACCATCGAAGGGCTGGAGGTGGTTTTCGACCGCTTCCGCGCGCTGAAGGGCGTTAACCTCGAAGTCAGGGAAGGCGAGTCCTACGGGCTGGTTGGCGAAAGCGGCTCCGGTAAGTCGACCCTGCTCAAGGCAATCACCGGCCTTGCGCCTGTCGCTGCCGGCACCATCGCTGTCAACGGCAAGACGCTTGGCAAGACCCGCGACAAGGCCTTTTACCGCGACGTGCAGATGGTCTTCCAAGATCCGTATGGGTCGCTGCATCCGCGCCAGACCGTCGACCGGCTGCTGCAGGAACCGCTCGCCATTCACGCAATCCAGGATGGCGAGAAGCGCATCGAGCGCGCGCTGGACGAAGTCGGCCTCGGCAAGGGTTTCCGCTTCCGCTATGCGCACCAGCTCTCCGGCGGCCAGCGCCAGCGCGTGGCGATCGCCCGCGCGCTGATCCTCGAACCCTCGATCCTTTTGCTCGACGAGCCGACCTCGGCGCTCGATGCCTCTGTCCAGGCCGAGGTGCTGAACCTGCTCGAAGAGGTGCGGCGGCGGCGCAAGCTCACCTTCCTGATGGTCAGTCACGACCTCGCCATCATCACCCATATGTGCGAACGGCTGATGGTGATGCAGAACGGTGAAGCGGTGGAGACGCTGACCGCAAGCCAGCTGATCGGCCACCGCGTGAGCGAGGATTATACGCGCAACCTGCTTCGAGCGAGCGAGGGGTTTGTGAGGGTGTAGTTTTCTCTCGCAGGTTCGCGACGGGGTGCGACCTGGCTTTTAACTCTCCGCAGCAACGATCACGTCTGCTTTGGCGCCATCCCGCACCCGCTTCGGCGGCTCCTTGATTCGGAACCACGTCACATAAAGCGCCGGCAGGAAGAGCAGCGTGATCGCCGTGCCGGCGATGATGCCGCCCATCATCGCGTAGGCCATCGGTCCCCAGAACACCTCGCGCGCGATCGGGATGAGGGCCAGGCTGGCCGCCGCCGCCGTCAGCGCGATCGGCCGCATCCGGTGCTCGGTCGCCTCGATCACGGCTGCCCAGTGGTCCTTGCCCTCGGCGACGAGATCCTCGATCTGGACGATCAGGATGACCGAGTTGCGGATCAGGATGCCGATCAGTGCCAGCACGCCGAGAATGGCGACGAAGCCGAGCGGCGCGCCGCTGGGCACCAGGGCGGCCACCACGCCGATCAGCCCGAGCGGCGCCACCGCCACCACCAGGAACAGGCGCTGGAAGCTTTGCAACTGCACCATCAGGATGGTCGCCATGATGAACAGCATCAAGGGCACCACGGCCGCGATCGGTCCTTGGCTCTTGGCGCTTTCCTCGACAGAGCCCGCCGTCTCGACCGAATAGCCGGGCGGCAGCTTGGCGATGAAGGCATCGACCGAAGGCTTAAGCTCGTTGACCACGGTCGCAGGCAGCACGTCGCCCACCAGGCCGGCGCGCACGGTGATCGTCGGCGTGCGGTTGCGCCGCCACACCGTCGGCTGCTCGAGGTCGTAGCGGAAATTGGCGATGGCAGCCAAGGGGATCGACTCGCCCGTGCCGGTCGGCAATTGCATGTTCTGCAGTGTCGAGATCGAGCTGCGGTCCGCCTCGCGCGAGCGCGCCACGACATTGATCAGGTAGGTGGCGTCGCGCACTTGGGTGATCGTCGAGCCGCCCACCGTGCTGTTCAGCGCGCTGGCGATATCGGACGAGGTGATGCCGAGCTGACGCGCCTTGTCCTGCAGCACGTCGACCCTCAGCACGCGCTGTGGTTCGTTCCAGTCGAAGGTCGGCGCGGCGAGCCTCGGATTGGCGGAGATCACGCCGGCAAACTGTTGCGCCAGCTCGCGCACCGTTTGGATGTCGGGACCGCCGACGCGGTACTGCACCGGCCTGCCGACCGGCGGCCCGAGCTCGAGCGGCTTGACGAACGCGTCGGTGCCGACGAACTCCTGGCGCAGCAGCTTTTCCAGCGCCGGCTTCACCCGGTTGCGCGCTTCGATGCTCCTGGTGACGATGACGGTCTGGCCGAAATAGGGATTGGCCGGCTGTACGTCATAGGCAAGCACGAAGCGCACCGCGCCCTGGCCAATGTACGAACTGAAATGGTCGATGTCGGGGTTGCCGACCAGCGCCCGCTGCTCGAAGCGCTCCATCTGGTCGCGCGTCTCGGTGATCGAGGAGTTCTGCGGCAGGTTCCAGTCGACGATCAGCTCCGGCCGGTCCGATGGCGGGAAGAACTGCTGCTGGACGAGACCGAAGCCGGCGACCGAGGCCGCGAACACAAGCATCGTCACGATGATCGTCAGCCAATGGCGGCGAACCGAGAAGACAAGCACGCGCCGGAACAGTGACGTGAACCGGCCGGGCTGGTCGTGATGTTTTTCCTTCATCGTCGCCGGCAGGATGGTGACCCCGAGCAGCGGCGCGAACAGCACCGCCACGATCCATGACACCAGCAGCGACACCCCGATGACGACGAACAGCGTGAAGGTGTACTCGCCTGCGGCGCTCGAGTTGAGCCCGATCGGGATGAAGCCGGCGACTGTCACCAGCGTGCCGGTCAGCATCGGGAAGGCGGTCGAGGTATAGACATAGGTCGCCGCCTTGCGCAGGTTGTCGCCGACCTCCAGCCGCGCCACCATCATCTCGACGGCGATCATGGCGTCGTCGACCAAAAGGCCGAGCGCAATGATCAGCGCACCGAGCGAGATGCGCTGCAGCGATATCCCGAGATACGCCATGACCGTGAAGGTGATGGCCAGCACCAGCGGAATTGACAGTGCGACGACGAAGCCGGCGCGCAGGCCGAGGCTGATGAAGGAGACGGCCAGCACGATGGCGACGGCCTCGAACAGCGCCCGCGTGAAGCCCGAGACCGCCTCCTCGACGATGACCGGCTGGTCGGCGACCAGATGCACCCCGACGCCGACCGGCAGATCGGCCAGCACCTTCTGCATCTCGTCGTGCAGCGCTTCGCCGAATTTGAGCAGATTGGCGTTCGGCTTCATGCCGATGGCAAGCCCGATCGCATCCTGGCCGTTGAAGCGGAACAAGGCCGTCGGCGGGTCGACATAGCCGCGCCTGATCGTCGCCACGTCGCTCAGCCGGAAGAAGCGGTCGTTGACGCGCAGGTTGATGGCCCGCAGGCTCTCTTCGGAAGTGAACTGGCCTCCGACGCGCACGCTGACGCGCTCCGGACCGGACTGCACGACGCCGGACGGCGTGATGGCGTTCTGCGCCTGCAGGCTGGCGACGATCTGCTGCTGGTTGAGGCCAAGCGCGGCGATCTGCCGGCTGGAGAATTCCAGGTAGATCGCCTCGTCCTGCGCCCCGACCAGGTCAACCTTGCCGGCATTCGGCACGGTCAGGATCTTTGTCCTCACATCCTCGACATAGTCGCGCAATTGGCGCGGCGTCAGCCCGTCGGCGGTGAAGGCGTAGATGTTGCCGTAGACATCGCCGAAGCGGTCGTTGAAGAACGGTCCCTGCACGCCTTGCGGCAACTGCGCCTTGATGTCGTTGACCATATTGCGCACCTGAAGCCAGTTCGGCACGACATCGCGCGCCTTGGTGGTGTCCTTCAGGTTGACGAAGATGACGGTCTGGCCGGCCGTGGTGACGGATCTGGTGAAGTCGAGGCTGTCGAGCTCCTCGAGCTTTTTCTCGATGCGGTCGGTCACCTGCTGCACCGTCTCCTTGACCGAGGCGCCCGGCCAGTTGGCCTGGATGATCATGGTCTTGATGGTGAAGGCGGGATCTTCCTCGCGGCCGAGATTGAGATAGGAGAAAATGCCGGCCACGACGAAGACCAGCATGAAATACCACACCATGGAGCGGTGGCTGAGCGCCCAATCGGAAAGATTGAAGCCCTGCATCAGACCCCGCCCTCCGGCACCTTGACTTTCTCGCCTTCGCTCAAGCTGTGGACGCCCGCGGTGACGACGCGCATGCCTGCCGCGAGGCCTTCGGCCACGGTGAAGCTGCCGCCCTTTTTCGACGCGATCTTGATCTCGCGCGCGCTCACGCTTGAGGACTGCGGATCGACGACCCACACCATTTCCGAGCCATTCTTTTCCAGCAGCGCCGATATCGGCAGTTCGATGGTCGGCGCCAGCTTGGTCATGCGCGTCGCCGTGATCGTCGAGCCCAGCCGGAACGCTGACGGCGGATTGACCAGGGTCAGCCGCACGCGGCGGGTGCGGGTCGAGCCCTCCGATTGCGGCGCGACCTCGCGCAGCTTGGCGTCGGTTTTGATGGTCGGCAGCGATTGCAGAATGATCTCGAACGGCGCGCCGACGGTGAGATCGCCGGTCAATTGGTCGGGAATGTCGACCACTGCCTCGCGCGGATCGGTGCGGGCTACGGTGACGACGGTCTGTCCCGGCGAAACCGTCTGGCCGACTTCGGCGCCGATCGCTGTGACGACGCCGTCGAAATCGGAGAACAGCCGGGCATAACCGAGCTGCTCCTGCGACTTGGCCAGAGCGGCATTGGCGCGCTCGACGCCGGCTTCCGCCGCCTGGCGCGCTTGTTTGGCGGCATCGAACGTAGCCTGCGAAGTATTGGCGGAGGCAAGCAGTTGGCGCTGCCGCTCCTCGCTGGCCGCGGCATTGGCGAATTGCGCCTGCGCGTTCGACAGATCGGCTTTCGATGCCTGGACGGCGAACTCCAGCGCCGTCGGATCGAGCGCCGCGATCGTCGTGCCCTTGCTGACGATGTCGCCGACCTTGACGTCGCGCGAGACGACGCGGCCGAGCAGGCGGAAGGCGAGGTCGGCGCTGTATTGCGGCTCGATCGAGCCGGCAAAGCCGAAGGTCTCGACGGTCTTCGGTTCGACCACCATCGACAGGACCGGCCGGATGACCTCAGGCGCCTTCTCTTCCGAACGCGAGCAGGCGGCAAGCGCAGCAAGAAGAACCAGCGAAGCTATGTGCGGCAACCGGTTCATTGGCTGGACCCCGCCACCTCGATCGTCTGCCCGGGACTGAGCAACTGTCCGGCGGCCGTCACGACGCTCTGGCCTTCCTGCAGACCCTTGTCGACGACGACCACGCCGGAATCGAAGGCGAGCACCTCGACCGGCGCCGCGGTCACCGCCTTGCTCGACGGGTCGACGATCCAAACCGCGGGCTTGCCGGCGGTGGAGGTCAGCGCCTGCCAGGGCAGCAAGACGGCTTTGACGGACTTGGCGCTGACCGTGCCGATCACGGCCGCGCCCAGCGGCATGCCGGCAGGCGTATCGGGAATGCCGACCTTGACCCGGATCGATCCCGACTGGGTATCGACCGCCGGTGAGATCTCGCGCACTTTGCCGACAGCCCTGACCTGAGGGTCGGAAAGCAGCGTGATCGTCACCGCCGGGGAGGGCGGCGTCTGGGCAACCAGCGTTTCATGCACGTTGAAGACCGCGTCGCGGTCGCCGTCCTCGGCGATGGTGAACACGGTCTGCGCCGCCTGCACCACCTGCCCGGCTTCGACCTGGCGCGCCGTGATCACGCCGCCGGCTCCTGCCTTGAGCTCGGTGAAGGAAAGATTTTCCTTGGCGTTGGCCAAGGCGCTTTGCGCCGCATCGACGCTGCCTTGCGCCACTTTCAGCGTCTGGTTGGCGGTGTCGAAATCGCGTCTGGTGGTAAAACCCTCGGAGAGCAGCGTCTTTTGCCGCTGGTAAGTGGCCGCGGCCTGGGTGAGCTGCGCCTGCGCGGCGTCGAGGTCGGCCTCAGCCGAGCGCAGGTCCGATTCCTGTTCCTGCGGGTCGATGCGGGCAAGCACCGCCCCTTGGTCGACATGCTGGCCGACATCGACCAGCCGCTCGGCGACGCGCCCGCCGACGCGGAACGACAGATTGTTGAGGGTGCGGGCCGCGATCACCCCGGTCAGCGAGGTCCGCGGCGCGTAGTCGGCAAGCGCGACCGTCTGTGTGGTCACCATCACCGGCAGCTTTTTGTCGGCTGCCTGCTGCTTCTGGCAACCTGAAACCAGCAGCGCCGCGAAGACACAGGTCAGCAGCAGCAATGTGTTTGGACAACATGCGGGGCGGAGCGGCAAGGACGGCAAAGCGGACGATGTCGCGTTCCTGCTCATGGTTCCCTCGGCCCGCGGGAGCCGTTCCCGGCAGCGGCGCGTCGCGGCTGCAGCGAGGATAATCGATCGGCCGGAAAAGGAAACTGTTTCTGCCTGACGATCGACCGGCTGGTCGAGACCGATTTCGGCCTTGCGGCAGGCCCAATCGACTGGGCCAATGTGCCGACTTGAGGAAAACCTGAAATAAGGTCAGAAGAGGCTTTGACGGCATCAAAACGGAGCGGGCGCCGGCCCGATGAGGTGTGAGATGAAGAATTCAGCCATTTCCGAACGCAAGAACCAGTCGATCTCGCGCGGCGTCGGCATGACCACGCAGATCTACGCCGATCGTGCCGAGAATTCGGAAATCTGGGACGTCGAGGGCCGCCGCTACATCGACTTCTCGTCAGGCATTGCGGTGGTCAACACGGGTCACCGCCATCCGAAAGTGATCGAAGCGGTCAAGGCGCAGCTCGACCGCTTCACCCACACCTGCCATCAGGTCGTTCCTTACGAGAGCTATGTGCGCCTCGCCGAGCGGCTGAACGGCATGCTGCCCGGCAAGTTCGACAAGAAGACCGTCTTCGTCACCACCGGCGCCGAGGCCGTCGAGAACGCCATCAAGATCGCGCGCAACGCCACCGGTCGCCAGGCGGTCATCGCCTTTTCCGGCGGCTTCCACGGCCGCACCTTCATGGGCATGGCGCTGACCGGCAAGGTCGTGCCTTACAAGGTTGGCTTCGGCGCCATGCCGGCCGATGTCTTCCATGCGCCGTTCCCGGTCGCGCTGCACGGCGTGTCGGTCGCGGATTCGCTTGCAGCGCTCGACAAGCTGTTCAAGGCCGATGTCGATCCGGCCAGGGTCGCGGCCATCATCGTCGAGCCGGTGCAGGGCGAGGGCGGCTTCTACGAGGCGCCGCGCGATTTCATGACGGCACTGCGCAAGACCTGCGACCAGCACGGCATCCTTCTTGTCGCCGACGAGGTGCAGACCGGCTTTGCCCGCACCGGCAAGATGTTCGCGATGGAGCACCATGACGTGGCGCCGGATCTCACCACCATGGCCAAGAGCCTCGCCGGCGGGTTCCCGCTGTCGGCCGTCACCGGCCGCGCCGAGATCATGGACGCGCCTGGACCGGGCGGGCTCGGCGGCACCTATGGCGGCAGCCCGATCGGCGTCGCCGCGGCGCATGCCGTGCTCGACGTCATCGAGGAAGAAAAGCTGTGCGAGCGCGCCAACGCGCTCGGTGCCAGGCTGAAGCAGCGGCTGGCGTCGATCCGCGAGGACGTGCCGGAGATCGTCGACATCCGCGGCCCGGGCTTCATGAACGCCGTCGAGTTCAATGATGTGAAGAAGGGCCTGCCCTCGGCGGAATTAGCCAATGCGGTGCGGCTGAAGGCGCTCGACAAGGGCCTCATCCTGCTCACCTGCGGCGTCTACGGCAACGTCATCCGCTTCCTGTCGCCAATCACCATCCAGGACGGCGTCATGACGGAGGCGCTGGATATATTGGAGACCTCGATCCGCGAGGCGCGGGCGGCTTGAGCCAACCCTACCTCCCCACAAGGGGGAGGGTAAGCGCGTCAGCCTGCGGCCCTTGCCGGCTCGTCCTGGCTGAAGGCCGCAAGCGCCGCCTTCAGCGCATCCGGCCCGGCTGCCACGGTGTGAGGCGCGGGCGAGAAGCCGGCGCCGAGCATCTTGCGGCCGAGCATGTGGTCGGCCGGGCGGTTGACGGATTCGATGCCGAGCAGTCTGTTGCCGGCATAATGGTAGATCGAGAACTTGTTCTCGGCCGGCTCGCCCAGCACGACATGGCTGTCGCCGCCTTGCGTCAGGCCGACCATCTGCAGCTTCATGTCGCCGATATCCGACCAGAACCAAGGCACGGCCGCGAAGGATTCGGCATGGCCGACGATGGTGCGCGCGGCAAGCCGCGCCTGGTCGGTGGCGTTCTGCACCGATTCCAGCCGCACGTCGCCGCCGGTGAACCAGTGCCGGTAGGAGGCGGCATCGCCGACGGCGAGGATTTCCGGGATCGAGCTCTGCATATGCTGGTCGACGCGGATGCCGTTGGCGATCGCGATGCCGGCGGCTTCGGCCAGCTCGACATTGGGCACCACGCCGATGCCGATAATCACCAGTTGCGCCGGCAGGCGCTCGCCGCTTGACGTGATCGCGGCCGAAACGCGGCCGCCTTCGCCTTCCAGACGGGCAACCGTGGTGCCGGTGAGCAGGCGCACGCCCATCGCCTCCAGGCGCTGGCGCACATGCGCCGCGATTGCCGGCGCCACGGCGCGGCCGAGAAGCCTGTCGAGCGCCTCGACGACGGTGACCCTGCGGCCGGCGGCCCTCAGCGTCGCTGCGATTTCGAGGCCGATGAAGCCGCCGCCGAGGATGACGACCTCCTCGCTCTGCGCGCTCAACTCGCGGATCAGCCGCGCATCGGCCAGCGAGCGCAGCGACATCACGCCGGCGAGCTCCGCGCCATCGAGCTTGAGGAGCCGCGGCCGCGAGCCGGTGGCCAGCACCAGCCGGTCGAAGGCAATTGTGCCGCCGCCGGAAACGTCCAGCCTGCGCTCGCCATCGATCCTGTCGATCCAAACGCCCGGCCGGTAGTCGATGGCATTGCCGGAATAGAAGGCCTCGCCGCGCAAAGGCTGCGGCTTGGCTTCGGCATCCTTGATGAAGGTCTTGGACAGCGGCGGCTTGTGATAGGGCAGCTCGTTCTCGTCGCCGATCAGGATGACCGGCCCGTCATAGCCTTCCTCACGCAGGCTAGCGGCCGCCTGCACGCCGGCATGACCCGCACCGACAATGACCACCCCGTTCTTCATCGCAGCCCTTTTTGCCTCAAATCTAGGATCTTCCGCCAAGTGGCGATTGTCTGCCGCCGCCGCAAGAGCCGTGGTCCGGGTCGCACCCAGGATGGCCGCCTGTCAATCCGGATGTCCGCCGCATTCGCCGGCTTAAAGTTGATAATTCCAGTTTAGAATAATTCTAAACTGTTGTTTCAATTGAATTTTCTCTGTACCGCCAGTTGACTTCCAGCCGCTCCGCCGCTTTATGGAGGGCCGCGCTCTCGGCGCATTCCTTTGATGTCTGGGCCTTGAACCCTTTCGATTGGAGGCATTTCGGTGTCTTTTGCTGATTGGCCGCGCCATTGCGCGGCAACTTTGCCTTTCCGGTCATTCGTGCTTGCGCTGGCGCCGCGCGCCGGCGGCCGCATTCCTATGTCATTGAATTTCTGAGGAGATGGGATTGATGAAAGCGATAATCACGCCGCGAACTATTGCGCTGCGTTGGGGCAGCAGGCTTGCCGCGATCGGCGCCACCGCGGCGCTGACGGCGGCCGTGTTCGTGCTGCCGGCGAAGGCCGAAACCGATGCGAAGGCGGTGATCAAGACCTATGCCGACATCGCGCTCGCCAAATACGAGGATTCGCTGATCACGGCTGAGGCGCTCGACAAGGCCGTCGACGCGCTTCTCGCCAAGCCCTCGGCAGAGACGCTCAACGCTGCACGCGACGCCTGGAAGGCGGCGCGCGTGCCTTACCAGCAGACCGAGGTCTACCGCTTCGGCAACAAGATCGTGGACGACTGGGAAGGCAAGGTGAATTCCTGGCCGCTGGACGAAGGCCTGATCGACTATGTCGCCAAGAGCTACGGCACCGAGTCGGACGAGAACTCGCTCTATACGGCGAACGTCATTGCGAACAAGGAGATCGAGATCAACGGCAAGAAGGTCGACGCCTCGAAGCTGACGCCGGAATTCCTCTCGGGCACGCTGCAGGAAGCCGGCGGCGTCGAGGCCAATGTCGCGACCGGCTATCACGCCATCGAATTCCTGCTTTGGGGCCAGGACCTGCACGGGACCGGTCCAGGCGCCGGCGAGCGCCCGTACACCGACTACGATCTCAAGAACTGCACTGGCGGCAATTGCGACCGCCGCGCGGAATATCTGAAGTCGGCAAGCGACCTTCTGGTCTCCGACCTGCAGGAGATGGTCAACAACTGGAAAGAAGACGGCGCCGCGCGCAAGACCCTCGTCGATGGCGAGCCGAATGCCGGCATCTCCACCATCCTCACCGGCATGGGATCGCTCTCCTATGGCGAACTGGCCGGCGAGCGCATGAAGCTCGGCCTTTTGCTGCACGACCCGGAGGAGGAGCAGGACTGCTTCTCCGACAACACCTACAACTCGCATCTCTATGATGCGATCGGCATTCGCGCCGCCTATCACGCCAACTATACGCGTCTCGACGGCACCGTGGTTTCCGGCCCGTCGGTGTCGGACATGGTGAAGGTGGCCGATCCGGCGATCGACAAGGAACTGTCGGACAAGCTCGATACTTCGGTCGCCAAGATGGAAGCGATCAAGGCGCGGGCGCTGGCCGGCGAGGCCTATGACCAGCAGATCGCCGAAGGCAATGCGGAAGGCAACGCCACTGTGCAGGCGGCGATCGACGCGCTGATCGACCAGACCAAGTCGATCGAACGCGCGGTCGGCTCGCTCAAGCTCAATGCCATCGCCTTCGAGGGCTCCGACAGCCTTGATGCTCCGGACAAGGTGTTCAAGTAGCACCCGAGCATGATCCCAAAAAGTGGAAGCCGGTTTTTGGACAAGATCATGCTCAATTGAGAAACAAGCCAAACGGCGCCGGAACAGCGCCGCTAGCCAGAGCAAGTGAATGCTGATCTGCCATTGCAACATCATCACGGAGAAGGAGATCGAGCAGACGATCATCGGTCTGCTGGATGAAGATCCCTGGCAGCTTATCGTGCCGGCCAAGGTCTATCATGCCATGCGCAAGCGCGGCCGCTGTTGCGGCTGCTTTCCAAATGTGGTGGAAACGATCATTCGGGTCACCGAGAACTACCACGCCCGTTCAGAGGGGAGCGGCGCGGATATCGTTTCACACCTGGACCGCGTCAGAGGACTGCGCGGCCAATTCGGGAGCAGAACCCATGAAAGGCGAACCGCAGGTCATCGAGCGGCTTAACGAAGCCCTGTTTCTGGAGCTTGGTGCCGTCAATCAGTACTGGGTCCATTATCGTCTGCTCGAAGACTGGGGCTACACCAAGCTGGCGAAGAAGGAGCGGGCGGAATCGATCGAAGAAATGCATCACGCCGACCGGCTGGTTGCCCGCATCATCTTCCTCGAAGGCCATTCGAACCTGCAGTCGGTCGCGCCGTTGCGTATCGGCCAGAATGTGAAGGAAGTGCTCGAATCCGATCTCGCCGGCGAATATGACGCGCGCACCTCCTACAAGCGCTCGCGCGAGATTTGCCAGGATGCGGGCGACTACGTGTCGATGAAATTGTTCGAGGATCTGCTGACGGACGAGGAAGGCCACATCGACTTCCTGGAGAGTCAGCTCGACCTGCTCGCCTCGATCGGCGAGGAGAAATACGGCCAGCTCAACGCCGACTCGGCCAACGAGGCGGAGTAAGGACATGCGGGAATGCGGCGCCCGATAGATTTTTCGCGCCGCTCGCGGCGGGCCGAGATAGCCGGCCTGCTGCTCCCGAGGAACCCGCGATACCGGATCTGGCGCGGTGCCACGCTCCTGCTGGCAATCACGCTTTCTGCTCCCGCCATGGTGGGCGAGCCGGCGGGTCTGCCGACGAGCCGCACAGATCTGACGCCGGGGGATCAGGCGCGGGTGCTGGCGGTCACCAAGCCTACGACCGACTTTACAAAGCCCGAACCGTTCGAGCTGATGCAGGGCGGCGCCGGCACGTCGAGGAAGGGCGTCAACCGCGACGCCTTCTCGCAGCCTTCCGCCAACATCACCTTCGAGGAGGAAGCGACCTTCAAGCTCGGCAATGCGCTTTTTCGCAAGAACTGGGTGTCGTCGCCGTCATCGACCCAAGCGTCCGACGGGCTCGGGCCGCTGTTCAACGAACGCGCCTGCCAGAACTGCCATCTGAAGGATGGTCGCGGCCGACCGCCGGAAAGCGGCACAGGCTCGACCTCGATGTTCTTGCGGCTGGCGCGCGATGCAAGCAATGCCGAGGAGAGAGCCGAACTTGCCGACTACAAGCTGCTGAATTTCCCCGATCCTGTCTATGGCTCGCAATTGCAGGATCTGGCGGTTCCCGGCCTCAAGGGTGAAGGCCGCATGCGCATCGACTATTCGGAAGCGAAGGTCACGCTGGGCGACGGTGCCGTCGTTTTGCTGCGCAAGCCCCGCTATTCGGTCGAGAATCTGGGCTATGGCCAACTCGATCCGCGCACGACGTTGTCGCCGCGCCTGACGCCGCCAATGATCGGGCTCGGACTGATCGAGGAGATCGCCCCGGCCGACATCCTCGCCCTTGCCGATCCGCGTGACCGCGACAGCGACGGCATCTCCGGCCGGCCGAACCTAGTTCGCGAGGAGTTGAGCGGCGCGATAACTTTGGGCCGCTTCGGCTGGAAAGCGCAGGCCGCATCGATCCGGCAGCAGGCCGCCGATGCCTTTGCCGGCGATATCGGCATCTCGACGCCTGAAGTGCCGAAGCATTGGGGCGATTGCACCGAGGCTGAGAAGGCGTGCCTTACCCTGCCGAATGGCGTCCAAGAGCGCCTGGGCGCGGCGGAAGCGCCGCCCCCGGTCATGGACCTCGTGACCTTCTATTCGCAGAACCTCGCTGTGCCGGCGCGGCGCGACCTCGACAAGCCGGAGGTTCTTTCCGGCAAGAAGCAATTCTACGAGATGGGCTGCATTTCCTGCCACACGCCGAAATTCGTCACCATGCGCGGCACGCCCAACAAGGCGCAAGCCTTCCAATTGATCTGGCCATATTCCGATTTCCTGCTGCACGACATGGGCGAGGGCCTCGCCGACGGGCAGCGCGTAGGGGAGGCGAGCGGCAGCGAATGGCGCACGCCCCCGCTCTGGGGCATCGGCCTGACCGCCACGGTCAACGGCAACAGCTTCTATCTGCATGACGGCCGCGCGCGGACGCTCGAAGAGGCGATCTTGTGGCACGGCGGCGAGGGCCAGAAGGCGCGCGACCGCTTCGCCGGCGCGGCTGGCGCCGACCGCGATGCGCTGATCAAATTCCTGGAGTCGCTCTGATGTTCAACCGACGTGCCGCCGCGCTTGCCCTTCCTTTCTTGCTGGCCATGGCCTTGCCGACCCAGCCCGCGGTCAAAGCCTCCGATGTCATCGGACGCGCGATCGACGGCTTCGTCCGCCCGGCCTACGCCAGCCTCGACGACCATGCCGGGACCCTGACCCAGGCGATGCGCCAGCTCTGCAGTGCGCCGTCCCAGCAGAATCTCGATGCGGTGCGTACCGAGTTTTCCGCCACAGTCGAAGCCTGGTCGGTGGCCGAGATCATCGCCTTCGGGCCCATCAAGGAAAACAACCGGCTGGAGCGCATGCTTTACTGGCCGGACCGCAAGAGCATCGGATTGAGGCAGGTGCAGTCGACCCTCGTTGCCAAGGATCCATCCGCCACCGATCCGGCGCAACTCGCGGGAAAGAGCGTTGCCATGCAGGGCCTCGGTGCGTTGGAATATGTGCTATTCGGCGATGGCGCCGAAACGCTTGCCAGTAAGGACGATCCCTATCGATGCGCCTTCGGGGCGGCGGTGGCCAGCAACATCCAAGCGATCGCCGGCGAGGTCCGCGAAGCGTGGCGCAAGCCCGATGGTTTTGCCTCGCTCTGGGCCAATCCGGGGCCGAAGAACCCGCTCTATCGTGATGGTACCGAGGCGGTTACGGAACTGGTCGGCGTTTTCATCAATGAGCTGGAAATGATCCGCGACGTGCGGCTCAAGGGTTTTCTTGGCGCGAAGCCCGATGCTGACAAGCCGAAGCAGGCGATCTACTGGCGCTCGCAGAACACGCTGAAATCGCTGGCCGGAAATCTGTCGGGCATCGACAAGCTGTTCCAGGCCTCCAAGCTTGGCGATGCGCTGCCCGCCGATGCGCGGTGGATGGCCGAATCCATCCACATCCAGCTGACCAACGGCGTGGCGACGGCGAAGTCTGTTAGCGGCCCGATCGACAAGGCGCTCGCCGATCCGGCGCTACGCGACAAGCTCGAGCATCTCGCGCTGATCACCTCCAGCCTCTCGACCCTGATCGGCACCAGGATGACCGCCGAGTTTGGCCTCACCGCCGGCTTTTCGTCGCTGGACGGTGATTGACGCCGTGACGACGCCGCTCATCGATCGCCGCGACTTTCTGCGTGCCGCCGGCGCCGGCTTCGCCACGGCGATGGTGCCGCGCGCCTGGGCGGAGACGCTTGCAACGGACGCCGTCTTCGCCACGGCCTTCGTCAGGCGCGACGGCAGCTTCGGCGCCGCCGTGCTCTCCGAGGCCGGCAAGATCCTGCACACGCTCGATCTGCCCGACCGTGGCCACGACGTCGCGTTCGATCCGGTGTCGAAACGCTCGATCGTCTTCGCCCGCCAGCCCGGCACCTTCGCGATGGTCTTCGACCACACCGGCCGCGAGGAGCCTTTGACCATCGCCAGCATCGCCGGCCGGCACTTCTTCGGTCACGGCGTGTTCTCGCCCGACGGCGCGCTGCTCTATGCAACGGAAAATGATTTCGACAACGCCGCCGGCGTCGTCGGCGTCTATGACGCGCGGGCGAAGTTCAGCCGCGTCGGCGAGTTCCCGACCTACGGCACGGGTCCGCACGAACTGCTGCTGCTCGGCGACGGCAGGACGCTCGCCGTCGCGAATGGCGGCATCGAAACGCATCCGGATTTCGGCCGCGCCGAGCTCAACATCGCAACGATGAAGCCTTCCTACACGCTGGTCGACCGCATCACTGGCGACCTGATCGAAAAGCACGAATTGCCGCTGGCGCTGCATCAGCTGTCGATCCGTCACATGGACCGCGACCAGGCGGGCACCGTCTGGTTCGGCTGCCAGTATCGCGGGCCGGCGACTGACCGGCCGGCGCTGGTCGGCCGCGCCGCGCGCGGCAAGGAGCTCGAGCTTTTGGAGATGCCGCAGGACGTGCTGTCGGGCTTCCGCAACTATATCGGCTCGGTTGCCGCCAATCCCGATGCCGGCACCGTCGCCGTGACCTCGCCGGAGGGTAATTCGCTGGCCGTCATCGATGCCGCCAGCGGACGCGTTGTCGCAACGAAGTCGCTGGTCGAAGTTTGCGGTCTCGCGCCGGACGGCGCCGACTTCATGGCAACGACCGGTGCTGGCGAGATCGTCGGCGGTGCGGGCGGGTCGCGCGCCGAACCTGACTATGTCTGGGACAACCACGTGCTGCGCATCGCGGCTGCGGGCTGATCGCTGTCAAGGCCAGCTTCCTGATGTCGCGCTAAAGCCAAGCCGCATAACATTTATGCGGCGTGGCCCTTGCGGCGGCGGGCCATGCCGGGCACAGGGAATGTGTTTTGATCCAGTTGGTTAACCGGCCCTATGAAGCTGCTCGCCATCGACTGCGCCGCCAATCTCTGCGCCGCCTGCGTACACGACGCTGACGCTGGCATCGAGCTTGGCCGCCAGGTGCTCGACCTCGGCAAAGGGCATGCCGAGCATCTGATGGCCGTCATCGAGGCGGCACTGAAGGCCAGCAGGATCGGCTACCAAGGCTTGGACGCTGTAGCCGTCTCGATCGGCCCCGGTTCTTTCACTGGCCTGCGCGTCGGCGTCTCGACCGCGCGCGGCTTGGCCCTGGCGCTGAAGATCCCGGCCATCGGCGTGACGACGCTGGAAGCGTTGGCGGCGGAGGCCGCGAATGCCTTTCCCGGCCGCGCCGTGCTGGCGGCGCTCGACGCCGGCCGCGAGGAACTCCATGCGGCACTTTTCGATGAAGCGTTAGTTCTGACTTACGGACCAATGGTGGCCACGCTTTCCCAAGCGACCGGAATGGCAGTCGATGCGAAAGCGGTCCTCACCGGCACCGCCGCGCCGCTGATCGCGGCGAGCGGACATGGTTTCGACACCGGGCCGGCCGTTGCCACAGCCGACATAGCGACCTATGCCCGACTGGCCGCCGCGAAAGGGCCAGGCGCAAAGCCGAAGCCGCTCTATCTGCGCGGCGCCGACGCCAAGCCGCAGGCCGGTTTCATTCTGCCAAGGCGGAGCCATGAATCCGGGAAGCCGGGTTCTGGAGAAGATCATGCACCAAAGGGAAAAAAATCCTGATGCGCATACCTTTCTTTCAGCCGCGCCGCAGGGATTATGCGCTGGAGCCGCTGACGGTGGCCGACAGCGCCGCCGTTGCGGTGCTGCATCGCGAGGATTTCGTTCGCCCCTGGACCGATGGCGAGTTCGCGGCACTGCTCGAACAGGACACCGTGTTCGGTTACGCCGCGCGCGAGACCGGGCAGGGTGCGAAGCCGCCGGTCGGTTTCGTGCTGGCGCGGCTCGCGGCAGGCGAGGGCGAGATCCTTACGGTCGCGGTGGCTCGCGCCCATCGGCGCCAGGGGCTTGGCTGGCAATTGATCGATGCGGTGCTGCGCGAATTGCATGCGCAGCGCGCCGAGGCGCTGTTCCTCGAGGTCGACGAGACCAATACGCCGGCCATCGCGCTCTATCGCCGGCTCGGCTTCCGTCAGGTCGGCCAGCGTCCGAACTACTACCGGTCGACCGAGCACGGCCCTACCGGCGCGCTTGTCATGCGCCGCGATCTTCGCTAGCCAGACCGTGGGATAGGGCCGGAGCGAATGATCAAGAAATTGCGGATTTTCCTGGCGTTCGGCCTCGTCGCCGCCGGCACGCTGGTGCTGGCGCCGCTGCAGCTCCTGTCGATGAAGACGAGGCTTTGGCCGGAGACGGTCGTCCTCAAAATCTGGCACAGCATGATCCTCAAGGCGCTGGGCATGCGCGTGCACGTCAAAGGCGCGCTCTCGAAGCAGCGCCCCTTGCTCATCGCGGCCAACCACATCTCCTGGACCGACATCATGGTGCTCGGCTCCTTTGTCGATGTGAAGTTCATCGCCAGGGCCGACATGGAAGGCTGGCCGATGATCGGCATGCTGTCCAAGCTGCAGCGCACCGTCTTCATCGAGCGCGAGCGCAGGCGCACCTCCGGCGACCAGGCGAGCGAGATCGCCAGACGCATGGCCAAGGGCGATGCCATGGTGCTGTTCGCCGAGGGTTCGACCGGCGACGGCAATCTGGTGCTGCCGTTCAAGAGCACCTTGTTCGGCGCCGCCTCGATGGCGATTTCGGAAGGGGCGGCGGACCAGGTCTTCATCCAGCCGGTGGCGATCGCTTATACGCGCCTGCATGGCGTGCCGATGGGCCGCCGGCACCGGCCGATCGCCGCCTGGATCGGCGACCAGGATCTGATGCCGCATTTGAAGGGTTTGCTTGCCGAGGGCTCGCTCGATGCCGAAGTGCATTTCGGTGATCCGGTGCCCTTCTCCAAGGGTTCTAACCGCAAGGAAACGGCAAGATTGATGGAAGCGAGAGTGCGCGAGATGATGCAGGCTGCGCTCGCCGAGCCGCGTCCCAGTCGTCAGCGCATAGCTTGAAAAACCGACGCGCGGCGCCGTAGCCTGCCGGAATCGGCTGTTTTTTGTCGCGGAAAGGCGTTAGAAGCCGCCCGATGGAATTGAACACGATTGAAAGTCACGACATCGGCACCGCGCCCGAGCGCGAGCCGGTGCATGCCCGGGCGGCGAAAAAGGTCTTCGTCAAGACTTATGGCTGCCAAATGAATGTCTACGATTCCCAGCGTATGACCGATGCGCTGGCGGCCGACGGCTATGTCGCCACCGACGCCGTCGAAGACGCCGATCTGGTGCTGCTCAACACCTGCCACATCCGCGAGAAGGCGGCCGAAAAGGTCTATTCGGAGCTTGGCCGCATCCGCGACATGAAGGCCGAGCGCGCCGAGACCGGCCGTGAGCTGCTGATCGGCGTCGCCGGCTGCGTGGCGCAGGCCGAAGGGGCGGAAATCATACGCCGTGCGCCGGCCGTCGATCTCGTCATCGGCCCGCAGACCTATCACCGGCTGCCCGACGTGCTGGCGAGGGTGCGCGGCGGCGAGAAGATCGTCGAGACCGACTACGCCATTGAGGACAAATTCGAGCATCTGCCGCAGCCGAAGCGCGCCGAGCTGGCAAAGCGCGGCGTCACCGCTTTCCTTACCGTTCAGGAGGGCTGCGACAAGTTCTGCACCTTCTGCGTCGTGCCCTATACGCGCGGCTCCGAAGTCTCGCGGCCGGTGGCCCAGATCGTCGCCGAGGCCGAGCGCCTCGCCGAGGCTGGCGTGCGCGAGGTGACGCTGCTCGGTCAGAACGTCAACGCCTGGCACGGCGAGGGCGAAAACGGCGAGGAATGGGGCCTCGGCCGCCTGCTCTTCCGCCTGGCGAAAATTCCCGGCCTGGCGCGGCTGCGCTACACCACCAGCCATCCGCGCGACATGGATGATGAATTGATCGCCGCGCACCGTGACCTGCCGGCCTTGATGCCCTATCTGCATTTACCAGTGCAGTCTGGCTCCGACCGGATACTGAAGGCGATGAACCGCAGGCATACGGCACGCGACTATCTGGCGCTCATCGATCGCATCCGCGCCGCGCGCGGCGATATCGCCATGTCCGGCGACTTCATCGTCGGTTTCCCCGGCGAGACGGAAGCGGATTTCGAGGCAACGCTCGAACTGGTGCGCGAGGTGAATTACGCTTCGGCCTTCACGTTCAAATATTCGCCGCGTCCCGGCACGCCGGGCGCCGAGATGGACGGCCATGTGTCGGAAGCCGTGAAGGACGAGCGGCTGCAGCGCCTGCAGGCGCTAGTCAACGAGCAGCAGAAGGCATTCATCGCCAGCCTGGTCGGCAGCACCGTCAGCACGCTGATCGAGAAGCCCGGCCGCCATGCCGGTCAGATCGTCGGCCGCTCGCCCTGGCTGCAGCCTGTTATTGTTGACGACAAGGCCGGCGGAATCGGTGACATTATCGACGTACGAATCACGAAGACAGGTCCCAACAGCCTGTTCGCCGAGTTGGCCTGATGCATGTCGCCCAAAAAGTGCTCGCGGTTTCGGGACAACGACATGCATAGCCACAAGCCTCGGCAGATGAGGAGAGACGGTTGAGCGCTGCTGAACTGAAGAATCCGCCCCAGAACCAGGCATCCGGGGCCTCCGACATGGCGCACATCGTACTGACCTTCGACAACAACAAGCTTGCCAGCGCCCTATACGGCCAGTTCGACGAGAATCTGGCTCGTCTCGAGCAGAAGCTCGGCGTCGATATCCGTTCGCGCGGTAACCAGCTTGCGATCAAGGGCACGGCTTCGGCCGCCGAGCAGGCGCGCCGCGCGCTCGACACGCTCTACGGCATTCTGCAGAAGGGCGTCGATATCGGCCAATCCGACGTCGACGGCGCCGTGCGCATGGCGATCGCCGCCGACGACCAGCTCACGCTGCCCACCATGGAGCGCAAGGGCAAGGTTTCGGCCGCCCAGATCGCCACGCGCAAGCGCACGATCTATGCCCGCTCGCTCAACCAGGACGCCTATATGCGCGCGCTGGAGCGCTCCGAAATGGTCTTCGGCATCGGCCCGGCCGGCACAGGCAAGACCTATCTGGCGGTGGCCCATGCGGCGATGCTGCTCGAGCGCGGCATGGTCGAGCGCATCGTGCTGTCGCGCCCGGCGGTCGAGGCCGGCGAGCGGCTCGGCTTCCTGCCCGGCGACATGAAGGAGAAGGTCGACCCCTATCTGCGGCCCCTCTACGACGCGCTATACGACATGATGCCGGCCGACAAGGTCGAGCGGGCGATCGCCGCCGAGGTCATCGAGATCGCGCCGTTAGCCTTCATGCGCGGCCGCACGCTGGCGCATGCCGCGGTGATCCTCGACGAGGCGCAGAACACCACGCCGATGCAGATGAAGATGTTCCTCACCCGTCTCGGCGAGAACTCGCGCATGATCGTCACCGGCGATCCGACCCAGATCGACCTGCCGCCCAACACCAAGTCGGGCCTGGTCGAGGCGCTGCGCATCCTCGACGGCGTGCCGGGCATCGTCACGGTCCGCTTCAACGAGGGCGATGTCGTGCGCCATCCGCTGGTTGCCGAGATCGTCAAGGCCTATGACCGGGACGGCAAGTTCGCCAGAGGGCTCGGCGCCGAGAGCTGATCCAGGCCCCATGACTGAAAATCCGGGATCCAGCGGCAAGACGCCGGTCGACATCGATATTTTCGTCGAGGCCGGCGACTGGCCCCCTGAGGCCGAGCTGGCGCACCTGGTCGATCAGGCCGTCGCTGCCGCCTTTGCCGAAACCGGCGCGAGCGGCGCTTCGGAGCTCAGCGTCGTTTTTTCCGACGACGCCCATATCCGCACTCTCAACGCCGAATGGCGCGGCAAGGACAAGCCGACCAACGTACTGTCTTTCCCGGCTTTTTCCGTTCCGAAAGGCGCCGAGTTGCCGCCGATGTTGGGCGACATCGTGCTTGCTTCCGAGACCGTTGCGCGTGAGGCCGCACTGGAAGACAAGCCGCTGGCGAACCATATCACCCATCTCGTCATCCATGGCCTGCTGCATCTTCTGGGCCATGATCACGAGACCGACGCCGAGGCCGAGGAGATGGAAGCGATCGAGCGCGCGGCGCTTGCGAGGCTTGCCATTCCCGATCCCTACGCGTAACAAAAAAGACCAATTGACCTGATGGCGATGAACGATAAACCAGAAACTGCCGCCCGTCCGGACGCCGGCAGTGCGGCCAAGCCTTCCGAAAAATCGGAAGAGGGCTCCAGTCCGAGTATTCCGACCGGCAGCGTGGCCGCCGAGCCTTCGCATGCCGGTCCTTCTCTCTTCGATCGCGTGCTAGGCCTGTTCAGGCACCGCAACGGCACCAACCTGCGCGAGGAGATCGCCGACGCGCTGGCCGAGACGGCCACCGATGCCGAATCCTTCTCGCCCGGCGAACGTGCGATGCTCAACAACATCCTGCGGCTGCGCGAAGTGCGCGTCGAGGACGTCATGGTGCCGCGTGCCGATATCGAGGCGGTCGAGATCACCACCTCGCTTGGCGATCTGCTTGCCCTCTTCGAACAGTCCGGTCATTCCCGCATGCCGGTCTATTCCGAAACGCTCGACGATCCGCGCGGCATGGTCCACATACGCGACGTTCTTGCCCACATCACCAAGGTCGCCCGCGTCAAGAAGGGCCGCGCGAACAGGAAGGCGCAGGCGCCGACCATCCTCGATCTGGCCCAGGTCGATCTCGCCCGCACCATCGGCGATCTCGACCTGATCCGTCCGGTACTGTTCGTGCCGCCATCGATGCTTGCTTCCGACCTGATGGGGCGCATGCAGACGACGCGCACCCAGATGGCGCTGGTCATCGACGAATATGGCGGCACCGACGGCCTCGCCTCGCTGGAAGACATCGTCGAGATGGTGGTCGGCGACATCGAGGACGAGCACGACGACGACGAGCCGATGATCACCCGGATCGGAGACGGCGTGTTCGTGGTCGACGGCAAGGCCGAGATCGACGAGGTCGCCAAGATGATCGGCGAGGATTTCGCCGCGGGCGAGCACGGTGAATATGTCGACACCATCGGCGGCATGATCTTCAACACGCTCGGCCGGGTTCCGGCCCGTGGCGAAGTGGTGCAGGCCATACCGGGCTTCGAATTCCACGTGCTCGACGCCGATCCGCGCCGCGTCAAGCGGGTGCGCATCGTGCAGAGCCCGAAGGGCGAACGGCAGCGCCGCCGCGCGGCGCGCACCGAGCAGGCCTGATATTCTCTCATGCGATCGATGACCCGTTCAAGCACGCTGTCCTCAGGCTCTGGCGTCTTCTATCAAAATCCCCGCGCGGCTTTGGCCTGGCTTCAGGCGGCGTTCGCCTTCGAGCCGAGCATGCTGGCGAGCGACAGCGACGGGCGACTTGTTCATGCCGAAATGCGGTTCGGCGACGGCTATATCATCGTCGATGCCGAATGGGCCGCGCATATTGCCAGCCCCGCCTCTGTCGGCGGCAAGAACACGCAGTCGGTTATATCCGATTGAGGGAAGACCTCGGCGCCCATTGCGAGAAAGCGCGCGCCGCGGG
Organism: Mesorhizobium sp. WSM3868; assembly: GCF_002294785.1. Taxonomy (NCBI): domain Bacteria; kingdom Pseudomonadati; phylum Pseudomonadota; class Alphaproteobacteria; order Hyphomicrobiales; family Phyllobacteriaceae; genus Mesorhizobium; species Mesorhizobium sp. WSM3868. The sequence continues at coordinate 216,379 of NZ_NSGB01000004.1, read as the reverse complement.
GGCAGAAATCGTCGAGGAGCCCATCGATCGTTTCTACGGCGAACGGCAATATCGAGCCCGCGATCCAGAAGGCCATGTCTGGACCTTTACACAGACCGTGCGCATTGTGCCCAAAGAGGAGGCCGAGCGACTGAGCGGCCTCAGCATTGAAGGGTGGCACCGTTAGCGCGACCGTGAATTTGGTTGCGCTCACTCATGTTTGGAGCATCCGGCTCTGCCTGTTAAATCTCTGGCTGCCTGATTCGCGCGACTTGGAAAGTTGAATGCAGCGCTTTGCCGGCCGGATAATTCTGCTGTGGGGGTGGCGGCGGTCGCTGGTAGCGTTTGTCGCGGGAGCGCTCGCGGTTCTCGCCCAGGCGCCTTACGATTTCTTCGCCGTCTGTTTCGTCTCGTTTCCGGTGCTTGTCTGGCTGCTCGACGGCGCCACCGGTGAAGCCTCCGACGGCTGGCTGCGTCGCCTTCGCCCGGCTTTCGCCATCGGCTGGTGGTTCGGCTTCGGCTATTTCCTCGCCGGCCTCTGGTGGATCGGCCAGGCCCTTCTTGTCGAGGCCGACAGCTTCGCTTGGGCGCTGCCCTTCGCCGTCGTCGGCATCCCCTTTGGGCTCGCCTTCTTCTATGGTTTTGCGACGCTCGTGGCGCGGCTTTGCTGGAGCAGTGATATCGGCCGCATCGCCGCACTTGCCTTCGGCTTCGGCCTTGCGGAATGGCTGCGCGATTTCCTGTTCACCGGCTTTCCCTGGAATGCCGTCGGCTATGCCGCAATGCCGGTGCCCCTCCTGATGCAAAGCGTGTCGGTGACGGGCATGATCGGCATGAACGCGCTCGCCGTTTTTGTCTTTTCCCTGCCGGCGCTTGTCGCGGCGCGCCGGCATCTCAGGCTGGGCTTGGCCTTGTTCGTCGCTCTCGTTGCCGCTCACGTCGGCTTCGGCTATTTCAGGCTTGCCGTCCCAGCCCCGCCGGCCACCCGCTCGATCGACGTGCGCATCGTTCAGCCCGCCGTCGACCTCACCGAGAAATGGGATGCCTCGGTGCGCGACCGCATCTTCGCCACGCTGATGGGGATTTCGGCGAAGGCACCGGAGCAAGGTCATGCCAAGCCGCAACTGATCCTGTGGCCGGAAACGTCCGTGCCGTTCCTGTTCACGGAGCGTCCGGACGCGCTGACGGCCTTGGGCGATATGCTGGGCGACGGCCAGATGCTGATCGCCGGCGTGGTGCGCGAGGAGGGTGGCGCAGGCAATGCCGGCAGCCGTTATTACAACTCCGTGGTGGCGATCAACGACAAGGGCGAGATCGTCGATGCTGTCGACAAGGTGCATCTGGTGCCGTTCGGCGAATATCTGCCTTTTGCCGGCCTGTTCGAGCGTTTCGGCATAGGCCAGCTCGTTGCCGGACCGATGAATTTCGCCGCCGGCAACGAACGCCATCCGATCGCGGTGCCGAACGGCCTGCGCGCGGTTCCGTTCATCTGTTACGAGGTCATCTTTCCTGACCTCGTTGCAATCGATGCAGCGTCATCCGAGCTTATTGTGAACGTCACCAACGACGCCTGGTTTGGCGACACGCCAGGGCCCTACCAGCACTTCAGGCAGGCGCAGATTCGTGCGGTGGAGAATGGAGTGCCTTTGTTGCGTGCGGCCAACAACGGCATCTCTGCCGTTGTCGATTCGCGTGGGCGCATCGTCGATGCCCTGGCAGTCGATGCGCGCGGCGCCATCGACGCGCATGTGCCGGTTTCCGGGCGCGCCCTGCTAACCGCCGATCAGCGGCGAATTAACGGATTGCTGATCATGTTGCTGTTTGCCCTCGCGGCCCTCACATTGAATGTAAGGCAGCGGCTACGGGTGAATTGACAGTCGGCACATTAGAAACTCATACTGTAACGCCTAAAATTTTCTCGAAGTCGGTTGGAGGGGTTCTGTTGGGGCAGGTGGCTCCGGTTTCGTTTGGGCGGCAAAAATAGAAAAAGCCGGAAAAATTCGGCGAGGAAAAAATGACAGAAGAGAACAAGAAGAAGCCGAATCCGATCGACATTCATGTCGGCAGTCGTATTCGGCTGCGTCGCAATATGCTTGGAATGAGCCAGGAAAAGCTGGGTGAAAATCTCGGCATCACGTTTCAGCAGATACAGAAGTACGAAAAGGGGACCAACAGGGTCGGCGCCAGCCGCCTGCAGGCAATCGCCTCCATCCTGAGCGTCCCTGTCGCCTTCTTCTTCGAGGACGCCCCCGGTCAGGAGGCGGTCACCGGCAATCGGGGATTTGCCGAGGATGCCTCGATGACTTTCGCGATCGAATTCTGCGGCAGCCCGGAAGGGCTTCAGCTCAATCGTGCCTTCGTCAAGATTCCCGACGTCAAGGTGCGGCGCCGGATTATCGATCTTGTGAAGTCCCTTTCGCCGGACGACGCCGAGTGAATCCAGGCTCATGTCGCCGGCGGTACCCTGCCGCCGGTGGCACAAGTTGATTGTGCCGATAGTCATGCCAGATCTGTCGCGCCGCTTGACGAGCGGCGCCCGGCACCGCTAACACGTGGCGCGCCAAAATCGGCAGCCTTGCCGATCCTTTTCAAGAGGGGACACCCGTGACGCGGCAGAACTATCTCTTCACCTCGGAATCCGTCTCCGAAGGCCATCCCGACAAAGTCTGTGACCGTATCTCCGACGAGATCGTCGATCTCGTCTATCGCGAGGCCAGGAAGACGGGCATGGACCCGTGGAAGGTGCGCGTTGCCTGCGAGACGCTGGCCACCACCAACCGCGTCGTCATCGCCGGCGAGGTCAGGGTTCCCGAGACGCTGCTGAAGAAGGACAAGGCAGGCAACATCCTCAAGGATGCGGCGGGCCACCCAGTCGTCAATCCGACCAAGTTCAAATCGGTCGCCCGCAAGGCCATCCGTGAGATCGGCTACGAGCAGGCTGGCTTCCACTGGAGGACGGCCAAGATCGAGGTGCTGCTGCACGGCCAGTCGCCGGACATTGGCCAGGGCGTCGACAATGCCGCCGACCGCCAGGGCGAGGAAGGCGCCGGCGACCAGGGCATCATGTTCGGCTATGCTTGCCGCGAGACGCCGGACCTGATGCCGGCGCCGATCTACTACAGTCACAAGATCCTCGAATTGCTTGCCGCCGCGCGCCACGAAGGCAACGGCGAGGCCGCCAAGCTCGGCCCGGACGCCAAGAGCCAGGTCACCGTGCGCTATGCCAACGGCAAGGCGGCGGAAGTGACGCAGATCGTGCTTTCCACCCAGCACCTCGACTCGAGCTGGGATTCGAAGAAGGTCCGCAATGTCGTCGAGCCATACGTTCGCGAGGCGCTTGGCGAACTCAAGGTCGCCGACGACTGCAACTGGTACATCAACCCGACCGGCAAGTTCGTGATCGGCGGGCCAGACGGCGATGCCGGCCTGACCGGCCGCAAGATCATCGTCGATACCTATGGCGGTGCTGCGCCCCATGGCGGCGGCGCCTTCTCCGGCAAGGATACCACGAAGGTCGACCGTTCGGCTGCTTATGCGGCGCGCTATCTCGCCAAGAACGTGGTAGCGGCCAAGCTCGCCGACCGCTGCACCATCCAGCTTTCCTACGCCATCGGCGTCGCCCAGCCCCTGTCGGTCTATGTTGACCTGCACGGCACCGGCAGGGTCGACGAGGCCAGGCTCGAGGAGGCGCTGCGCAAGGTGATGGATCTCTCGCCTTCCGGCATCCGCCGTCATCTCGACCTCAACAAGCCGATCTACGCGAAAACCTCGTCCTATGGCCATTTCGGCCGCAAGGCCGGCCGCGACGGTTCCTTCTCCTGGGAGAAGACGGACCTTGCCAAGGCGCTCAAGGACGCGGTTGCCGATGCGATTGCCGCCTGACGGCGTCGCCAGACCTGTTCATGGAGCCAACCGACAGGCCAAGCCGCGCGACCGAAGGATTTTTCGGCCGCCGGCACGGCAAGACCATTCGTCCGCAGCAGGCCGAGGCGCTTGAACGTGGCTTGCGCGCCTATCGCCTCGACCTGACGGCGGAGACACCCGCGGACCTTGGAACGCTGTTCAAGGCGGAGGTTTCAGCCTGTCGGCTGGAGATCGGCTTCGGCGGCGGCGAACATCTTCTGCATCGCGCGACGGAGGCTCCGGCGACCGGTTTCATCGGCGTCGAGCCCTTCGTCAACGGCATGGCCAAGATGATGACGGCGCTCGACAAGCGCCCGCTCGCCAATCTGAAAGTCTATGACGACGACGCCACGCGTCTGCTCGACTGGCTGCCGCCAGCCTCGCTCGACGGCATCGACCTGCTCTATCCCGATCCCTGGCCGAAGAAGAAGCACTGGAAGCGGCGCTTTGTCAGCCCCGCCAATCTCGACCGGTTCGCCCGGGTGCTGAAGCCGGGCGGGAGATTCCGCTTCGCCTCCGATATCGACAGCTATGTGAACTGGACGCTGCTCGCCTGCAGCGCCAATGGCAGTTTCGCCTGGCAGGCAAACGAGGCTGCCGACTGGCACACGCCCTATGAGGGCTGGCCCGGCACCCGCTACGAGGCGAAGGCCCTTCGCGCGGGAAGGCGGCCCGCCTATCTGACCTTTATCCGGAAGTAGGCCGACCCAGCACTAACTTCCCAGGAACCGGTAACCAGCCGCTCAGCAGCGGCGATCGCTTGCAAAGTGGTCTTCCCGGTCGCAGAGAACCCGGCTTGCGGCCGGCCTGGGATGATTCATGTATTGCAGTTCGCGCTACATGCTGCCATACTAGCCATATTAACGGCAGGGAGATAATTATGGCCGCCACGGTGGAACGTAAGGAATACCCGATCTCGATGCGCCTGCCGGAGGCGGACGTGGCGATCATTGATCGTGCCGCCGCTCTCCGCGGCCGGTCCCGCACGGATTTCGTGCGCGATGCTGCCGTGCGCGCGGCCGAAGATGTGTTGATGGACAGCCGCCTTATCCGCATGAGCCCGGAAGGCTTCGCGGAGTTTATGGAGGTTCTGTCGGCCCCGGTCGCTCCGGTTCCCGACATGGTGGAATTGGCGAAGCGGCCCGCGCCCTGGGAAGCCGGTTACGCAGCAAAGCGCTAGGCCGTGGCCTTATCGGCTCCCGAACCGCTTGGCGCAGCTCACGACGTTTCCGGGTTTTCCTGCGGGAAACCTACACTTGATCACTGGCTGAAAACGCGCGCGCTCTCCAATCAGGAGAAAGGCTTCACGGCCGTTCTCGTTGTCCACGAGGCCGGCCGAGTGGTCGGATATTATGGCTTGGCGCCGACGGCTGTGGTGCCGTCGATCTTGCCCCGGTCGATCCGCACAGGGCAACCGCCCGATCCGGTGCCCTGTCTTCTCCTTGGCCAGCTTGCGACCGATACAGAATGGGCTGGGCGCGGTGTCGGCACTGGCTTGCTGAAGCACGCGCTTCAGCGCTGCGTTCAGGCTGCAGATCTGATTGGAGGACGTGCGCTCATGGTCAATGCAATCGACGGGGCGGCGGCGCAATTCTGGCAAAGACGGGGATTTCTGCCGACGAAGGACGATCCGCTTGTCTTGTTCCGTTCGATTGCTGCAATCGCTGCGTCGCTCGTAGAAGCCCAGAAGTAGGGGCGAGGGCTGCCTCTCGAAGAAGCCGCGACCGCCAACGAATTCTGCGCCTCGAGGCTTAAGCTCGTACTCAGTTATTGTCCGTTTCTTCCGTGGGCGGCCTAAAAGCGGCCGAGCTTGTCGAAAGCGGCCGGGTCGATGCCGAGTTTCTTCAGGTCACTGCGGCGCGGCTTGCGGTTCGCCTCGACGGCCCGCGATGCGGCAGCCGCGCTGCCGAACGTGCCAAGAAAATCGCCAATCACAAAAAACAATCCACGGTCCATGACAAATACCTTCGCGCGCCAGTGCGCGCGACCTTTCTTTCTGCACTGCAACATAGATGGGTGCCGGCAGGCGAAGATTACAGAGGCGCCGGCGCATAGCCGCCATGCTCGGCACGCAACGCTGCTACCCCCCGGGGCTTGTCCGATGCATCGTCAGGCTTGAAACGCCGGGCGGGATCGTTTATATCAGCCTCAAATTCTTGGTCGGTATGACGAAGAGTGGGTCCACCCGGTCCCGCTCTTTTTTGTTACCTGCCGGCCGGAGCGACAAGGCGACAGGAAACTTATGACCGCAGCGGCAAGCGAGGCCGACGACCGTATCATCCGCGAAAGCGGTATCGATGCGCGCATTGCGCTGATCATACAGCCGGTGCTGAAGGCCATCGGCTTCCGCCTCGTGCGGGTTCAACTGACCGGCCAGAACGGGCTGACGCTGCAAATCATGGCCGAGCGCGACGACGGCACCATGACCGTCGAGGATTGCGAAGAGGTCAGCCGCGCGGTTTCGCCCGCGCTCGATGTCGAAGATCCGATCGAAAAGGCGTATCATCTCGAAGTCTCGTCGCCGGGCATCGACCGGCCGCTGGTGCGCAAATCGGATTTCACCACCTGGACCGGCCATCTGGTCAAGATGGAGACGTCGGTCCTCATCGGCGACCGCAAGCGCTTCAAAGGCAAGATCGCCGAGGCGGACTCCGACGGCATTTTGCTGGAGCGCGACAAGGCGGCCTATGGCGAAGAGCCGACGGTACGCGTGCCCTATGACGCGATTGCCGAGGCGCGCCTGGTGCTGACCGACGATCTTATCCGCGAGGCCCTGTCGAAGGACAACAGGGCCCGCAAGGAAGCAAAAAAACGCCGGGGCGAAGCGGAAGAAGATGCAATCGCCGGCGAAGAAAACGAAACCGAACAGGAAAGTTGATCGAGCTTCAGGGCCGATGCCCGGAGCGAAGTCGGGAGAAAGACAATGGTTGTAAGCGCCAACAGGCTCGAACTGCTGCAGATCGCCGATGCGGTCGCGCGTGAAAAGTCGATCGATAAGCAGATCGTCATCGCCGCGATGGCCGATGCGATCCAGAAGGCGGCGCGTTCGCGTTATGGGCAGGAAACCAATATCCGTGCCGACATCAATCCCAATACGGGCGAGATGAAGCTGCAGCGGCTGATGGAAGTGGTCGAGAAGGTCGAGGATTACGCGACGCAGATCGCCCTTTCCACGGCGCGCGAGCGCAATCCCGACGCCCAGCTCGGCGACTTCATCGCCGAACAGCTGCCGCCGATGGATTTCGGCCGCATCGCCGCGCAGTCGGCCAAGCAGGTCATCGTCCAGAAGGTGCGCGAGGCCGAGCGCGATCGTCAGTATGACGAGTACAAGGACCGCATCGGCGAGATCGTCAACGGCACCGTCAAACGCGTCGAATATGGCAACGTCATCGTCGACCTCGGCCGCGGCGAGGCGATCATCCGCCGCGACGAGCTGATCCCGCGCGAGAACTACAAATATGGCGACCGCGTCCGCGCCTATGTCTACGACGTGCGCCGCGAGCAGCGCGGCCCGCAGATCTTCCTGTCGCGCACGCATCCGCAGTTCATGGCCAAGCTCTTCACCATGGAAGTGCCGGAAATCTACGACGGCATCATCGAGATCAAGTCGGTCGCCCGCGATCCGGGCTCGCGCGCCAAGATCGCCGTCATCTCGCGGGATTCCTCCATCGATCCGGTCGGCGCCTGCGTCGGCATGCGCGGCAGCCGCGTCCAGGCGGTGGTCGGCGAATTGCAGGGCGAGAAGATCGATATCATTCCGTGGTCGCCTTCGGCCGCTTCCTTCATCGTCAACGCGCTGCAGCCGGCGGAAGTCGCCAAGGTGGTGCTCGACGAGGATGCGGAGCGCATCGAGGTGGTCGTGCCGGACGACCAGCTGTCGCTGGCCATCGGCCGCCGCGGCCAGAATGTTCGTCTTGCCTCGCAGCTCACCGGCTGGGACATCGACATCCTGACCGAGCAGGAAGAGAGCGAGCGCCGCCAGAAGGAATTCGTCGAGCGTTCGGCCCTCTTCATGGAAGCCCTCGATGTCGACGAGATGGTCGGCCAGGTGCTTGCCTCGGAAGGTTTTACCAGCGTCGAGGAAGTCGCCTATGTCGATTCTGGCGAAATCTCCTCGATCGACGGCTTCGACGAGGACACCGCTTCGGAAATCCAGTCGCGCGCCCGCGAATATCTGGAGAAGATCGAGGCCGAGCACGACGAGAAGCGCAAGGCGCTCGGCGTCGAGGACGAGCTGCGCGAGATCCCCGGCATCACCACGGCCATGATGGTGACCCTCGGCGAGGACGGCGTGAAGACGATCGAGGACTTCGCCGGCTATGCCGCCGACGACCTGATCGGCTGGAAGGAACGCAAGGACGGCGAGACCAAGGTCTATCCCGGTGTGCTCGCCGATCACGGCGTCTCGCGCGCCGATGCCGAGCAGATGGTGCTGACCGCTCGCAAGAAGGCCGGCTGGATTTCCGAGGAAGAACTGGCCGCTGAGGAAGCGGCCGGTGAAACCGTCGGTGCGTGAGGTGACCACCAATCGCAAAACCCGTGGACGACATGAACGATCGCACTTGCATCGTCACGCGCAGGCAGGCCGAAGCGGATGAACTGATCCGCTTCGTCGTCGGCCCGGATTCGGCCGTCGTTCCGGACATCAAGCGAAATCTGCCCGGCCGCGGTTGCTGGGTCACCGCCGATCGCCTACATATCGACAAGGCAGCGGCGAAGAACCTGTTTGCCCGCGCTTTCAAGGCGCAGGTCACCGTTCCAGCCGAACTCGGCGACATGGTCGACGGGCTGCTTTCCAGATCCGCCCTGGGCATGTTGGGTCTTGCTCGCAAGGCCGGAGCGGTCGTACTGGGCGCCGCCAAGGTAGAGGCTGCCGTGCGCGACGGGCAGGCGCTCTTCGTGCTGCACGCGAGGGAAGCCTCGGACGACGGCGTGCGCAAGATCAGTCAGGCGCGGCGGGCAACCGTTCATCTCGGCGGCCCCGCTACACCGGCCTACAAACTTTTCCCCGAAGCCGAGTTGAGCTTGGCATTGGGGGGTACAAATGTGATACATGCTGCCGTCCTCGCGCAGGATGCGGGTAAGGCGGTTGAGAAGCGCATGGTTGCGCTCGACCGTTATCGGGGCGGAACCCCGGACGATTTGGCAATGCTTGCGGCCGTTGCTGACGATGATGATGCCGCAGAGGATATGGAATGAGCGATACGAAATCGGGCGACGACAAGACGTTGAGCGTTACGCCGAAGAAGACCTTGACGCTGAAGCGCCCTGGCCTCGAGCAGGGCACCGTGCGCCAGAGTTTCTCGCACGGACGCACCAAGTCGGTCGTGGTCGAGACCAAGAAGCGCAAGTTCTCGCTGCCCGGCGACAAGCCGGAGCCGGTGGCGCCGTCCGTCTTCACCCCGAAGCCCGCAGCCGCGGCACCCGCGCCTGCCGTGCAGGAAGCGCCGAAGGCGCCGCCGCAGCCGGAACGCTCCGGCATGGTGCTGAACGAATTGTCGCGCGGCGAGATGGAAGCGCGCCGCAGGGCGCTCGAAGGCTCCAAGGCGCGTGAGATCGAGGATCGTCAGCGCGCCCAGGAAGAGGCCAAGCGCCGCGCCGAGGAGGAAGAGCGCCGCAAGCGCGAGCGTGAGGAGTCCGCCCGCCGTCAGGCCGAAGAAGAGGCACGTCTGCAAACCGAGGCCGAGTCCCGCCGCCGCGCCGAGGAAGAAGCGCGCCGCCGCGCCCCGCAAGCCGCCGAGCTGGCCACGGCCGACGAGGAAGAGGAGGTCAAGCCGCGGCGCCCTGGTGGTGCCGGCGCCGGAGCGCCTGTGCGCCGTCTGGCCACGCCGGAAGTCGCGCGGCCGGCCAAGCCGACCAAGGGCGAGGAAGACCGTCGCCGCGGCAAGCTGACGCTGAACACCGCGCTGTCGGATGAAGATGCGCGCGGACGCTCGCTGTCGTCGATGCGCCGCCGCCAGGAAAAATTCAAGCGCGCGATGCACAACGAGCCGCGCGAGAAAGTCATGCGCGAAGTGATCCTGCCCGAAACCATCACCATCCAGGAACTGGCGCAGCGCATGTCCGAGCGCGCCGTGGACGTGGTCAAGTTCTTCATGAAGCAGGGCCAGATCCTGAAGCCGGGCGACGTCATCGACGCCGACACGGCCGAGCTGGTCGCTTCCGAATTCGGCCATACGGTCCGCCGCGTCGCCGAGTCCGACATCGAGGAAGGCCTGTTCAACATCGCCGACCGCCCGGAAGACCTGGTGTCGCGTCCGCCCGTGGTGACCATCATGGGCCATGTCGACCACGGCAAGACCTCGCTGCTCGACGCCATCCGCAACGCCAATGTCGTCTCCGGCGAGGCCGGCGGCATCACCCAGCATATCGGCGCCTACCAGATCGAGAAGAACGGTCAGAAGATCACCTTCATCGACACGCCCGGCCACGCCGCCTTCACGGCGATGCGCGCTCGCGGCGCCCAGGTGACCGACATCGCCGTGCTGGTGGTGGCGGCCGACGACAGCGTCATGCCGCAGACGATCGAATCGATCAATCACGCCAAGGCGGCCGGCGTGCCGATCATCGTGGCGATCAACAAGATCGACAAGCGCGACGCCGACCCGCAGAAGGTGCGCACTGAACTGCTGCGCCACGAAGTGTTCGTGGAATCGATGGGCGGTGAGGTGCTGGACGTCGAGGTTTCGGCGACCAAGGGCACCAATCTCGATAAGCTGCTGGAAGCGATTCTGCTGCAGGCCGAAGTCCTCGACCTCAAGGCCAATCCCGACCGCACCGCCGAAGGCGCGGTCATCGAGGCGCAGCTGGACAAGGGCCGCGGTCCGGTCGCCACCGTGCTGGTGCAGACCGGCACGCTGATGCCCGGCGACATCATCGTCGCCGGCAACGAATGGGGCCGTGTCCGCGCGCTGGTCAACGATCGCGGCGAGCATGTGCCGGAAGCGCCGCCGGCAATGCCGGTCGAGGTGCTCGGCCTCCAGGGCACGCCGCAGGCAGGCGATCGCTTCGCGGTCGTCAACAACGAGGCGCGTGCGCGTGAGATCACCGAGTATCGCCAGCGCCTGGCGCGCGAGAAGGCGGTGGCCAAGCATGCCGGCCAGCGCGGCTCGCTCGAGCAGATGATGTCGCAGTTGCAGGCGAGCGGGCTGAAGGAGTTTCCGCTGGTCATCAAGGGCGACGTGCAGGGCTCGATCGAAGCGATCAACGCTGCGCTCGAAAAGCTCGGCAACGACGAGGTCAGGGTACGGATCGTCCATTCGGGTGCCGGCGGCATCACAGAAACCGACGTCTCGCTTGCCGAGACCTCGGGCGCTGCGATCATCGGCTTCAACGTCCGCGCCAATGCGCAGGCGCGCACGGCTGCTGCCGCTGCCGGCATCGAGATCCGCTACTATTCGATCATCTACAACCTCGTCGATGACGTTAAGGCAGCTCTTTCCGGCATGCTCTCGCCCGAGCGGCGCGAGACCTTCATCGGCAATGCCGAAATCCTCGAGATCTTCGACATCTCGAAGGTCGGCAAGATCGCCGGCTGCCGCGTCACCGAAGGCAAGGTCGAGCGTGGCGCGGGCGTGCGCCTGATCCGCGACAACGTCGTCGTCCACGAAGGCACGCTGAAGACGCTGAAGCGCTTCAAGGACGAGGTTTCGGAAGTGCCGGGCGGTCAGGAATGCGGCATGGCCTTCCAGAACTACGAGGACATGCGCGTCGGCGACGTCATCGAGTGCTTCCGCGTCGAGATGGTGAGCCGGACGCTCTAATTTCGGATATACTTGCCGGAATTCACCGGGCGGCGGCCGCAAGGCTGCCGCCCGAGATCCTTGTTTCGTAGTTGAGACATGTGGCGCGGTCCCATCCCGCGCTTCACGATTTCAGGACTGAAGAAAAATGTCCCGTTCGACAACATCAGGCCCCTCCCAGCGCATGCTGCGCGTCGGCGAGCAGGTGCGTCACGCCCTATCCGAGACCCTGCAGCGCGGCGAAATCATCGACCCGGTGATCGAGAACAGTGTCGTCTCGGTCTCGGAAGTACGCATGTCGCCCGACCTCAAGATCGCCACCGCCTTCGTTTCACCGCTTGGTGTCGGCGACGCCGATGCCGTGGTCGGGGCGCTCAACAGGCATGCGAAATTCATTCGCGGCCGCGTCTCGGGCGCGCTCAGGCAGATGAAGTACATGCCCGAGTTTCGCTTCCGGCTCGATACGTCTTTTGACAATTTCGCCAGGATCAACGAATTGCTGAAATCGCCCGTGGTCGCGCGCGATCTCGACCACCAGAATAAAAACAACGACAAGGACGAGGAATAGGTGGCGCGCCGCGGCAAGAAAAAGGGCCGGCCGGTCTCCGGCTGGGTGGTGCTGGACAAGCCGGTCGGCATGGGCTCGACCGAAGCCGTCTCCAAGATCAAATGGCTGTTCCAAGCGGAGAAGGCCGGCCATGCCGGCACGCTCGACCCGTTGGCTTCCGGCATGCTGCCGATCGCGCTCGGCGAGGCGACCAAGACCGTGCCTTACGTGCAGGATGGCGCCAAGGTCTACCGCTTCACCGTCGCCTGGGGCGAGGAGCGGTCGACCGACGACCTCGAAGGGCCGGTGACGAACAGCTCGGACCGCCGCCCGGCCGAGGCCGAGGTGCGGGCGCTGCTGCCGAAATACACCGGCGTCATCATGCAGACGCCGCCGCAATTTTCTGCCGTCAAGATTGCCGGCGAGCGCGCCTACGATCTTGCCCGCGACGGCGAGACGGTCGACATTCCCGCCCGCGAGATCGAAATCGGCCGTTTGGACATCGTCGAGCATGGTGTCGATAGAACCGTCTTCGAGGTCGAGTGCGGCAAGGGCACCTATGTGCGCTCGCTGGCGCGCGACATGGGTCGCGATCTGGGCTGCTTTGGCCACATCTCCGAGTTGCGCCGCGTCGAGGTCGAGCCGTTCACGGCGGACGATTTCGTCACCGTCGCCGAGCTCGAAGCGGCGCGCTTCGGCGGCAAGACGGATGAGAATTCGGACGAAGAAGCCGAGGTGTCGGTCGATTTCGGCGCCATCGATGCGCTGCTGGTCGAGACCGCCGCAGCACTTGACTGCTTGCCGCAGGTCGCCGTCAGCGACGACGCCGCGACCAAGATCCGCCTCGGCAATCCCGTCATCATTCGAGGGCGCGACGCGCCGGTCGAGGCCGAGGAGGCCTGTGCCACGGCGCGCGGCAAGCTCGTCGCCATCGGCGCCATCGAACAGGGCATGTTCAAGCCCAAGCGGGTCTTTGCCGGTTGACGGCACTCGGCTAGTTTCGGCTCGCAGTTCCAGGAAAACGTGTAACGGTTCTCGTCGGAATTGCATGAAAACCGACGGTTAGAGCAGCGATCTGCTATGACGTCGCGCCCCAGGGGAGCTCATGGCCCAGAGGAATCATGGCCCAGAGGATTATGGCCCAGAGGATTGTGGCAATGGCTGAGACCGTCGGAAAGCGGGCGCCGCTGAAAATCCGCCGGCCGCCGGTCGGCGCTTCGCCCGGCACCTTGATCGCCGATCCGGCGGCGCGGCGCAGCGAGCTTCGGCTGACGTTGATCTCGCCGGAGAAATACAAAACCATCGACAATGCCAGCATCGACGAGCTCAACACCCATTGCGACCGCTGGCCGGTCGTCTGGCTTGATTGCACGGGGCTCGCGAACATCCCGCTGATCGAAGAGATCGGCCGGATTTTCGACCTTCATCCGCTGGCGCTCGAGGATGTCGTCAACACCGGCCAGCGGCCGAAGGTGGATTTCTTCGAGGACCACGCCTTCGTCGTCATGCGCATGATCGACGATGTCGCCGCGCATCGCTACGAGCAGATCGCGGTGTTCTTCGGCGAGAATTTCGTCGTCACCTTTCAGGAGCGCGAGGGCGACCCGTTCGATCCAGTGCGCAAGCGCATCGCGGCTCCCATGCCCAACCGGCTGCGCTCGCGCGGCGCCGACTATCTCGCCTATGCGCTGATCGACGCCATCGTCGACAGCTATTTCCCGCCGATCGAGACGGTGAGCGAATTGGTCGACGGCATCGAAGACCAGATGCTCAGCACGCCCCACAAGCACCAGATGCGGCAGTTGCACGAATTGCGGCGCGACGCCAACGTGCTGAAGGGCGTGCTGTGGCCGATGCGCGACGCGCTGGCGACGCTGATCCGCAACGACGTGCTCTTCGTGAAGGCCGAGACCAAGATATTCTTCAACGACACGCTCGACCATGCGCTGCGGCTGATCGAGCTGGTCGAGACCCAGCGCGACATGCTGACCGGCTTGATCGAAATGCATCTGTCGCTGACCCAGGCACGCACCAACGACGTCATCTCCTATCTGACCATCGTCTCGGTGATCTTCATGCCGCTCACCTTCCTCGTCGGTGTCTGGGGCATGAACTTCGACCCGGATAGCTCGCCCTGGAACATGCCGGAGCTCAAGGCCTACTACGGCTACCCGGCGGCACTTTTGTTCATGCTGGTCGTTGCTGTCGGGCTCGTCGCCTTCTTCAAATGGAAGAAGTGGCTGTAGCAGCAGAACCCTCTGTTTTTGCGGCAGGACATGCGACAAGCCGGCTTGACAATTAGGCTGGTGTTTTGCGGGAAATTGCACTATATGCGCGGCAGCTTCGCGCCCTGACGCGTTGCTTGCACCGGCCCCTGCTGGACGACATCCCGGCTGAGGGCGTCCCGTTTCCTCGAACAGATAAGGAAAAACACGATGTCGATTACTGCCGATCGCAAAAAAGAACTGATGGCCGAATTCGCGACCGCGAAGGGCGATACCGGGTCCCCGGAAGTCCAGGTTGCCATCCTTTCCGAGCGCATCAAGAACCTGACGGAGCACTTCAAGGACCACAAGAAGGATAACCATTCCCGCCGTGGTTTGCTTGCTCTCGTTTCCCAGCGCCGCAGCCTGCTTGATTACCTCAAGCGCAAGGATGACACGCGCTATCAGACGCTGATCGACAAGCTCGGTCTCCGTCGCTGACGAATTGACCGGCGGGCTCTCTGCGGAGAGCCCGCCGGTCGCGCATTGGCGGACCGGTCGCTCCGGTGCCCGATGGTGGAGTGGAGCGCGCCGCGCGCTCTCGAAATTCGCATTCGCGCATGGCGCGTCTCGGAAACAGGGGTTTCCGGCGTCGTGCGCAAAAGGCCGGCCGACCGGTCGGCCAGACCCGGTTCCGGAAGCGCAAAGGGCCGTTCGGAACCGCCCATGGACGGTCATGGGGCAGGATTGCAGGATGCTCGCTCGGCAATCGCCACCTGTCGAGCTTCCCGTTGTCTTGCCCGTGGCTGCCCGAAGGAAGCCAGGGAAGGGATGCTCCGCGACCGTTGAGACGGCGCGGCCCTTTCCGCACATGAAGGACAAGATATGTTCAATCAACACAAAGTGGAAATCGAATGGGGCGGCCGTCCGCTCATCCTGGAAACCGGCAAGATCGCTCGCCAGGCTGACGGCGCGGTGCTCGCCACCTACGGCGAGACCGTGGTTCTCGCCACCGTCGTTTCGATGAAGGAGCCGAAGCCCGGCCTCGATTTCTTCCCGCTCACCGTCAACTACCAGGAAAAGACCTATGCCGCCGGCAAGATTCCCGGCGGCTACTTCAAGCGCGAGGGCCGTCCGAGCGAGAAGGAAACGCTGGTTTCCCGCCTGATCGACCGCCCGATCCGTCCGCTGTTTGCTGACGGCTACAAGAACGACACCCAGATCGTCGTCACCGTCGTCCAGCACGATCTCGAGAACGATCCGGACATCCTGTCGATCGTCGCTACCTCGGCCGCGCTCACGCTGTCCGGCGTGCCCTTCATGGGCCCGATCGGCGGCGCCCGCGTCGGCTACATCAACGGCGAGTATGTGCTCAATCCGCATATCGACGAGATGGAGGAATCGAAGCTCGACCTCGTCGTCGCCGGCACCGCCGACGCCGTGCTGATGGTCGAATCCGAGGCCAAGGAGCTCAGCGAGGAGCTCATGCTCGGTGCCGTCGTGTTCGGTCACAAGAGCTTCCAGCCGGTGATCGACGCCATCATCAAGCTGGCCGAGGTCGCCGCCAAGGATCCGCGCGACTTCACCGCGCCGGACCATTCGCAGCTCGAAGGCGAGATGCTGAAGGTTGTCGGCGACGAGCTTCGCGACGCCTACAAGATCATCGAGAAGCAGTCCCGCTACGCGGCCGTCGACGCCGTCAAGGCGAAGGTCAAGGCCGCGTTCACGCCGGCCGAAGGCGAGGATCCGAAATACTCCTCCGAGCAGATCGCAAGCGTCTTCAAGGAACTCCAGGCCAAGGTGGTACGCTGGAACATCCTGGACACCGGCTCGCGGATCGACGGCCGCGACCTGAAGACCGTGCGCAAGATCGTCGCCGAAGTCGGCGTCCTGCCGCGTACCCATGGTTCGGCGCTGTTCACCCGCGGCGAGACTCAGGCGCTGGTCGTCGCCACGCTCGGCACCGGCGAGGATGAGCAGTTCGTCGATTCGCTGACCGGCATGTACAAGGAGAAGTTCCTCCTCCACTACAACTTCCCGCCCTATTCGGTTGGCGAAACCGGCCGCATGGGCTCGCCGGGCCGGCGCGAGATCGGCCACGGCAAGCTTGCCTGGCGCGCAATCCACCCGAT
Source organism: Mesorhizobium sp. WSM3868 (assembly GCF_002294785.1). Lineage (NCBI taxonomy): Bacteria > Pseudomonadati > Pseudomonadota > Alphaproteobacteria > Hyphomicrobiales > Phyllobacteriaceae > Mesorhizobium > Mesorhizobium sp. WSM3868. The sequence goes on along the minus strand of NZ_NSGB01000004.1, from coordinate 199,872 downwards.
GCTGCCTTCGGCGGACCAGTTCCCCTACACGCTGCGCGTCGTCTCGGAGATCACCGAGTCGAACGGCTCGTCCTCGATGGCGACCGTCTGCGGCACCTCGCTGGCGCTGATGGATGCCGGCGTTCCGATCGCCAAGCCCGTGGCCGGCATCGCCATGGGCCTGATCAAGGAAGGCGAGCGCTTCGCGGTGCTCTCCGACATCCTTGGCGACGAGGACCATCTCGGCGACATGGACTTCAAGGTCGCCGGCACCGCCAACGGCGTTACCTCGCTGCAGATGGACATCAAGATCGATGGCATCACCGAGGAGATCATGGGCATCGCGCTCGGCCAGGCCAAGGAAGGCCGGCTGCACATCCTGGGCGAGATGGCGCATGCCATATCTTCCTCGCGCGCCGAGCTCGGCGAATTCGCGCCGCGCATCGAGGTCATGCACATCCCGACCGACAAGATCCGCGACGTCATCGGCTCCGGCGGCAAGGTGATCCGCGAGATCGTCGAGAAGACCGGCGCCAAGATCAACATCGAGGATGACGGCACGGTCAAGATCGCGTCGGCCAACGCCAAGGAGATCGAGGCGGCGAAGAAGTGGATCCACACCATCGTCGCCGAGCCGGAAGTTGGCGAGATCTACGAAGGTACCGTCGTTAAGACGGCCGACTTCGGCGCCTTCGTCAACTTCTTCGGCCCGCGCGACGGTCTCGTCCACATCTCGCAGCTCGCCAATGAGCGCGTCGCCAAGACCTCCGACGTCGTCAAGGAAGGCGACAAGGTTTGGGTCAAGCTGATGGGCTTCGACGAGCGCGGCAAGGTGCGCCTGTCGATGAAGGTCGTCGACCAGGCGACCGGCAAGGAAATCGTTCAGGAAAAGAAGAAGCCGGAAGGCGAGGAAGACGCCGCCTGATCGGCCTGACCGCATGATTGAAACGGGCGCGCTGCAAGGTCGCGCCCGTTTCTATTTCAAGCGCCCTTCAAGGGTAGGTGAATGGCCGCTGAGCCGCTGAAGACGCTGTTCTATCCGTTTGAGGGCGAAGCGCTGCCTTGGCCGCGAAGCGATGCCCGGATCCTCTTTCTTGGCGCTAAGCCTGGTTTCCGTTTGCCCGGCGGCGTCGCTGCGGCGCTGCATCTCGTGCAAGGCTTTCGGCCGCATTTTCGTGCTCTGCAGGCAGCCGGCTATTCGGTCACGCCGCAGGCGGAAGGCTCGGCCTTCGATGCTGCCCTTGTGCTGGCCGGCCGGCATCGCGGCCAGAACGAGCTGCGCATCGCCGAAGCCATCGAGCGCGTCGCGCCCGGCGGGTTGATCGTCGTCGCCGGCGGCAAGGAAGACGGCATCGACAGCCTGCGCAAGCGCGTGGGCGCGCTAGCGCCGCTCGAAGCCCACCTGCCGAAGCATCACGGCGTCGCCTTCTGGTTCCGCCGGGCCGGCATGGATGCGGCCCGGGCGCTTCGCGCCGCCAATCCCGATCTGGTCGTCGAGGGCCGCTTCCGCACCGCGCCCGGCATGTTCTCCTTCGATCGGGTCGACGCAGGGTCGAAGCTTCTGCTGGACAGCCTGCCGCAGGAACTTGCGGGCAATGTCGCCGATTTCTGTGCCGGCTGGGGCTATCTGGCGGCCGAAGTGATGGAACGCTCGACAGGGCTTTCCGGTCTCGACCTCTACGAAGCGGATTTCGAGGCCCTGGAGGCGGCAAAGGTCAATATCCGCGCAACCGCAGTCGAGCCCCGCTTCTTCTGGACCGATCTGCTGACCGAAACGGTCGAGCGAGGTTACGACGCGATCGTCATGAACCCGCCCTTCCACAGCGGCAGGGCTGCCGACCCGGGCATCGGCGCTGGCATGATCCGTGCGGCGTCGAAGGCACTGAAACCAGGCGGACGCCTGTTCATGGTGGCGAACCGGCAGTTGCCCTACGAACAGGTGCTGGCGGGAGCCTTCTCCAGTCACGCCGAGGTCGCGCGCGATGGCATGTTCAAGGTGTTTTCGGCGCGGCGTTAAAGCAATTCCAGGTAAAGCGTGAGACGGTTTTCCGTCCCCGTGATTGCTCCAGGAAAAGAACGCAGCGGCCTACTGCAGGCTGACGAGGCGTGCCGGCTCGCGCCTGGCATGAACAGGGCGCAACGCGCCGAGCTCGATCTCGAGCGGCGCGGGGCGGCCGAACAGATAACCCTGCACGACCTCGCAACCGGCGGCTCTCAGCAGCGTCGCCTGGTTCTCGGTCTCGACGCCTTCGGCGATGATGCCGACGCCGAGCGCCCGCGATAGCCCGACGATGGTCGAGACGACAGCGCCCGAGCTGGAATCGGTATCGATGCGGCTGACGAAGGAGCGGTCGATCTTCAGCTTGCCGAACGAGAAGTCGATCAGATAGCTCAGGTTGGAATAGCCGGTGCCGAAATCGTCGACGGCGACCGAGATGCCCATCTCGGCGAGTTGCCGCAGGATGACGGCCGCGCGGTCGCGGTCCTGCATCATCGCCGTTTCGGTGACTTCGAGTTCCAGCCGCGACGGCTTGATGCCGGTCGATGCCATGGTCTGGCGCACGATGCCGACGAAGTCCCTGGTCATGAACTGGACCGGCGAGATGTTGACGGCGACGAAGCAATCCTCCGGCAGATACTGGGCGTCGCTGCAAGCCTTGCGCAGCACCCATTCGCCGATCGGGTTGATCATGCCGGTTTCCTCGGCGATCGGAATGAATTCCATCGGCGGGATCATGCCGCGCTCCGGATGCTTCCACCGGATCAGCGCTTCATAGCCGACGACACGGCCGCCCTGCAGGTCGAATTGCGGCTGGTAGTGGAGGCTGAAGTCGCCGCGGTCGAAGGCGGTTTTCAGCTCCGATTCAATCCATTGCCGGTGGTCCGCAACGCGGCCCATGTCGGCGTGGAAGACCGACCAGTTGCCGATGCCGCTTGCGCGCGCATTCTGCAGCGCCAGGTTCGAACGGCGAAGGATGAGCACTGGATCGACGCCGTCCTTCGGCATCGCCACGATACCGACGGACATGCTGACCGACTGCAGATGCGTCTGGAGCTGGTAGGGCTCCATCATGCGGTTGATGAATGTTTCGAGGAACCGTTCAAGATATCCCCGGATCTCACGGTCTGGCAAGAGCACGGCGAATTCGCCGGCGCCGAGCCGCCCGATCACGGCATCCTCCGGCATGCTCTCCTTCAGCCTTTTGGTGAAGGCGCGGATCAGCTCGTCGCCATGACTGTAGCCGATGGCGTCGTTGATCTGCTTGAAGCGGTCGATGTCGATATCGATCAGATAGATCGGTTCGCCGGTCTCTAGCGTTTCCGCTGCCGCCGCTGCGACCTTTCCGACGATCGCCTGGCGCGTCAGCAGGCCGGTCATCTTGTCGAAATGGGTTTCCTTGAAAACGTATTCGGCCGATTCATCGATGCCTGCGAAGAATGACATCGCGGCGCCGCCGGCGGAAAGGGCACAGAGCGCGGCGATGATACCCGCCATCGTCCCGGCAGACATGCCGGCCAGGCCGTCGCCGAAGCCGAAGCGCAACCCCCAGAGTCCGAGGATAAAACTGCCCATGGCCGAGCTGGCGATGGTGATCAGCCGGAACAGCGGTGTTCGCTTCGGGTTGCTGACTGCAGACATGCAAGGTCCCTGAACTACAGGGCCGTTTAGCGGATACCTCCTTAAAATGAGTTTCCGCCAATGCCTCCAATTTTACTGGAAGGTGCTTTTTTCGTTAGCGAATTATTCGCGGGGGCCGTCGTTCTGCTTCAGTTCCTCTAGCGTCGGCATGGAGACGATGTGATAGCCGGAATCGACATAGTGGATCTCGCCTGTGACTCCCGAAGACAGATCGGACAGCAGGTAGAGCGCCGAGCCGCCAACCTCGTCGATGGTGACGGTGCGCCGTAGCGGCGAATTGCGCTGCTGATAAGAGAACATGTGGCGTGCGTCGGATACGCCTGAGCCGGCGAGCGTCCGCACCGGTCCTGCCGAGATGCCGTTCACCCGAATGCCGCGCGGGCCGTAATCGTTGGCGAGATAGCGCACGCTCGCCTCCAGTCCGGCCTTAGCGACGCCCATGACGTTGTAGTTCGGCATGACCCGCACCGACCCGGCATAGGTCAGCGTGATCATCGAGCCGCCGTTCGTCATCAGCGCGGCGGCATTGCGGGCGATCTCGGTAAAGGAATAGCAGGAGATCACCATGGTGCGGACGAAGTTGTCGCGGCTGGTGTCGGCGTAGAGGCCCTTGAGCTCGTTCTTGTCGGAGAAGCCGATGGCGTGAACGACGAAATCCAGGCCGTCCCAGGCTTCGCGAAGCGTCTGGAAGGTTGCGGTGACCGAGGCGCTGTCCTCGACGTCGCAAGGCACGACCAGCGAGGCACCGAGCTTCTCGGCCAGCGGCTTGACCCGCCGCCCGAAGGCGTCGCCCTGATAGGTGAAGGCGAGTTCCGCCCCGTGTTCGGACAATTTCCTGGCGATGCCCCAGGCGATCGAATGATCGTTGGCGACCCCCATGACAAGCCCGCGCTTGCCCTTCATCAACCCTTCCATAAAAGGCAATCCTTATGCGGAATAGCGCTGGAAAATCAGCGTTGCGTTGGTGCCACCGAAACCGAAGGAGTTGGACAGGACGGTGTCGATCCTGGCATTGTCGATGCGCTTGCGCACGATCGGCATGCCCTCGAATTCGGGATCGAGCTCCTCGATATGGGCGCTCTCGCCGATGAAGCCGCCCTGCATCATCAGGATGGAGTAGATCGATTCCTGGACGCCGGCGGCGCCGAGCGAATGGCCGGTCAGCGACTTGGTCGAGGTGATATACGGCATCTGGTCGCCGAACACCTCGCGAATGGCGCCCATTTCCTTGGAATCGCCGACCGGCGTCGATGTGCCGTGCGTGTTGATGTAGTCGACCGGCGTCGAGACGGTTGCAAGCGCCTGCCGCATGCAGCGCACGGCGCCTTCGCCGGACGGCGCCACCATGTCGTAGCCGTCGGAGGTCGCGCCGTAGCCGACGATCTCGGCGTAGATCTTGGCGCCGCGTGCCTTGGCGTGCTCCAGCTCTTCCAGCACCAGAACGCCCGCGCCGCCGGCGATGACGAAGCCGTCGCGGTTGACATCATAGGCGCGCGAAGCGGCCGATGCCTTGTCGTTGAATTTCGACGACATGGCGCCCATGGCGTCGAACAGGTCCGACATCGTCCAGTCGAGATCCTCGTGGCCGCCGGCGAACATCATATCCTGCTTGCCCCACTGGATCAGCTCACAGGCATTGCCGATGCAGTGCGCGGAGGTCGAGCAGGCGGACGAGATCGAGTAATTCACGCCGTGGATCTTGAACCAGGTCGCCAAGGTGGCCGAAGCGGTTGACGACATCGCCTTCGGCACCGCGAACGGACCGATCCGCTTCGGGCTGCTGTTCTTGAGCGTCGTTTCAGCGGCTTCCACGATGGTCCTGGTCGAGGGTCCGCCGGAGCCCATGACGATGCCGGTCCGCTCATTGGTGATGTCGCTCTCGCCGAGCCCGGCGTCCGCGATCGCCTGATCCATGGCGACATGGTTCCAGGCAGCGCCTTGGCTCAGGAAACGCATTGCGCGGCGATCGATCATCGCCGACGGGTCGAGCGTCGGCGCGCCCCACACCTGGCAACGGAAACCGTGCTCGGCGAAGGAATTGGAAAAGCTGATGCCGGACTTGGCATCGTAAAGCGAGGCCTGCACCTCATTGGCGTTGTTGCCGATCGACGACACAATGCCGAGGCCTGTCACTACGACGCGTCTCATTCGCAACTCCTTCCGGCGTAGTTTGGCGAAAAACCTAATTGGTTCCCGCCTTCGATCATACGCAAAATAAACTGCCGCGGCGTCCTTGCGCATCCGTCGGACACGCCAGGCCCCGTGGCGATGGCGATCAGGCGGCGGACTGCTTGGACAGGCCCACCTTCAGATCCGTTGCCGCGTATATGGGTTCGCCATCCGCCTTGAGCCAGCCATCGGCGATGCCGAGCACGAGGCGGCCGCGCATCACGCGCTTGAAGTCGACGCCATATTCGACCTTCTTGACCGATGGCGTCACCATGCCCTTGAACTTCACCTCGCCGGTCGACAGCGCCATGCCCTTGCCGGGTTCACCGAGCCAGCCGAGATAGAAGCCGGTCAATTGCCACATGGCGTCGAGGCCGAGGCAACCCGGCATGATCGGATTGCCGATGAAATGGCAGGCGAAGAACCAAAGATCCGGCTTGATGTCGAACTCGGCACGGATGAAGCCCTTGTCGAAGGCGCCGCCGGTCTCGCTGATCTCGGTGATGCGGTCGAACATCAGCATCGGCGGGTAGGGCAGCTGGGCGTTTCCCGGTCCGAACAGCTCGCCGCGGGCGCAGGCAAGCAGTTCCTCGTAGTCGTAGCTGGACTTTTGACCCGCCATTAATTCCGTCCCCGTTCTCGTTCCGGGCGGCAGGGCGCCCATGTCGTTGGTTTCCTAACACACTCTGTTTGTGGCCGGAAACCGGCGTTTGCGCTTAACCCGTGCGCCTGCCTGGGTCAATGCGCGCTATTGATCGCATTTGGGCGACAGAATATATGTCGGGTGGTGTCCAGTTTTTGGCATTGACCTCTTTTTGCCATTCTGGACCGGTCTATGGGGCTTGCAAGCTTAGACGGGATAGATGGATTCGGGCTGCCGGAAGGAAAATGTCGCTGTGGACAAGCGGGTTCGCGAAGCCGGCCTGAGGCCGACGCGCCAGCGCATTGCGCTGGCCGACCTGCTTTTCGCCAAGGGCGACCGTCACCTTTCGGCCGAAGAATTGCATGAAGAGGCGATCGCCGCCGGTGTGCCGGTTTCGCTGGCCACCGTCTACAATGCCCTTCATCAATTCACCCAGGCCGGCATGCTGCGCATCCTCGCCGTCGAAGGGTCGAAGACCTATTTCGACACCAACACTTCCGATCACCACCACTTCTATGTCGAGGGCGAGAACCGGATCTTCGATATCGCCAGCGGCCCGGTGAGCGTCTCCAACCTGCCGGAGCCTCCGGAAGGCATGGAGATCGCCAACGTCGATATCGTGGTGAGGCTGCGCCCCAAGCGCCGCGACTGATCTGCCCGCGATGAGGCCCGTCGACCTGGCGATACGGCTCGAAGACCATGATCGCGAAAAGTCGGAACCGGTTTTGCTACGCTGACCTACGGTTTGGATCAGATCATGGTCCAGACAAAATAGATCAGTTCTTGACCTTTTCTCCCGGGTAGGCGCCCCAGACCTGCGACTGGGCGACCCAGCCGGTATGGCCGTCGAAGGTCATCTCGCACCACTGACCGTCGCACTTCTTGATCGAGCCCATCACGCCTGGCTCGAGGATGGCGACAACGCCGGCGTCCTTGTCGGGATCGTCGAGCAGATTGATTCGGCCGCCCTTGCCGCGCTGCCAGGGGGCGACGATCGCGGTGCGGCGGCCCGAAAGCAGCGACTGGTTGATCCAGCCTTCGGAGCCGTCGGCGTCACGCACGCGGCGCCAGGTGTCGAATTCCTGGATGATTTCCATCGGCAGTCCGGCCTTCATGTACATCCAGTCGACGGAATAGTTGGCGCCCGGACCGACGCGCGAGTTGACGCGTCCGGATTTCAGGCTGACGAAGCGCGGCAGCGGCAGGCCGCTCGGCCCCAGCGTCACGGTCTGCGCCGACGTGGCCGCGCCTTGCGCGGATGTCTGCGGCGCCCAAAGCAGAGTGCCGAGAACGGCTGCGCTGAAAGCCAGGCGGAGCGAGGCGAAACCAGACACGTTCATTCCTTTCGGCGCCGGTCCGTGGGAGGAGCGCCCCTTTTTCTTTGTCTTCGGCGGCACCGCTTGTTACAGGAGTGGGCTGATACCGCGACTGGCTTCAAGTTTCGCTTGTCTTGGTTAAAGAGGTCTCAACGAGATCGGTTTCGAGGAAGCTTCGGGGAAACAATGGCAGGCAAAAAACGGCCCCTCGTCGTCATCACGCGCAAGCTGCCCGATCCGGTGGAGACCCGCATGCGCGAACTGTTCGACGCGCGCCTCAATGTCGAGGACCGGCCGATGACCCAGCCGGAGCTGGTTGCGGCGGTCAAGGAAGCCGACGTGCTGGTCCCGACCATCACCGACCACATCGATGCCGCGCTGATCGCCCAGGCCGGCGAGAACCTCAAGCTGATCGCCAATTTCGGCAACGGCGTCGACAAGATTGACGTCTCGGCGGCGGCGAAGAAAGGCATCACCGTCACCAACACGCCGAATGTGCTCACCGAAGACACCGCCGACATGACCATGGCGCTGATGCTCGCCGTGCCGCGCAGGCTGGCCGAAGGCGCCAACGTGCTCACCGGCGAGAAGAAATGGGCCGGCTGGTCCCCGACCTGGATGCTCGGCCGCCGCATCTGGGGCAAGCGCCTGGGCATTGTCGGCATGGGCCGTATCGGCACGGCGGTCGCCAGGCGCGCCAAGGCGTTCGGCCTGTCCATCCACTACCACAACCGCCACCGCGTGCTGCCGGCGGTCGAGGACGAATTGGAAGCGACCTATTGGGAAAGCCTCGACCAGATGCTCGCGCGGATGGATATCATCTCGGTCAACTGCCCGTCGACGCCGGCGACCTTTCATCTGCTGTCGGCCCGGCGGCTGGCGCTGATGCAGCCGGCGGCCTACATCGTCAACACAGCGCGGGGCGACATCATCGACGAAGAGTCGATGATCAAACTCATCCAGGACGGCAAGATCGCCGGCGCCGGCCTCGACGTCTACGAACACGAGCCGGCGCTGAACAGCAAGCTGTTGAAGCTCGCCCACAAGGGCAAGGTCGTTCTGTTGCCGCATATGGGCTCGGCGACGCTCGAAGGCCGCATCGACATGGGCGAGAAGGTGATCATCAACATTCGCGCCTTCTTCGACGGCCATCGCCCGCCGGACCGTGTGTTGCCGCTCAGGACCTGAAAACCACGATTTGTTCAGGCGGCGACGCTCACGGCGCCGTCGTTGTCGACTTTGACGGTGCTTCCGCGATAGGCGTCGAACACACCGCGTCCGAGCCGCACCGCCATAGGCGTTTCCCAGCCCATTTCGCGCGCGACGATCAGGCCGAGCAGAAGAATGGCGTCCGGCTCGTGCAGGATAAGGGCTGCCGGCCCGCGGCCGTTGTGGACCAGTTCCATCAGCACTGCCGAAGCCGACGAGGAGCCGATGGTGCCCGGCAGGAATAGCACCCGGCCGGAAATCACCTCGCCGTGCTGCGGGTGGCGGACATCGGCGATGCGCCCTGTCTTCGGGTCGACGCCGCCCCAGAAGCTGATCGGCGCCGTCAGCACCAGCGCTTCGCCTTTACCGGCCTTGCCCCGTACCAATATCTCCGCGGCGGCGCTCATGCGGCGAGGTCCGTGAAGCGCGGCTTGCCGGCGACCGCGCTTTCGACGCAATCGGCGAGCGAGGCATAGAGCACCGCATAGCCGGTGTTGCCTGGAGCGTAATGCGCGAACTTGCCCGAATTGGTCATCAGCACGCCGCCGGAAAGTTCCGGCATGATCGGCGTCACCACCACGCATGTGTCGGCAACGATGACGACGCCGCTTCCTTCGAGCCTCTTCCGCCGGCCGTCCTGCTCCAGGAAGGCAAGCACATGACGGCCGGTGCAGGCATAGATCGGCACGGCGAGCCGTCTTCCGGCAATCAGCCGCTCCAGCATCTCGAACTCGGCAAAGGACAGATGCGGGCTGCCAATGGCGACCGCATCGATGGTTTTCGGCACCGCCGCCGTCGACAGGCCGGCGCGAGCCTTCGCCGCCATCTGCGGCGTGACGTGGATCACCGCCTCCGGTTCCGGCTCGGCCAGAATGGTTTCGACGTTCGGCGCCTCTGGCGTGACGCCTGCAATGTGGAACAGCCCGACCGCGCCGGAGGAAGCGGCAGCGGCGCCGAAGGCCTTTAGCGCGTCGTCGCCGGGATGGTTGGCGATGCCGGCGACGACGCCGATCGTATCCCCGACCTCGCGGCCATAGAGGCTGCCCAGCACCGGCCAGGCGATCTCGGAAGCGAGGAAGGAAGGCGATAGGCCCGAGACGTCGAACACCAGTCGCGCCCGGCGGTTCTCGGCCCGGTGCAGGCCATAATCGGGTGCGCGGCCGGTGATGGCGCAGGCGATGTCGAGGAAATCGCCGTAGCGGTTGGTGCGGGCGCCCAGCACCGAGTTGCAGAACACCACCGCATTGGACTCGCCCCAGGCGACATCGCTGCCCTGTGCCGGCCTGTGCCCGGCCTGATAGGGCGCGCAGGTCCAGCTTTGCTCGCAGCCGAGCTTGCGATAGGCATCCATCATCCGCCGCGCCATGCCGCGCTGCGGCTCTTCCAGGCGAATGCGCGAGCAGCCCGTCAGGTCGAGCGCCCCGACATTGAGCGTTGAGCGCACTGCGACCCTGGCGCCGCCTTCGACCAGCCGCTCGGCGAACAGCGTGCCGGAATCGCCATGATAGAGCGCGCCGTCGATATGCGCCGAACAGATCGGGATCAGCCGTGGCGCGCCGAGCAGGCGCGCGCTCTCGGCGACGATGCGCATCGCCATTCCCGCGCCGTCCTTACCGGCGGCGGTTGCCTGTTCCTCCGGGCTGAGCGCGAGGCTCAAGACAGGACCTTGCGCATGGTGATCGAGGTCGGCCTGTCGTAGCCCGCATGCGCGGTGCGCCCGGTCTCGCGAAAGCCGAGCCGGGCGAAGGCCGCGTGGTTCGCCGTAAGCTCGATACGCGTCTGCAGCTCGAGGGCCTGCTTGCCGCGCCGGTGGGCAAGATCGTCGACGGCCTGCATCAGCCGTCCGCCTATGCCTCGCCCCTGAAGGCCAGGCTCGACGGCAAGCTTGCCGACATAGAAATCGTCTGCCCTCTCCATCGCAAAGACGCAGCCGACGATCCGGCCGTTCTCCATGGCCAGGAACGCCGTTTCTTGCCCGGCCTTGCTCTTGAGGTTTTCGGGTGTGAGCTGATGCGCCGAGGATGGCGGGTCGATGACGCCGTTCATATAGGCGAAGGCGCGCCGGATCAGCGCCAGCAATTCGTCCCACTGCGCGAAGTCCGGCGGAAGCTCGCTGACGAGGAGAGTGGCCGTCTGATCCATGCGTTCAGAGTGCCTTGTAGCGGACGGTGTCGAAACGGGCGGTCAGCCCGTCGTAAAGCAGCAGCCGGCCGACCAGCGGCTCGCCGATGCCGGCGATCAGCTTGATCGCCTCCATCGCCTCCAGCGTGCCGATGACGCCCGTCAGCGCGCCGACGATGCCGGCAACGGCGCAGGATGGCACCAGCCCTTCGGGCGGCGCTTCCGGAAAAAGGTCGCGGTAGCCTGGATTGCGCTGGCCATCGGCGCCCGTTTCAAATGGCTTCAGCACCGTCACCGAGCCGTCGAAGCGGCCGACGGCGGCAGTGACCAGGGGCTTCTTTTCCTGGGCGCAGGCATCGGCCAGAGCATAGCGTGTCTCGAAATTGTCGGAGCCGTCGACCACGATATCGTATTGGGCGACGAGGGCAGGGGCATTTTGCTCGGTCAGCCTGAGGCGATGCAGTTCCACCCTGACATTGGGGTTGATGCGCATGATCGCCGCCGAAGCGCTGTCGGTCTTCGCCATGCCGATAGTATCGCTGCCATGGATCACCTGCCGCTGCAGGTTGGATAAAGACACATCATCGTCGTCGACGATGCCGAGCGTGCCGACGCCGGCCGCCGCGAGATATTCGAGCACAGGCGCCCCAAGCCCGCCGGCGCCGATCACCAGCACCCGCGCCCGCTTCAGCTTCTGCTGGCCGGGGCCGCCGATTTCGGGCAGCACGATGTGGCGGGCATAGCGCTCAAGCTCTTCGGCGGTGAGTGCAGCATTCGTCATGGCCGGACCATATAGCGGGCAGGAAACCTTGTCATGCACATGCAAGGCGAAGCCTTGTCACTGACATGCAAGGCGAAGCCTTGTCACTCACATGCAAGGCGAAGCCTTGTCCCGCAGGACAAATCGTCGTGCAAGGCGCTTTCAACTCTTTGACAGTTCAGCCGGTCGGGCCGACGCTGCCGTGATCGACCGTCAGGAATTGCGCCCGCCCGGCAAGGCTGGAAAACAGCGCCGCGTCGGTGCCGGTCATGAAGGCCTGGCAGTTGAGCTCTTCGAGGATGGAAAACAGCGCAGCGCGCCGGCCGCTGTCGAGATGCGCGGCGATCTCGTCGAGCAACAGGATCGGCGTCAGGCCCGACATCTCGCCGGTCAGCCGCGAATGCGACAGCACGATGCCGACAAGCAGCGCCTTCTGCTCGCCGGTCGAGCACAATTCGGCCGGCATCGACTTCGGCCGGTGACGGACCGCGAGGTCGGAGCGGTGCGGACCGTCGAGCGTGCGGCCAGCGGCGCGGTCGCGCTCGCGGCCATTGGCGAGTATGGCGCGGAATCGCTCCTCGACGTCGACTGCCGGTGTGACCGCGATTTCGCTTTCCAATTCGCCGGCGAGGCTGATGTCGGCCTGCGGAAACGGGCCGCTGCCCGGCAGCTTGTCGATCATGGCCGCAAGCAGTCGCACCAGCTCGGCCCTGGCCGCCGCGATCGCCACCCCGGTTTCGGCCATCTGCATCTCGATCGCGTCGAACCAGCCGCTGTCGCGCGAGCCTTCCGTAAGCAAACGGTTACGGCCACGCATCGCCTTCTCGTAATCGAGCGCGCGCTGCCCGTGGCCGGGGTCGATCGCCAGCACCAGCCGGTCGAGGAAGCGGCGGCGGTCGGCGGCCGGCCCTGGAAACAGCCCGTCCATCGCCGGCGTCAGCCAGACGACCCGCAGCCATTCGAGCATATCCTCGGCCGATTTTGCCGTCGCGCCGTTGATGCGCACGCGCCTGCCGCCTTCCGCGGCACCATCGCCGCCGGCAATGCCGGTGCCGATTTCGACCTGACCTTCCGGTCCTTCGATGCGCGCATGCAAGGCAAAGCCGCCATCGCCGCCCTCGCGGGCGACGTCGGCGTAAGGCGCGCGGCGCAGCCCGCGCCCCGGCGTCAGCAGCGAGACTGCTTCGAGCAGATTGGTCTTGCCGGCGCCATTGTCGCCGGACAGCACGACAGCGCCAGGGCCGAGATCAAGCGAAAGTCCCGCATAGTTGCGAAAATTTGTAAGTTTAAGCTTACTTATATAGCTCTGCTGCCGAAGCTGTTTGGCGTCCGAGGTCACGGCGACATGTGAGGCCTGCTAGAGCAATTCCAGGAAAAGTGCATAGCGGTTTTCCGTCCGGAATTGCGTCAACAAAAGAGACAAAGCCTAGACCCGCATCGGCATCAGCACGTAGAGCGCGGTCTCGTCGGCCATGTCGTGGATCAGCGTCGGAGACCCGGCATCCGCCAGCATGAACTTGGCTTCCGAACCGGTGAGCTGGGCGGCGACATCGAGCAGATATTTGGCGTTGAAGCCGATCTCGATCGGGTCGGACGAGTATTCGGCCGCCAGCTCCTCGGTTGCGCTGCCGGAATCCGGATTGTTGACGGCGAGCGTGAGCTGGCCGTCATTGATCGACAGTTTCACGGCTCGGCCGCGCTCGGACGAAATGGTCGAGACGCGGTCGACGGCGGCGGCAAAGCTCTGGCGGTCGATAACCAGCTGCTTGTCATTGCCGGTCGGGATGACGCGCTGATAATCGGGGAAGGTGCCGTCGATCAGCTTGGAGGTCAGGATGACGCTGCCGATGGTGAAACGGATCTTGGTATCCGACAGCTCCGTCGTCACCGCGATATTAGGGTCGTCGACCAGCTTCTGCAGCTCGCTCACCGTCTTGCGCGGGATGATGATGCCGGGCATGCCTTCGGAGCCTGCCGGCGCGTCGATCTCGGCGCGCGCCAGTCGGTGCCCGTCGGTCGCGACCGAGCGCAGCTTCAGCTTGCCGCCCGCCTCATGCGTGTGCAGGAAGATGCCGTTGAGATAGTAGCGCGTCTCTTCGGTCGAGATCGCGAACTGCGTCTTCTCGATCAGGCCCTTGAGCGCCACCGAATCGAGCCGGAAGATGTGCGAGAAGGAGCCGGCCGAAAGCTCCGGGAAATCGGACTGCGGCAAGCACTGCAGGCGGAAGCTGGAGCGCCCGGACGTGACGGTCATAGCGTTGCCGTCCTCGTCGGTCTTCAGCATCACCTCGGCGCCGTCGGCGAGCTTGCGCACGATGTCGTAGAGCAGATGCGCCGGAACCGTCGTCGCGCCGCCGCGCTCGACCTTGGCCGGCGTGGCTTCGGTCACTTCAAGGTCGAGGTCGGTGGCCTTCATTTCCAGGCTGGCGCCCTCGGCGCTGAGCAGCACATTCGACAGAATCGGGATGGTGTTGCGCCGCTCCACCACGCGATGGACGTGGTTGAGGGACTTCAGAAGATTGGATCGTTCCAGGATAACACGCATGACGAAACAGGCTCGCTTCAATGAATGAGCGGGTCACCGGGCAGCGGCGTCCCGCAAAAGCTCCGAAAAGCTCAGAATCTATGTAAGCTGACAGTAAAAACCCTGCAAACGCAAGCCCGCGGCACCGGTTCCAGCCGGTTGCGCGGGCTTTCTGGGGATAAAGCGGGCGAAGCGCTCAGGCCTGCTCGTTGATTAGCCTTCTGAGCAGTTCGAGTTCCTGTGCCAGCGTGTTGTCGGCGCCGGAAAGATCCTCGATCTTGCGCACGGCGTGCAGAACCGTCGTGTGATCGCGGCCGCCGAAACGGCGTCCGATCTCCGGCAGCGAGCGCGGCGTCATCACCTTGGAGAGATACATCGCTACCTGCCGCGGTTTGACGATGGTGCGCGTGCGCCGGTTTGAGAGCAGTTCCGTCTTCGAAACGTTATAGTGGCGCGCCACGATGCGCTGGATGTCCTCGATACGCACCCGCTTCGGCTCGCCCGAGCGGTAGATATGGCCGAGGATCTCGTCGATGCGGTCGATAGTGATCTGCGGCTCGAAGGACTGGCGAAACAGAAGCTGGTTGAAGGCGCCTTCGAGCTCGCGCCCGCTGCCCGTCACCGTTCTGGCGACGTGATCGAGGATCTCATCCGAAATGTCGAGCGAGGTATCGTCGATCTTGGCGGTGGCAAGGCGCAGCTTCAGCATGCCGAGGCGCATGCCGAAATCCGGTGCCGACATTTCGAGCGCCACGCCGCCGTTGAGGCGCGAGCGCACCCGCGGCTCCAGCGACTCCAGTTCAGACGGCGGCCGGTCGGCGGCGACCACCACCTGCTTGGCGCTGTCGAGCAGCATGTTGATGAGATGGCAGAACTCGTGCTGGATCGACTTGCCCTGCAGGAACTGCATGTCGTCGATGATCAGCAGATCGATGTCGCGCAGCTGCTCCTTCAGCGTCAGCGCATTGTTGTCGCGGATCGCGGTGGCGAAGCGCCACATGAAATATTCCGCCGTCAGGTAGACCACGCGCGATTTCGGATTGTGCCGCAGCGATTCCGCCGCGATCGCCTGCAGCAGATGCGTCTTGCCCAGGCCGACGGTCGCATGGAGAAAGAGCGGGTTGAAGCGCACCGCGCTCGACTGCGATTCCGCCACCGCCTTGGCCGCCGCGAAAGCAACACGGTTCGAAGGGCCTTCGATGAAGGAAGTGAAAGTGTAGCGCGGATCGAGCGGCGACCCCAGCACATTGTGGCGGAACTCGGTCTCCGCCGGCACGCCCTGGCGGGGCGCCGGCGTCCGCTCCACCCGACCGGCGCTCGCGGTGCCGGCGGCAAGCGCGGTCTGGGCCTGCTTGGTCATCTTGCGCGCCGGCGCGATCTCCGGCTCGACATTGTTGCGGCCCTGCCGCGTGGCGGTCCGCACGACGATCTCGATCTTGAGAAGGTCGGGATCCTCGTGCCTCCACAGTTCGGCGATAAGATCAAGGTAATGGCCGTTGATCCACGACCGCAGGAAGGCCGTCGGTACCGAGATGCGGACCATGCCGCGCGACGCCTCGGCAACCTTCATGCGGCCGAACCAGCTCGAATAGACCTCGGCTCCCAGACGCGCCTTCAATTGGGCCTTGACCCGCTCGAACTTCTGTTCAGCGTCGCTGGATGCCGCCATGTCGTCCCCTCCGACGATAGTTGCTGGGAATGGGAGTTCGCCCGCAATCTCCCCTTCGATGCCGCTCTGCATGATCAAGTTCCTTGTCTCTCGTACCCTTTTCCGCCGGGAGTGCGCCTCCTGCACCCTGGGTCCGGCGACGTTTTTCGCTGCGCCTCTATCGCCGCCGCCGGCGATATCGTTGCAACGTTGCGCAAGGGACCTCTGCCGGCTCTCGCAAGCCGGCTTGATCATGCCAAGACAATACAACACCGCCCGGCGAAAATGCCGGCCCAACGTCGACTGCCATGTACAATTACGCCAGTCCCCTACCCGCACCGAAGAGACAAACCAAGCCGCACGCGGAATTGCTCCGCGTCATGAATTCCGCCATTTTTTGCTGGCCGATTCAGGCTGGGTTAAGGGCAGGTGCCCGTCCCTTCGATGGATGGACATTACCGAAATCGCTGTGGATAGGGCAAGGCCACGTCTAACGGATTTTTAACGAATCTGGTTACCGGAGACGTGTTCGAAGCAGGTGCCACTGCGGCCCTTTTTCATAAAGCCATTGTGATTCAAACCCTTTTCCGTGGAATGTGAAAAAGGCCACACCTTCGGAAATTTTCTGAAATAATTCTCTTGACAGCTACTTGTCCCCCGTCGCTCCTCCGCGAGTTGAACAAGCTGTGGATGACCGTCTGTAAGCTTTTGAAAAATATATGGATTTTGTGGCAGGCTCATCTATGGCCGTGCCCGCATCCAGCGGTCGTCGACATGAGCGATTATGTATATGCCGGCAAAACATTGGCTACTTTGAAATTCGGCCCAAGCGTCGTTGTCGGACCGTTCTTTTTAAGTACTTGCCGGCAAACGAAAAAACCCGGCCTGTGCGGCCGGGTTCAAGGATAACGGTTCTACAGGGAAGTCGGTCAGGCCGACAGCACCTTGACCCGCTGGGCCAGCCGCGAAACCTTGCGGGAAGCCGTGTTCTTGTGGAGGACACCCTTGGTTGCGGCGCGCATCAATTCCGGCTCCGCGGCCTTGAACGCTTCCAGCGCAGCAGCCTTGTCGCCGGCGGCGAGCGCCTCTTCGACCTGGCGAACATAGGTGCGGACGCGTGACCGACGGTTCTTGTTGATCGCCGCGCGGCGGGCGATCTTGCGCGTTGCCTTTTTGGCCGAGGACGTATTGGCCATGATGCCTCTCTTCTGATCTGGTGGGCGCCAGCGGGTCGCAGGGCGCAAAAAACAAACGGGCAGCCACGGGCCGCCTCGGTTGGTGCGGCTTATAGTTCAGCTTTTCCGGCGCGTCAACGCCGCTTCGCGGTCTTTTTGGGCTTGAAGCCGCGCCTCGCTGAAACGGGTCCGCGCGCCTAAAGCCGTTGTCTTTGTGCATGCCCGGCTTCTTGCCAAAATCGCGGCACGCATTAGGCCGACAAGCCCTAGCGGTTGCTGAAATTCGGCTTCCGCTTCTCGACGAAGGCGGCCATACCCTCCTTCTGGTCATCGAGCGCAAACAGCGAGTGGAAAAGGCGGCGCTCGAAGCGCAGCCCCTCGGCAAGCGTCGTCTCGAAAGCGCGGTTGACGGCTTCCTTCGTCATCATCACCGACGGCAGGGAAAACTCGGCGATCTTCGCTGCCGCTTTCAGCGCCTCCTCGACCAGCTCGGCCGCCGGCACCACTCGCGACACCAGTCCGCAGCGCTCGGCCTCGGCAGCATCCATCATCCGCCCGGTCAGGCACATGTCCATCGCCTTCGACTTGCCGACGAAGCGGGTCAATCGCTGCGATCCGCCCATGCCCGGCATGACGCCGAGCGTGATCTCGGGCTGGCCGAATTTTGCGTTGTCGGCGGCGATGATGAAATCGCACATCATGGCCAGCTCGCAGCCGCCGCCAAGCGCGTAGCCGGCGACCGCGGCGATGATCGGCTTGCGCGCACGGGTGAGCTCCTCCCACCCGACAAAGAAGTCCTGAGTATAGGCGTCGACAAAGGAGATCGCCTGCATTTCCTTGATGTCGGCGCCGGCCGCGAAGGCTTTTTCCGAACCCGTGAGCACGATCGCACCGATGCCGGCATCGGCGCCGAACGTGTTCACCGCCGCCACGATCTCGGCCAGCACCTGCGAATTCAGGGCATTGAGCGCCTTCGGCCGGTTCAGCGTGATCAGCCCGACCTTGCCGCGTGTCTCCACGAGAATGGTTTCATAGGCCATGGCATCGTCTCCTCGCTTCGATTGAGGAGACCGGTCTAGCTCACCGCTGACAGGTCCGGCAATAGAAGGTGGATCGGCCGCTCTGCACGATCCGCTTGATATGGCCGCTGCAGCCCGGTTTCGGACATGGCTCGCCTTCGCGGTCATAGACCGCGAAGGAATGCTGGAAATAGCCAAGCGACCCGTCTGCCTGGACATAGTCGCGCAGCGAGGAACCGCCGGCGGCGATCGCGTCGGCGATGACCGAGCGGATGGCGGCGGCCAAGCGTTCGCATTGCTCTTTCGCTCTCTTGCCGGAGCCGGCTATGGTGCCGGCTTCGCGCAGCGGCGACAGGCCGGCGCGCCACAGCGCTTCCGACACATATATGTTGCCGAGCCCGGCGATCAGCCGCTGGTCGAGCAACGCGGCCTTGAGCGGCGATCTGCGGCCTTCGAGCAGCGAGGCGAGCAGGGGACCGTCGAGCGCATTGCCGGTCGGCTCGATGCCCAGCCCCGCCAGCATTGGATGCGCGTCCGGCGCGCCTTCGGCAAACAGCATGAAGCCAAAACGGCGCGGATCGTTGAAGATGACGCGGGACCGCTCGCCCTTCGGGGAGTCGACATCGAATACGACGTGGTCATGCGCCTCGCTCTTCGAGCGCTCGTGATGGAAGCTGCCGGGAATGCGGCCGTTGCCATCGGTTTCGACGCGGAACGATCCCGACATGCCGAGATGGCAGATCAGCACCGGACCGTTTTCGATGTGCATCGTCAGATATTTGGCGCGCCTGCCAAGCGCCGTCACGGTCTTGCCGGCAAGCCGCTCCGAGAACCGTTCGGGAAAGGGAAAGCGAAGGTCTGGCCGTCGCGCCTCGACATTTACGAGCCGCGCCCCTTCCAGGACCGGCTGCAGCCCCCGCCGCACCGTTTCGACTTCAGGCAGTTCGGGCATGGCCGCCTATCGTCGCGAGGAAAGAGGTGCCGTGGCGGCCAGGCGCAAGCCCGAGATGATCCGCGATGGTTTCGCCGATATCGGCGAAGGTCGGCCTGAGCCCGATGTCGCCGCCCTTCAGTCCCGGCCCTATCCCGATCACCGGAACGCGTTCGCGGGTATGATCGGTGCCGCGCCAGGTCGGATCGTTGCCGTGGTCGGCGGTGAGGATGAGAAGGTCGCCCGACTTGAAGCGCGACAGCGCTTCCGGCAGCCGGCGATCGAAGGCCTCGAGCGCTCCGGCATAGCCGGCGACATCGCGCCGATGGCCGAACTCGGTATCGAAATCGACGAAATTGGCAAAGACCAGATCGCCTTCGCCGGCGTCGTCCATGGCGGAGAGCGCCTTGTCGAACATCGCCATGTTGCCGCCCGCCTTGCGCACCTCCGCGATGCCGCGATGGGCGAAGATGTCGCCGATCTTGCCGACGGCGATGACCTTGCTGCCGCGCTCGGTCAGCCGGTCGAGCAAGGTCGGCTCCGGCGGCGGCACGGCATAGTCGCGGCGGTTGTGGGTGCGCTGGAAGGTGGCGCTTGTCTCGCCTACGAACGGCCGCGCGATCACCCGCCCGATGTTGAGCGGATCGACCAGCCGGCGCACCGTCAGGCAAAGCTCGTAGAGCCGCTCCAGGCCGAAATGCGTCTCGTGCGCGGCGATTTGCAATACGGAGTCGACCGATGTGTAACAGATGGGTTTGCCGGTCCGGATGTGTTCCTCGCCGAAGCGCTCGATGATCTCGGTTCCTGGCGCATGGCAATCGCCGAGGATGCCCGGCACCTTGCCTTCGCGGACGATCGCTCCGGTCAGCTCGGCCGGGAAGGCGGGCACGGTGTCGGGAAAATAACCCCAGTCGAAACGCACGGGCAGGCCGGCAATCTCCCAATGGCCCGACGGCGTGTCCTTGCCGCTCGAGACCTCCTGGGCAGCGCCATGGAACGACGCGGCAAGCAGCGGCGCGTCGAGGTCGACCGTCAGCCCGGTTGCCCTCTTGGCCGCGCGGGCAAGCCCGAGCGAGATCATGTTGGGCACGGCAAGCGGTCCGCTGCGCAGGCCTCCACGATCCGCACGGCCCTCGGCGCAAGCCTGCGCGATGTGTCCGAATGTGTCGGCGCCGGCATCGCCGTAGCGTTCGGCATCGGCCGCTCCGCCGATGCCGAAAGAATCGAGAACGAATAGGAAAGCCCGCGCCATAGGGGTGCCATCGTGCCAATCTAACCAGCCAGACATAGAGTTCCGCAGCGGCGTTGGCAAATCGGATACCAGACCGCAACGGCTTGGTGCAAAGTGGTGCGGATCGAGGGAGTGCGGCAAGGATGGGCATGGGCGTAAGATCGGCGGCAAGCCAGGCATTGAGGACCTGCGCGGTGGCTCTCGCGGCGCTCTCCGCGGCCCCGCCGGCGCATGCCGACTGGCGCGACGACATCGGCACGTTTCGCATAGGAATCGTCGCCGAGCCCGGAGGAGGCAACACGGTACCTGGTCTGGCCCGCTTGACGGATGCCTATACGAACGCTCTCGGCATGAAGGTCGAGTTCGTGGTTGCTCGCGACTATGCGGCATTGATCGAGGCTCAGGCGAGCGGCCGCATACAGTATGCGGTCTATTCGGCGCTCGCCTATGCTACGGCTTCGGAGCGCTGCGGCTGTGTCGAGCCGCTGGTGGCGCCTGTCGATGCCGATGGAGCCGCCGGCGTCCGTTCCGTACTGGTGACGCGCGACGGCAAAGTGCCGGGCCTCACAGCGATCGCCTCGCATCGGATCGCCATCGCGCCCGCCGACAATGTCGCCGGTTCTCTCCTGCCGCTGACCGGACTGGCCGGCGAAGGCGTGCCGATCGCGCAGGATTCACCTTTCCTGGCGCGCGCCTCGTCGGCCACCGCGGCCGAGGCGATGCTCGGCGACGGCGAAGCCGACGGCCTGTTCGGCTGGGAGCCTGTCGGCGCCGACGGCCAGCCTACCGACACGGGCGGCACCATCCTGCGGCTTGCGGCCGCCGGCGTCCCGAAGACGTCGCTTCGGGTGCTGTGGAGCTCGGCTCCGCTGCGATATGGGCCTCATGCGGTGCGCAGCGATCTCGACGCCGAAGCCAAGCGCCGGCTGGCCGTGTTTCTGACCAATCTCAAGTCGCTGACTCCGGACGTCTACGATCTTCTGGAGCCGACGCACTCCGGCGGCTTCGAACTGGCCGTATCAAAGGACTACGCAACGGCCCTGGCCATCGTGCGGCGGGAAACTCGCGGGGATTAGTCCGTCAGCAGTCGGTGCAAGGAACCGTAGGACCGCGGCGCGGCCTCAGATAGTACGTTTCGCCCATCGATATGTTGTTGAAGGCCGAGGTCAATCCAAGCGTCGACGAACTGTCGGCTGACCAGGTGATGATCGGCTTATAGCCGAGGTCGCTTTCCACCCGAACAAGGAAGGTGTTGCGGATATTCAGCGTCGACGGAACGTTGGTGGGGCTGGTCTTCGCCGCGTCGGCGCTATAGGTGGTGCCCACTAGCTTGCGCGACCAGGCCACCGTCGCCTTGGGCGATGCCTCGTCGGAGATCTGGATCCCGGTGATGATGATTGTCGGCGTGGAGCGGTTGTAGGGCTGCAGCGTCGAGGTGCCGATCTTCATGATCGCGTCGAGATCGGCTTTCGTGACGCTGGTCTGCTGCGTGACGAGATCCGCCACCATGCTGCCGATGCGGCTGACCTTCTTGCTGGTCTCGATGGCCTGCGAGGCTTCCATCGTGATGAAGTACATGATGAGCAGCACCGGCACGATGAACGCGAACTCGATTGCCGCGACGCCGCGGCGATCGAGGCAAAACCGTGCCGCCTTCGTCACGAAAGCCGAAACTCGCCGCTGTGCCCCCGCACGGTACATATCCTACCCCCACACCGCCGTAAGTCTCGGCCGGCCGCAATCTTGAAGCATGTCTCCCGAAGTGGACCCGGTTTCGGGAGACATGCCGAAAATCAAAAAGCCAAAGCAGGTTGCCTCACGCGACCTGCTTCAGTCGTCGAATGGTTCGTTCTGCCAGGTCACCGATGCGAAGTGCAGCGTCTTGCCGCCATTCAGATTGGCCATCTGTTTAGCCAGGAAATCGGTGATCACCGGCCATTTGTAGAAAACCCGCAGCATGTTCTTCGATTCCGCCAGCCCCGGCGACACCGTGAAAGTCGTCGAGCTCGTGCCTGTCAGCACGATTTCGCCGTTCTGGATCTTGAAGCCCGCCGCTGCGGCGTCGGCGAAGGTCGGATATTCGCGCAGGTCCACCAACAGGGAAGCATTTGACCCGGAACCGGGGCAGTTCGTGGCGACCATGATCTCCAGCCTGTCGCAGATCATCGTCTTGATCGAGGCGTCGGTGACGTTGGCCTTCTTGAGCTGGCCGGTTCGCAGCTGGCGCGCGATTTCGTCGGTGGCGTTGGCCATCACTTCCTGGCCGGCGAACGAGATGCAGCTCTCCAGAATGGCGAAAACGAGCAACGCGAACGGCATGGCCAGCATTGCGAATTCCAATGCCGTGCTGCCGCGCCTGTCGCTGAAGAAACCGGGGCGTGGCTTTGCCTCGGCCTTGCCGTCCATGCCACCCTTGGGCGCCCTGCTCATGTTCCGTTCCTGCCGATCCTTGCAATGTCGGCTGCAACCTATCGACCACCCATTGAGGTCCGGTTTGGATCAGCGTTAAACTCGGTGGGCTGCCCTTAACCCGCTGTTAACCTGCGGGCGCTTGCGTCCTTAAGCTCAGCGGGCTGCGTTCATTTCCGTTTCGGACGTTTTCTCAGCCTCGCTCTTGTACGAGCTTTCGCAATAGGGCGTGCAGGACATGGTCTGGACTTCGGCGCGTCGATAGATGCGCACCGAGGACGCGGCTTGTCGGACGACCGTCACCTGCTCATCTATGATCGGGCTGCCATCGGAATCGAGCACGACCAGATTGGTCACGCCGAAACCCTTGCCGGTGAGAACGACTGTCGAGGCGTCCTGCACGGCGGCATCGGCGATGGCCGGATTGCCGACGACGATCGTATCGGCCGCGCGCGACAACTTGACGATCTTTGCTTGATTCATGGTGACCTCGATGCCGGCGCCGGCGCTGGCCGGCATGACGGATGCGGCGACAGCCAACAGCGTGACGACTGAAAATGGCGATCTCGACGAGGTCATTGAAGCGCTCCGGAGCGGCAGACTGTTCAACGGAACATGAACGAAATTGGTGAACCGACGGTTAAGCGCCGCATGGCCGCGATAAGGATTGGTCGGCTCCGCGGTCATAAGCCGAGAACCTACGCTGCTTTAGCGAAATCGCGGATGGGCCGGATCTCCGCGCTTTTCCTGCCCGCCGCTCCGCCTCTGGAGGTTTAGGCCACGGTTAACCAAGCAACGGGATCGCCTCCGGAAAGGAATCGGTAAGGGTATTTATTAAGCCGATCGAAAGGGCTTCCCTCTAGATTTGTCACATCCGATCAACCGGCAAGAGAAGTTGACGGAAGTGCTGTAACACGTGGAGTAGGAGCTCTCGAATGTCTAACCTCATCGCACGTTTCGTAAAGGACGAATCCGGCGCGACCGCCATCGAATACGGTCTGATCGCCGCCCTCATCGCGCTCGCCATCATGGTCGGCGCCGGCCAGCTCGGCACTGCCCTGAACACCAAGTTCAAGGCAATTGCCAGTGCGGTCCAAAACTCCAACTAAGATCAACCGAGGACGACGAAGTCGCTCTCGACGAGAAGGGCCGCCTCGAGGCGGCCCTTGTTCGTTGCAGCATCTGGTTGCGCGCGAATTGGTCGTCGGCACTCACCGACCGTTAATGGCGTGTGGCTAGACTGGGCGTGTTACTTTTCTCACGGCATTGTGTTGTCTCATGCTTGAAGCTGTAATCTTCGTCGTCTTTCCTTTCTGCATGCTGTTTGCGGCGATCTCCGACATGCTTTCGATGACGATCGCCAACCGCGTGCCGGTGCTGCTCGTGGCGACGTTCGCTCTGGTCGCTCCTTTGACCGGGATGGACTGGGCCATCTATGGCGGGCATTTCGCGGCAGGTGCCCTGGTGCTGGCCGCGACGTTCGGACTATTCGCGCTCGGCGGCATGGGCGGCGGCGATGCCAAGCTGCTGGCCGCGACCGCCGTATGGATGGGGCTCAACATCAATCTCATCGGCTACCTAGTCACCTCGACATTGATCGGCGGCCTGCTGACGGTTGCCATTCTGGCCTACCGGAAATCGCCATTTGCGATCTACACCGGCCACAACCGTTTTCTGCGCCATTTCGCCGACGAGACCGCAGGCATTCCTTATGGCGTCGCGCTTGGTCTTGGCGGGCTCCTCACCTTTCCGGATTCTTCGTTGATGGTCTGGGCGCTGGATAGGCTCACGACCTAAAGCATATCGCCATCTTCAGATGCGCTCGGTGCGCTACGGAGTCTGGCTTTACGCCTACCAAACAGCTTGTTGCCTTCGGAAAATCCGTTTCTGTGACAAGAGTTCTCGCGGCGCTTGGCCGCCTTTTTTTGTTAACGGCAAGGCAGTTCGGTCCAATTTGAGTAAACGTTAAATTAATCACGATCGTAAGCATTGCATTAACCTTGTTTTGACGATTGCGGCTGCAAAGTCCGGCTTGGCGAGGTGGTTTGCCTTGAGGCGAAGGGTCCGGACGAATGCCAGCATCCCGACTGATTATTCTGAGCGTGGCCGTGGCCGCGGCGGGTGGCGCGGGTTATGTCGCGAAGAACATGGTAGTGGCGCCGCCGGCTCAAGTCGTCGTCAACGCTCCCAAGCAGCCGGCGATCGCGCTGCAAGACGTGCTGGCGCTTTCCGGCGATGTCGCAATGGGCAGCCAGCTCGGTGACAACATCAGGTGGGAGCAGTGGCCGGCGAGCGGCATCAACGCCAATTTCATCACCCGTGCGGCCGAACCGGACGCAGTCGAAAAGCTGAAGGGCTCGGTGGCGCGTGTAGCCATGTATGCCGGTGAGCCGTTGCGGCGTTCCAAGCTGGTCGGCGAGGGGCAGAGCTTCATGTCCTCGATCCTGCCGTCCGGCATGCGCGCGGTCGCGACCGCCATATCGGCCGATACGTCCGCCGGCGGCTTCATCCTGCCCAATGACTTCGTCGACGTCATCATGACCCGGCGCGCCGACGCCAGCAATGGCGGCAGCGGCTTCAATACCGAGACCATCCTGAAGAACATCCGTGTCCTGGCCATCGACCAGACCATCCAGGAGGACGAGGAAGGCAAGAAGACCAGGGTCGGCCAGACCGCGACGCTGGAGCTCACGCCGCAGCAGGCGGAGATCATCACCGTGGCGCAGCAGATGGCGGACCGCCTGACCCTGGCGCTGCGTTCGATCACCGACACGAATGAGAAGAACCTGGGCGAAGCCGACTATCTGGTGAACGGCAATGGCCGGCGCGGCACGGTGCGGTTGATCAAGTCGGGCCAGGTTTCCGAAGTGGGAGCAAGGAAATGAGCCTAATCGGCAAACTGCCCGTCATCGCGGCGGCCGCCATCGGCCTGTTCCTGATCGGCACCAATGCGCCTGGGCTCGTCGAGGCCAAGGCCGCGAACAGGGCAGCGGGTGTGACGGCCTCGGTTGCCTCGCAGCGCGTCAAGCTCGGCCTCAACAAGTCGGTGGTCATCGACCTGCCGAGCGACGCCTACGACATACTCGTCGCCAATCCCGCGGTCGCCGACGCAGTCACGCGCACGGCGCGCCGCATCTATCTGTTCGGCAAGGCGGTCGGCGAAACCAACATCTTCGTCTTCGGCCCCAACGGCGAGCAGATCGCCAGTCTTGACCTGGCGGTCGAACGCGACGTGGCCGGGCTGGAAGACTATCTCAAGCGCTTCCTCCCGACGTCGCAGATCAAGGTCGAGCTGCTGAACGACAACGTGATTCTCACCGGCAATGTCGATACACCGCTCGACGCCAAGCGCGCCGTCGATCTGGCCACCATCTTCGTCTCGGGCGGTGAAGCGACGACCGGCCAATATTCACAGACGGCCGCCGGCGGGTCCGCCAACGGCGGCGTCGACATCAACAATCCCGACCAGGAGCGCCGGGTTTCCAAGATCGTCAATCTGCTGCAGATCATCGGCGACGATCAGGTGACGCTGAAGGTGACGGTGGCCGAAGTCAGCCGCTCGGTGATGAAGCAGCTCGGCGTCAACATGATGGCCAGCGGCGGCAGCAACGGCATCTCCTGGGGCGCGCTCAGCGACCCTTACGCTGGTCTCGGTAAGCCGCTGTCGAACGCGGGCCTAGGGATCAGTGCGTCCGGGCTGCAGTCCTATATCAACGCAATGGAGCAGTCGGGGGTCATGAAGACCTTGGCCGAGCCGACCTTGACCGCCGTGTCCGGGGAGAAGGCGACCTTCAAGGTCGGCGGCGAATACAATATGGTGACCAATGTTACCGCCAACGTCTCCAACGACAACCAGACCGGCCTGAAGAACTATCAGGTCGAGAAGATCGAATACGGCATCGGATTGGAGTTTCAGCCGGTGGTGCTGTCACCCGGCCGCATCAGCCTGAAGGTGAGAACGTCGGTTTCCGAACCGACAACCGAGGGCTCCGTGTCGGCATCCACGGATAACAGCAGCATCGGCATGAACGCTTTGTCGCTCCGCAAACGCCTGGCCGATACGACGGTGGAACTGCCTTCCGGCGGCTCGATGATGATCGCAGGCCTTGTGCGCGACGACGTCAGGCAGGCCGTCGTTGGATTGCCCGGACTGACCAAGATTCCGGTGCTCGGCGCGCTCTTCCGCAGCCGCGACTTCGTGCGCAACGAAAGCGAGCTCGTCATCATCATCACGCCCTATCTGGCGCGGCCCGTGGCGCGCAACGAATTGGCCAAGCCCGACGATAATTTCAATGCGCCGAGCGACGGCGCCGGCATGTTCCTCGGTCGCGTCAATCGCGTCTACGGCACCATGCAGACCGATAGGCCACCTGGCCGTTACCACGGCGTTGTCGGCTTCATCTACAAGTGAGCGGGAAAGCGGACATGTCCAACTCAACATCAAAGGCCATGACGATCGCAGCGGCACAATCGGGCCGCGGACGATTCCGCGGGTCGGCTCCGGTCCTGGCGATCGCCCTTGCGGCGTCGCTCACCGGATGCGCCAACTTCCATCGCGACAGCGTGACAGTGGGCTCCATTCCGGACGACTACCGCACCAATCATCCGATCGTTATCGCCGAGAAGAACCAGAAGATCGACCTCCCGGTCGGCGCCGGTGATCGCGGCATGACGGCTTCGCAGCGCGACACTCTGCTCGGCTTCCTCGACGGCTACGACAGGAGCGCCGCGCCGGCGCTGACGATCGCGGCCCCGGTGGGTTCCGCGAACCAGGCCGCCGCCCAGGCCGCGAGCCGCGATTTCGCCAGACTTGCGATGGCCGCAGGCGTCAAGCGCAACAATATCATCATGACCTCCTATCAGTCGGCCGTGCCCGAGGCTTCGGCGCCGGTCCGCGTGGCCTTCGTGGCGGTGAGGGCACAGACCGACAAATGCGGGCGTTGGCCCGAGGATCTGACCGAGACTTCCGAGAACAAGCACTACGCCGATTTCGGGTGCTCCTATCAGAACAACCTCGCCGCCCAGATGGCCAATCCCAACGATCTGCTCGGGCCACGCAAGCAGTCCGACATCGATGCCGAAAATCGCGGCGCGGTGATCGACGTCTATCGGGCGAGAGGCATTTCGGATGAGTTCCTCGGCAATTCGGAAGTGACTTACTGAGCCCGCGGCGGATCACGGAAAGAGCATGACGATGAGCAATCTTGCCTACGACACGCCTGCGGATACCGGCGATCTTTCGCAACAGGACATCGCCGCCATGCAGGCGCTGCGCCCGGTGCCGCGCATCTCGATCCAGGCTTTTTGCGAGACCGAAGGCGTCGCAAATCCGATCGGGCGCGCCGGCGAGGATCGTCGCATGGCCAAGGCCCATCTCAAGGTCCATATGGGCGGCATCGCCACCGCGATCGAATTCTACCAGTCGGCGCCGACGCCAAACCTGATCCTGCTGGAATCGCGCAGCGAGCCGAAACAGCTGCTGGAGCAGCTCGCTCAGCTCGCCGAATATTGCGATCCGACCTCGAAGGTCGTGGTCATCGGCCATTACAACGATGTCGGACTCTACCGGGAGCTTATCCGTTCGGGCATTTCCGAATATGTCATCGCGCCGGTCTCGATGACCGATATCGTCAGCGTCGTCTCGTCGATCTTCGTCGATCCCGAGTCCGATCCGATCGGCCGCTCCATCGCCTTCATCGGCGCCAAGGGCGGTGTCGGATCCTCGACGATCGCCCACAACGTCGCCTGGGCGATGTCGTCCTTGTTCAAGTCCGAAGTCGTCGTCGCCGATCTCGATCTCGCCTTCGGCACCGCCAACATCAACTTCGACCGGGACCCCGCGCAGGGCATCGCCGAGGCGGTGTTTTCGCCCGAGCGCGTCGATGAGGTCTATCTCGACCGGCTGCTCGCGCAATGCGCCGAGCATTTGTCGCTGCTGGCGGCACCGTCCACGCTCGAGCGCGTCTATGATTTCGATCCGGACGCCTTCTCCCAGGTCATCGAAACGGCGCAGCGCAGCGCGCCCTTGCTCGTGCTCGACGTCCCTCACGTCTGGAGCGGTTGGACCAAGAGCACGCTGATCAAGGCCGACGAGATCGTCATCACGGCCACGCCGGAACTCGCCAATCTGCGCAACACCAAGAATATGGTCGACATGCTGAAGCGGCTGCGTCCGAACGATCCGCCGCCGAAGCTGATCATCAATCAGGCGGGCGTTCCCAAACGACCGGAGATCGCGGCATCGGATTTTTCCGAACCGCTCGGCATCACGCCGATGGCGGTGATCAATTTCGAGCCGCTGCTGTTCGGCAACGCCGCCAACAATGGCCGCATGCTCGGCGAGATGGATGCCAAGAGTCCGGTCGTCGGCACGATCAACGAAATAGCGCATGTGCTGACAGGGCGCAGCGAGATCAAGGCGAAGAAGAAGGCAAGCCTTGGCGCCATCCTCGGCAAGCTTTCACGCAGCAAGAAATGACGCTCGCTGAGCGGCATCGGGTAGTCGATCATGTTTGGTAAAAGAGGCACAGACGACGGCAGCCGGGCAGCTCCCGAATTCCGTCCGCCAGCACCTCCTCCGGCCGCTCCCGCTCCGGCTGGGACGATCGCTGTCGATCGGCCGGCCGCGCCCGCGCCGAGCACGCCCGCCGCGTCCCCCGTTCGCCGTCCGGTGGAGGCGCCGCCGATGGCGCCCGAGCCGCCGAAAAGGGTCCAGCGCGAGCGCGGCGAAACCTATTATGACACCAAGAGCCAGGTGTTTTCCGCGCTCATTGACACGATCGATCTTTCGCAGCTCGCCAAGCTCGATCCGGAAAGCGCGCGCGAGGAAATCCGCGACATCGTCAACGACATCATCGCGATCAAGAATTTCGCGATGTCGATCTCCGAGCAGGAAGAGCTGCTCGAGGATATCTGCAACGACGTGCTCGGCTATGGGCCGCTGGAGCCGCTGCTCGCGCGCGACGACATCGCCGACATCATGGTCAACGGTTCAAAGAACGTCTACATCGAAGTCAACGGCAAGGTCGAACCGACCAGCATTCGCTTCCGCGACAACCAGCAGCTGCTCAACATCTGCCAGCGCATCGTCAGCCAGGTCGGCCGCCGCGTGGACGAATCGAGCCCTATTTGCGACGCGCGCCTTCCCGACGGCTCGCGCGTCAACGTGATCGCGCCGCCGCTGTCGCTTGATGGCACCGCGCTAACCATCCGCAAGTTCAAGAAGGACAAGCTGACGCTCGACCAGCTGGTCAAGTTCGGCGCCATCTCGCCGCAAGGCGCTGAGATCTTGAAGATCATCGGCCGCGTCCGCTGCAACGTCGTCATCTCGGGCGGTACCGGCTCGGGCAAGACGACGCTGCTCAACTGCCTGACCAACTACATCGATCGCGAGGAGCGGGTCATCACCTGCGAGGACTCGGCCGAGCTGCAGCTGCAGCAGCCGCATGTGGTCCGTCTCGAAACCAGGCCGCCCAATCTCGAAGGCGAGGGCGAGGTGACCATGCGCGACCTCGTCAAGAACTGCCTGCGCATGCGGCCCGAGCGGATCATCGTCGGCGAGGTGCGCGGACCGGAAGTATTCGACCTTCTGCAGGCGATGAACACCGGCCATGACGGCTCGATGGGAACGATCCACTCCAACAGCCCGCGCGAATGTCTGAACCGTATTGAATCGATGATCGCCATGGGCGGCTATTCGCTGCCGCAGAGGACGGTGCGCGAGATCGTCGTCGGCTCGGTCGACGTGATCATCCAGGCGGCTCGTCTGCGCGATGGCTCGCGCCGCATCACCCACATCACCGAGGTGATCGGCATGGAAGGCGACGTCGTCATCACCCAGGACCTCGTCCTCTACAACATCAAGGGCGAGGACGCGAGCGGCCGTTTGATTGGCGAGCATGTCTCCACCGGCATCGGCCGCCCGCATTTCTGGGATCGTGCCCGCTACTATGGCGAGGAGCAGCGCCTCGCCAACGCGCTCGAGGCCATGGAGAAACGCGCTGACTAGAGCAATTCCAGGAAAAGTGCGTAGCGGTTTTCCGTCCGGAATTGCGTAAAAACAAATACTTAGAGCGGGTCAGCGCTTTTATAAAAAGCTGAACCGCTCTAGTGCATCTGGAGGTGTAGGGGCCCCGGTCGATGTTCGGAATTGACACCACGGTTCTGGCTTTCGTCGTGCTCGCGGGCCTCAGCGCCGGCGCGATAGCCTATGCCTTCCTGTTCAAGCGCATCGATAACGAGAAGCAGGCCGGCAAGCGGCTTGAAACGATCAAGACGGCCGAGACCGACCGATCGGTGGTGAAGGCTACGCGCGACCGCGCCGCGGAAGCGGTCAGACGGCGTAAGACGCTTCAGGATTCGCTCAAGCAGCTCGATGAAAAGCAAAAAACCAATGACCGCAACGTCAAGAAACCGCCGCTGAGGGCCCAGATCCGCCAGGCCGGCATGACCGTCTCCCTCGAGCGCTTCTACATCTACTCGGTGATCTGCGGCATCGTGCTTACGATCCTCGCCTTTCTTGCCGGCGCGCCGTTGCTGGTCCTGCCCGGCGCTCTCTTGGCCGGAGCCCTCGGCCTGCCGCGCTGGTTCGTCTCGTTTCGTCGCGCGCGCCGGGTGAAGGCCTTCCTGGAGGAATTCCCGAATGCCCTCGACATCATCGTGCGCGCGGTGAAGTCCGGTCTGCCGCTCAACGACGCGATCCGCCTGATCGCCAATGAATCCCCGGAGCCGGTCCGCTCCGAGTTCCGCCGTATCGTCGATTCCCAGCAGATGGGTATGTCGATCCCCGACGCCACCATGCGCATGTCCGAGACCATGCCATGCACCGAGGCCGGCTTCTTCGGCATCGTCATCCAGATCCAGTCGCAGGCCGGCGGCAATCTCTCCGAAGCGCTGGGCAACCTTTCGCGCGTGCTGCGCGACCGCAAGAAGATGAAGGCCAAGGTACAGGCGCTGTCGATGGAAGCAAAGGCATCCGCCGTCATCATCGGCGCCCTGCCGTTCGTCGTCGCCTTTCTCGTCTATCTGACCAGTCCGAACTACATCATGCCGCTATTCACCACCAGCGTCGGCAATCTGATCCTCGGCTGCTCCGGCGTCTGGATGTCGATCGGCATCCTGGTGATGCGCAAGATGATGAACTTCGAAGTCTAGGGACGCGGATCCAATGACAGACCAGGTCGTCAAGACGCTAACCGATCCTTCCTTTCTTATCGCGCTCCTGGTCGGCATCGCGGTTTTTGCGACCGTCTTCACGCTCATGCCTGCGCTTGGCGGCAATCAGCTCAAGGCGCGCATGAAAACCGTGGCGCTCGAGCGTGATGAGCTGCGCGCCAAGCAGCGTCAGCGGCTCGCCAATGAAGCCGATCGCCGCCGCAAGGGTTTGCGCGAGGAACAGTCGATCGGCATGCGCAACATCGTCGAACGGCTGGATCTCAAGCGCGCGCTTGCCGACGAAGGCACGCTGCAGAAGCTGAAAGTCGCGGGCTTCCGCGGCCAGAATCCGCTGACGCGCTTCCTGTTCTTTCGTCTGATCCTGCCCTTCGTCGGATTCGCGCTCGCGGCGATCTACCTGTTCCTTCTCGGCGGTCTGGCGCAGCAGCCTGCCTTCATCAAGCTGTTCGTCTGCATTCTTGTCGCCTATGGCGGCTTCTATGCGCCGATCCTCTACGTCAACAACCGCGCCACCAAGCGCAAGCAGTCGATCCAACTGGCGTGGCCGGACGCGCTCGACCTGATGCTGATCTGCGTCGAATCCGGCATGTCGGTGGAAGCAGCGCTTCGCAAGGTCGCCGACGAGATCGGTACTCAGTCCGTCGCCCTCGCCGAGGAATTCGTGCTCACCAATGCCGAGCTCTCCTATCTGCAGGACCGCAGGGTCGCTTACGAGAACCTGGCAAGCCGCACCGGTCTGGATTCGGTGAAGGCGGTGACTCAGGCCCTGGTCCAGGCGGAGCGCTACGGCACGCCGGTGGCGCATGCGCTGCGCGTGCTCGCCTCAGAAAGCCGCGACATGCGTATGAATGCGGCCGAAAAGAAGGCCGCAGCACTGCCGCCCAAGCTCACCGTGCCGATGATCCTCTTCTTCCTGCCGGTTCTGTTCGCCATCATTCTAGGGCCGGCCGGCATCCAGGTCAGCCAGCGCGGCATCTTTGGCGATCAGCACAATTCCAGCAGCCAATAGGCGAAGCATGACAAAAGCCGCGTGGCAGGCGGCGCGCGGCTTTGCTGTCTGGCCCAGCCTTGAAGCAATTCCAGGAAAAGCGTGTAACGGTTTCCGTCCGGAATTGCGGAAAAAACAAACAGCCAGAGCAGTTCGCGGTTTCCGTAAAACGGTGACCTGCTCTGGGTGCCGGCGGTCAGTTGGTCGCGACCTTCGCCTTGCCCTTGTCCTGATCCTTGAGCTGGCTCCAGGCGTTCTGCTGCGCAAGCATCTGGCGCAGATAGGCGATGTTGGCCTGCGCCTGCTCCGGCGAAAGCTCCTGCGAGGCGATCTTTTCGGCCTCGTCGAAGCGGCCCTGCAGGCCGACGACCAGCGCCAGATTCTGCCGCACCCGGCTGTCTGCGTTAGGCTGCTGCGCGGCCGAGCGCATATAGGTCTCGGCGGTGCGCAGATCCCCCTCCAGCACATAGGACATGCCGAGATTGGAAAGGATCGAGGGTTCGTTCGGCTTGAGCTCGAGCGCCTTCCGGTAGTCCTGACGTGCCTCGTCCCGCTGCCCCATCTGGTCCAGGATGGCGGCTTCCGCCGAAACCAGGCGCCAGTCCGGATATTCCGGCGTCTGCGCGCGGCGCACCGCATCGAGCGCCTGCTCGAACTGCCCGTTGGCGGCAAGCGCCTTGCCGTAGGCGGCGAGCACGTCGCGGTCCTTGGGGTAGGCTATCGCGAGCTTGCGCATCACCGCCAGCGACTGGTCGGCGTCGCCATCCATCTGCAGCGCCGCGGCATAGTTGGTGGCGATGCGTTTGTCGTTCGGGTTCCTGGCATAAGATTCGCCGAGCCTGGTCGTGGCGCTGTGCAGTTCGCTGGCCGACATCGTTTCCAGGGGCCGGTTGTCGGAGCGGGAAATGGAGCCGGTCGTGAACTTGCTGGTACTGCCGCAGCCGGCCACGCTGGCCGCCAGCACCGCCATCAATGCCGTGGTGACCAGACGCTTGGTTGTGAAGTTGATCGGCATCGGTGCCTATCTCCATTCCTGCGCGGCCATTAAGCTGGCCGTCTTCCCTCCCACAGAAATATTCTGTTAACCCTAACGGATCGTTAAGAAGCCGACTCGCCGTGCCGGCCGGAGACCATCGAATGCCTGTCGAACTCGTTGACCAGAAACCGGAAGCAGCCTTGCCAGTCTACCTTGTGGGAAAGGATGGCCTCGACGGCACTGGCCTTTCCCCTTCCGTCATCGCCTGGGCGCGGGCCAACGGCTTTTCCGGCGAGGCGGGCCGCACGCTCGTTCTGCCGGCCGAAGGTGGCGGTCTCGCCGGCGCGCTGTTCGGCACCGGCGACGGCGAGAGCCAGCTTGCCGTGGGCGCCCTGGCGCGGTCGCTGCCCGAGGGCGAATGGCATTTCGCCCAGGTACTGCCAGCGCCCGATCTTGCGGCGCTGGCCGTCGTCCTCGGCGGCTACGCATTCACCCGCTACGGCAAGAAACCCGGCAGGGCGTTGCGCTTGGCGCTGCCGTCGGGCGCCGACGGCGCGCATGTGCGCCGCACCGCCGAGGCTATGTTCCTGACGCGCGACCTCGTCAACACGCCGACGAGCGACATGGGGCCGGATGAGCTGGAGGAGGCTGTCCAGGCATTGGCAGCCGGGCACGGCGCCGACGTCTCCGTCGTCAAGGGTGACGATCTCCTGGCGCGGAATTTTCCGATGATCCATGTTGTCGGCCGCGCCTCGGCCGGCGCGCCGAGGCTGATTGACATGACCTGGGGCCCGAGCGACGCGCCGAAGGTGACGCTGGTCGGCAAGGGCGTCTGCTTCGACACCGGCGGCCTCGACATCAAGCCGTCGTCGGGCATGCTGCTGATGAAGAAAGACATGGGGGGCGCCGCCAACGTGCTGGGTCTCGCCTCGATGATCATGGCGGCGAAACGGAATGTGCGGCTGCGCGTCCTGATCCCTGCGGTCGAGAATTCGATCGCCGGCAATGCCTTCCGGCCTGGCGACGTGCTGAGGAGCCGCAAGGGCATAACGGTGGAGATCGGCAACACCGATGCTGAAGGCCGGCTGGTGCTGGCCGACGCTCTGGCGCTTGCCGACGAGGAAAGGCCGGCCCTGCTGTTCGACATGGCGACCTTGACCGGAGCGGCCCGTGTTGCGCTCGGCCCCGATCTGCCGCCCTTCTATACCGACGACGAGGCACTGGCGTCCGACCTGGCTGCGGCTTCGCTTGCTGTCGAGGATCCGCTGTGGCGCATGCCGCTGTGGCGTCCCTATGACGCGAAGCTTTCCTCGAAGATCGCCGACGTCAACAATGTCACGACGGACGGCTTCGCCGGATCGATCACGGCGGCGCTCTTCCTCAAGCGCTTTGTCGAGAAGACGCCCGGCTGGGCGCATTTCGACATTTTTGCCTGGAACCCGAATGACCGCCCGCACGGCCTGACCGGGGGTGAAGCGCAAGGCATTCGCGCGCTGGAGCGGATCATCTCGACTCGGTTCGGATAGAGCGATTCCAGGAGAGTGCGTCCAGAAGCAGCTAAAAACAGCCGCTCGTCGAAAAGCCGGCGAAACGCTTTGGACTGAAACGGAAGCGAAACAATTTGCCGTCATGGTTGGCAAATGTCGATCTCGATGCGCCCGAGCCAGGCCTTGCGACTGTGGCAGCAGGTATTGCTGTCGCAGGTGCGCGACGACGCGCCCGACCTCACCATGCGCCAGACCGCCATCCTGCTCACCATCTACCTCGATCCGCCGCCGCATACGGTGCGCGGGCTGGCCGCGAGGCTCAACGTCACCAAGCCGGTCATTAGCCGCGCGCTCGACACGATGGGCGCGCTGAAGCTGGTTTCGCGCCACCGCGACGAGCTCGACAAGCGCAATGTGCTCATCCGGCGCACCGTGGAGGGCGCGCTCTTTGTCGAGCGCTTCGGCGATGGTATCGTCGCAAAGGCGCATGAGCTGCCCATCTGACCGATAACTCGTCTGTTGACTGATTAACCCATTTGACTGGACTACCGATTTGACCGCCAGGGATGCCCGCCTTCACGCCTTTCGTTCCGATCTCGCCGATGCCAGGCTGAAGGGGGAAGTCGCCGCCGACCGCTTTGTCGCCGGCCGCCCGGCGCGGATCACCACCGCCGTCGCCGACCTGCGCAAGGCGCCGCGCCCCGATGCCGGCATCAACACGCAGGCGCTGTTCGGCGACGACGTGCTGGTCTTCGAGGTTGCGGAAGGCTGGGCCTGGGTGCAGGCCGAGCGCGACGGCTATGTCGGCTATGCCGCCGACAATGTACTCGGCGCACGTGAGCATGCGCCCACCCACATCGTCTCCGTGCCGCGCACCTTCCTCTATCCCGGACCGGACCTGCGCTTCCCGATCGGCGGGCAACTGTCGATGGGCTCCGCGGTGACGGTGACGGGTTCCGCCGAAACGCGCGGCACGCACTACGCGCTGCTGCCATCCGGCCAGGCGGTCATTGCCCGCCATCTGCGGCCGCTCGCCGAGGTTGCAGACGACTTTGTGACGATCGCCGAAAGCTTTCTCGGCACGCCATACCTCTGGGGCGGCGTCTCCGGCTTCGGCATCGACTGCTCCGGCCTCGTGCAACTGTCGATGCGCATGGCCGGCAAGGATGTGCTGCGCGACTCCGACATGCAGGCGGCATCGATCGGGACGCGGCTCGAGCTGGGCCCTAAGTATTCCGGGCTGCGGCGCGGCGACCTCGTCTTCTGGAAGGGCCACGTCGCGATCATGACCGACGCGAAGGACATGATCCACGCCAATGGCCACACCATGCTGGTCTCGCGCGAAGGGCTGAAGGATGCCGTCGAGCGGATCGGCTATCTCTATGGCGGCCCGACCGGGTTCCGCAGGCCTTAGCGCCGCCCTAACCTCTCCCCATGGGAGAGAAGTCGGATTGCCCCGATTTGCTCTTCGCAAGTCGGTTGGCAATCTGGATGAGGGGTAAGTAGCGCCAAGCTGGATCACCCTCATTAGTCTCGGCGCTGCGCGCCGGGCCACCTTCTCCCACATGGGGAGAGGGGAAGAATGATCCCCTTTTGTTCCGATTTTCCTTGGCGATCGCTTGCCAGCGCGCTACCTCTTTGCGCGTGACAGAGCAGCCGCGCCTCGCCGAACAGAATGTCGCCGTCCTTCTCCCCGAGCCGTTCGTAAAATGGTTCGCTGCAAAAGGCTGGTCGCCGCGCGCCCACCAGCTCGAACTGCTGGCGAAGGCTCAAGCCGGCCAATCGGCGCTGCTGATCGCTCCGACCGGCGCCGGCAAGACGCTGGCCGGATTCCTGCCCTCGCTTACCGAGCTGGCCAAACGTCCGCGGCGCAAGCCCGGTGGGGCGCATCGCGGCATCCACACGCTCTACATCTCGCCGCTCAAGGCGCTGGCCGTCGACATTGAGCGCAATCTCGGCAAGCCGGTCGAGGAGATCGGACTGCCGGTGACCATCGAGACCCGTACCGGCGACACGCCCTCGCACAAGCGCCAGCGGCAAAAGCTCGCACCGCCCGACATCCTGCTCACCACGCCCGAACAGCTCGCTCTTCTGATTGCCTCCGCCGCCGCCAGGCGCTTCTTCGAGGATTTGCGTTATGTCGTCCTCGACGAATTGCATTCGCTCGTCACCTCGAAGCGCGGGCATCTTTTGGCGCTAGGCCTGGCGCGGTTGCGCGCCTTGGTCCCTGAGCTGCAGACCATCGGCCTGTCGGCTACGGTCGCCGAGCCGGATGAATTGCGGCGCTGGCTGGTCAGCCAGACTTCCCCTGAGGCCATGTCCGAGTTGATCGTCGTCACAGGCGGCACCAAGCCCGACATCTCCATTCTCGATTCCGAAGAGCGGGTGCCATGGGCTGGCCATTCCGCCCGCTACGCCACTCCGGAAATCTATCGCGAGGTCAAGCGGCACAAGACGACGCTGCTCTTTGTCAACACGCGCAGCCAGGCCGAGCTGCTGTTTCAGGAGCTGTGGCGCGTCAACGAAGACACGTTGCCGATCGCCTTGCATCACGGCTCGCTCGACGTCGCCCAGCGGCGGCGGGTCGAGAAGGCGATGGGCGAAAACGCCTTGCGCGCTATCGTCGCCACCTCGACATTGGACCTGGGCATCGACTGGGGCGATGTCGATCTGGTCGTGCATGTCGGCGCGCCGAAGGGGGCCAGTCGCCTGGCGCAGCGCATCGGCCGCGCCAACCACCGCATGGATGAGCCATCGAAGGCAATCCTGATCCCGGCCAACCGGTTTGAGGTGCTTGAATGCCGTGCCGCGCTCGACGCCAACTATCTCGGCGCGCAGGACACGCCGCCTTTGGTCAATGGCGGGCTCAACGTGCTGGCGCAGCATGTGCTCGGCTGCGCCTGCGGTGCCCCGTTCCACGCCGACGCGCTGTTTGACGAGGTGAGGTCGGCTGCGCCCTATGTCAGCCTAGACCGCCCGACATTCGACCGGGTCATCGACTTCGTCGCCACCGGCGGATACGCGCTGAGAAACTACGAGCGCTACGCCCGCATTCGCCAAACCAAGGAAGGCTTGTGGCGAGTATCCAATCCCCGCGTGGCGCAACAGTACCGGCTCAATGTCGGGACCATCATCGAAGTGCCGGCCCTCAACGTTCGTTACGTCCAGGCTGGAAGCAAGGGCGCGGCCTCGCGCGGCGGCAGAGTCTTGGGAAAGATCGAGGAAGCGTTTCTCGAGACCTTGACCTATGGCGACACTTTCATGTTCGCCGGAAGGGTTCTGCGCTTCGAGGGTATCCGCGACAATGAGTGCTTCGTGTCGAATGCTCCCGGAAGCGAAGCAAAGGTCCCCTACTATGGCGGCGGCAAATTCCCGCTTTCGACTTATCTCGCCGAGCAGGTGCGCGCCATGCTCGACGATCCGCAGCGCTGGAAGAAGCTGCCCGAGCAGGTGGCCGATTGGCTGCGGTTTCAGGCCGATAAATCCGTCCTGCCGAAACGGGACGATCTGCTGATCGAAACCTTTCCACGCGGAAACCGGCACTATCTTGTAGCCTATCCGTTCGAAGGCAGGCTCGCGCATCAGACGCTGGGCATGCTGCTGACGCGCCGCCTGGATCGAGCGGGCGCCAACCCGGTCGGCTTTGTTGCCACCGACTATGCGTTGGCGATTTGGTCGCTGGCCGACATGGGCTGGATGTTCAAAAACAAACAACCATCGCTGGCTGCGCTCTTCGATCAGGACATGCTCGGTGACGATCTCGAGGCATGGTTTGCCGACAGTTGGCTGCTCAAGCGCACCTTCCGCAACTGCGCGCTGATTTCCGGACTGATCGAGAAACGTCATCCCGGCAAGGAGAAAAGCGGCCGCCAGGTCACCGTCTCGACAGACCTGATTTATGACGTGCTGCGCAGCCACGAGCCCGACCACATCCTGCTCCAGGCGACCCGTGCCGATGCAGCGACCGGGTTGCTCGATGTCAGCAGACTTGCCGAGATGCTCTCGCGCATCCGCGGTCGAATCGTGCATAAGGACCTGGAACAGATATCGCCGCTAGCCGTGCCGATCATGCTCGAAATCGGCAAGATGCCGGTGCATGGCGAGGCGGATGAAACGCTGTTGATGGATGCCGCCACCCTCGTTGAAGAGGCCATGGGGCCGGAGATGGCCGACTGAGAGAAGGCAAGAGGGGATGAATTTTTCGCTGTCGCGCGCAACGCTGGTCGCCGAGGCCGACTTCGTCGGCATCGCTGGCGAACGAGCGGTTTGTGACCGGCGCGGCGTGCTCTATTTCCCCGATCTGCGGCTGCTTGCGGTCTCCGACCTGCATCTCGAAAAGGGCTCGTCCTTCGCCAGGCGCGGCGCGCTGATCCCGCCTTATGATACAGGTGCGACCTTGCTGCGGCTGCAGGCCGTGATCGCCGACTACGGTCCGCGGATCGTCGTCAGCCTTGGCGACTCCTTCCACGACGGCGGCGGCGCCGAGCGCATGCATCTAAGCTTCCGCGAGCGGCTGGAGGCAATGATGGCCGGCCGCGACTGGTTCTGGGTTGCCGGCAATCATGATCCGGATGCTCCCGCCGACCTGCCTGGCGAGACGGTGAGGGAACTCGCGATCGGTTCGCTTGTCTTCCGCCATGAGCCATCCAAGCTGCGGGTGGAAGGCGAGATCGCCGGCCATCTGCATCCCTGCGCCCGCATCGTCCAGCGCGGCCGCTCGGTCAGGCGGCGCTGCTTCGCCGGTGACGGCGGCCGCATGATCATGCCGGCCTTCGGCGCCTATACCGGCTCGCTCAACGTGCTCGACCGCGCCTATGCCGGACTGTTCCGCCTGGAAACGCTTGTTGCCTACATGCTGGGTGCAGAGCGCACCTTTGCCATTTCCGGCTCGATGCTGCGGCCGGGCTGAGGCGGCTTCATCTGCCGTAATAGAGCGTGACGGTGTGCTTTGCCTCGGCGAAGAACAGCCAGCGTTCGACCAGCATGCCCGCGAACTGAAAGAGCGCTGCAAGCAGTGATGCGGCTGCTGCGAAAGGCCGTGGCGAGGCTAAGGCGATCACGAGCAAGATGGCCGGCACGGCGAAGGCCAGCACCTGCGTGATGCGCCTCAGCTTCGCGCTATGTTTGCGCGCAATGCGAAAACCCATCTCCTTGAGCAGGTAGTTTTCTTCGGTATGCGGCCATTCGATGGACCGCACCGTGCCGCCGGCCAGGCCGGTCGCCGTGTTGGCCGTGGTCGGGATTTCCAGCTTGTCGTTGTAGTGCCAGGTCGCAAGCTTCCAGCCCCACCCGGCGAGCGTGGCAAGCAGCGCGCCGACCAGAACCATGTTTGATCCGGCCCCGAAGCTTCGCAGCAGGCCGTTGAGCAGCACGCCACCCGTCATTGCCGAGAAGATAAGATAAGCCGGCAAAGTATATCGGCTGTGCCACTGCGCGATCGGCTTCAGCGAGGCATAGATCATTCCGGTCGTACAGACTGTCACGACGCCGCCGGTGGCAGCCAGCAGGCCAACGATGGCCACCCAACCGCCGCTTTTGCCCATCAGCACCCAGCCAATGCCGAACAGCCCGGCCGGGATGAAGGTCGCGACCGCGGCGACCCCTTCGCGCGACAGCCAGGAGCTTCGCCATTGCGAGAAGGCGCGCCAGGCGCGTTCAGGTCGGCCGAGATGGCCGGTCGAGGAGAGCAGGCCGGCCACGATCA
Source organism: Mesorhizobium sp. WSM3868 (assembly GCF_002294785.1). Classification (NCBI taxonomy): domain Bacteria; kingdom Pseudomonadati; phylum Pseudomonadota; class Alphaproteobacteria; order Hyphomicrobiales; family Phyllobacteriaceae; genus Mesorhizobium; species Mesorhizobium sp. WSM3868. The sequence continues at coordinate 158,769 of NZ_NSGB01000004.1, read as the reverse complement.
AGCCAAGCGAAAGCGCCATGCCGACGAGCCCGAGCCAGAAGTCGGGTGCGATCAATCCCAGCCCGCCAAGGACGCCGAGCAGCGCCAGCAGGCCGTAGCCGGCCCCGGTGGCGGTGGTGAAGAAGACGACGGAATAGGCGGGATGCATGGCTGCGCGAATTCAGTTCGAAAGCATGCGGTCGATCCAGCCGAGGAAGCCTCCGTCGGCCCGGATCGGTTCCAGCGCCGGCGCGTCGACCTTCGCCGCGCGCTCGGTGCGGGCACGCGGTGGCAGGTATTTGTTGGTCGGCTTGTAACCAAGCTCGGGCATCAGGTCGACGCCGCCACGCTCGTCTACCAGGTGCGAGATTGCCGAGGCGGGATCGCCCAGATCGCCGAAATGCCGGGCGCTGGTCGGGCAGGCGGCGACGCAGGCCGGCACGCGGTCCTCTGCCGTCAGATTGTCGTTGTAGATGCGGTCGACGCACAGCGTGCATTTCTTCATCACGCCGACATCCGTATCGAATTCGCGCGCGCCATAGGGACAGGCCCAGCTGCACAGCTTGCAGCCGATGCACTTGTCCTCGTCAACCAGCACGATGCCGTCGGAGGCGCGCTTGTAGGAGGCGCCGGTCGGACAGACGGTGACGCAGGCTGGCTGCTCGCAATGCAGGCAGGAGCGCGGGAAGTTCACCGTGCGGCCGCCATGTTCGGTCGTGTGCTCATAGCTGTGCACGCGGTTGAACCAGACGCCGTCGACACGCCCGCCATACGGCTCGATGTCGGTCAGCGGCGCCATGTGTCCGCCGGTGTTCCATTCCTTGCAAGCGGTAACGCAGGCCTGGCAGCCGACGCAGGTGTCGAGGTCGATGACGAGGCCGAGCTTCTTCTCGGTTTGGGCGGGAAGGCAGGTCATTCGGCGGCTTCCCTTTTTATGCGGAATCCATCGCCGAAGCGAAGCACATCCGGTGACGGCTCGAAATTTGGCGGCTGCCGCAAGCGCTCGAATTGCGGCTCGGTGAAGCCGGCCTCTTCCGCGGCGCATTTGGCGATACGCACGCGCACGTCGAACCATGCCGCCTGTCCGGTGACGGGGTCGGAGTTCGAATAGCGCTTGCCGTTGACGGTGGCTGCGGTCTGGTCGCCGATGATGTGATTGAGCAGGAAGCCGCGATTGCTCTCTGCGGCGTCGTCCTTCAGGCCCCAGCTGCCGCGCCGCTTGCCGATCGCGTTCCAGGTCCAGACCGTGTCCGGGTTGACGCCGTCGATCAGCTTGATCTGACCCTTCACGCGGCCGTTGATGCTTTCGATCCACACCCAGTCGTCGTCGGCCAGCCCAAGCCTCGCTGCCGTCTCCCGGTGCACGAACAGCCGGTTCTGGCTGGTGATTTGTCTCAGCCACGCATTCTGCGAGCCCCAGGAATGGTACATGTGCATCGGCCGCTGCGTCAGCGCATGCAGCGGATATTTTTGGAGATCGACGGTGTCGTCTTCGAAGGGCGCGTACCAGAACGGCAGCGGGTCCATATAGGCTTCGATCCGGTCGCGCTCGGCCTCCGGCGGCTGCACCTTGCCATGACCGCGCGCGGCGAGGCGAAAGCGCTGCATCGGCTCCGAATAGAGCTGAAAGATGATCGGATCGGCCTTGGAGATGAATCCCATCTGCACGGCAAAGTCGAGATAGGCGCGGTTGCCCATCTTGTAATAGCGCTGGTCGTCGGCGAACCCGTGGTGCCAGAAACCGCCATTGTCGATGTAGCGCTGCAACTGGTCCGGGTTCACCTCGCCTTTGCCGATCGCGTCGCCGTTCTTACCGCGCCAGCCGGCAAGCGGGCCGATGCCGGGCGTGCGCTCGTGGTTGACGATGTAGTCGGCATAGTCGCGGTATTTCGCCGAACCGTCTTCGTTGGCGAAACCAGGCAGGCCGAGCCGCGCGCCGAGCTCGATCAGCACCGACTGGAACGGCCGGACATCCCGGTCCGGCTGCACCACCGGGTGACGGATGGCATCGCCCGGCCCGTCGGCATGGCTGATCGGCCGGTCGAGCAGGCTGATGCAGTCGTGCCGCTCGAGATAGGTCGTGTCGGGCAGCACCAGGTCGGCGAACGGCACCGTCTCGGAATAATAGGCGTCGGAATAAATGATGAAGGGGATCTTGTAGTCGCCCGCCTCGTCCCTGTCGGTGAGCATACGAACCGTCTCGACGGTATTCATCGAGGAGTTCCAGGCCATGTTCGACATGTACATCATCAGCGTGTCGATCGGATAAGGGTCGCCGGCCCAGGCATTGCGGATGACGCTGTGCATCAGGCCGTGGGCGGCCAAGGGCGCTTCCCAGGAATAGGCCTTGTCGATGCGGATCGGTGTGCCGACCTCGTCGACGAGCAGATCGTCGGGCCCTGAGACGAAGCCGAGCGGCATGCCCTCCAGCGGCGTCATCGGGCGGACGTTCTTGCCTGCGGGCTTTGGCCCCGGCGGCGCGCAACGCGGATAGGGCGGCTTGAAGCGGAAGCCGCCGGGCACGTCCACCGTGCCGAGCAGAACCTGCAGCAGGTGGATGGCGCGGCAAGTATGAAAGCCGTTGGAGTGGGCCGAGATGCCGCGCATGGCATGCATTGAGACCGGCCGGCCCTTCATCGTCTCGTGCCGGCGGCCCGCCCGATCGGTCCAGGCGACCGGCAGCTCGATCGCCTGCTCGAAGGCGACATGCGCCAGCTCAGCCGCGATCCGTCGGATGGTGTGGGCGCCGACCCCGCAGCGCTCCGATACCGCCTCCGGCGAATGGCTTTCGTCCAGGTATCGGTCGGCGATCAGCTGAAATACCGGTGCGCAGCGGCGGCCATTGACGGTGTAGTTGCCGGTCAGTGCTGGTTTCGCATCCGGGTCGGCGGCATTGACGGGCGCCTTCGCCACCCTGTCCCAAGCCAACAGGTTGCCGTCATCATCGCGCATGAACAATCCGTCATCGGCGGAACCGGGCTCCTGCACGACAAGCACCGGCGCGTTGGTGTAGCGTAGCAGATAGTCGAGATCTATGCGGCCGGCCTTGAGCAACTCATGGACGAGCGCCAGCACGAACAGTCCGTCCGTGCCGGGTCGTATGCCGATCCAGTCATCGGCAACCGCGTTGTAGCCGGTGCGGCAAGGGTTGATCGACACCACCTTGGCGCCGCGCGCCTTGAGCTTGCCGAGGCCGATCTTGATCGGGTTCGAATCGTGATCCTCGGCGACGCCGAACAGCATGAAGTATTTCGTGTTGTCCCAGTCGGGCTCGCCGAACTCCCAGAACGAGCCGCCGATCGTGTAGAGCCCACCGGCCGCCATGTTGACCGAGCAGAAGCCGCCATGGGCGGCGAAGTTGGGCGTACCGAACTGGCTCGCCCACCAGCCGGTCAGCGACTGCGACTGGTCGCGCCCGGTGAAAAAGGCAAGCTTTCTCGGATCGGTGCGGCGGATCGCCGACAGCCGCTCGGTGGCGATCGTGAGCGCTTCGTCCCATTCGATCTCGCGAAACTCGCCGGAGCCGCGAGGCCCTGTGCGCAGCAGCGGCTTCCTCAGCCGCGCCGGGCTGTAATGCTGCATGATGCCGGCGCTGCCCTTGCCGCAGATCACGCCGCGGTTCACCGGGTGGTCCTTGTTGCCGTTGATGTAGCGCAGCTTGCCGTCCTTGATGTGGACGTCGATGCCGCAGCGGCAGGCGCACATGTAGCAGGTGGTTTTGGCGATGCGGTCGGACACGCTCGGCGAGGTCTCGACGCCGTCGCCTTCGTCAGGCGCCTGGCTGTCGGCCAACGGCCGCTGGGAGGGCGCGGAGTTTGCGCCGCGTGGTTCAGCTAGGCTCATTATCCGCGAACGCTCTTGTCGCTTGCCATCTTGGCCTTGGTCTTCGGGCCGGGCCCGCGCATATAGTGCAGCTCAGGATGGTAGCGGTCGCCGGCGAGCTGCCGCTTCAGCTGGCGGCTCCAATGCGCGAAAAGGGATTTGAAGCGCCCGATCATTTCCAACCTTGGCGGCAGAACGGCCAATTTTTTCCAAGCTCGGCTAAAAAGTTAGAACAAAGCGATTGATCTGTCTAACAAGCCGCTCTTGTAATTCCGATCGATTTTGCTTCTTAGTTGGCCATGACCCTCGATCAGCTTCGCATCTTCGTCGCCGTCGCCGAGCATGGCCACATGACCAAGGCGGCCGACCTGCTCGGCATCTCGCAATCGGCCGCCTCTGCCGCCATCCGCGCGCTTGAAAGCCATCATGGCGTGCGGCTGTTCAACCGGGTCGGCCGCAACATCGAGCTCGCGCAGACCGGCCACCGCTTCCTGCCCGAAGCCAAGGCTGTTCTGGAACGGGCAGCGGCTGCCCACAACGTGCTGGAGCATGTTTCCCAGACCATCACCGGCAGCCTGTCGATATCGGCCAGTCAGACCATCGCCAGCTACTGGCTGCCGAGGCGCCTGGCGTCCTTCCACGAGGCCTATCCGGCGGTGCGCCTGAGCGTCACCATCGGCAACACGCGGCAAGTGGAAACCAATGTGCTGGACGGCCGGGCCGATTTCGGGCTGGTCGAAGGCCGAACCGAGTCCGACATATTGCGGCGCGCCACGGTCGATGAGGATCGCCCCATGCTGGTCGTTGCGGGCTCACATCCCGAGCTTCCGATGACGCCGGCGGGAAACCTCGACATCAGGTCGTTGCGCTGGATCATCAGGGAGGGCGGGTCGGGCACGCGCGAGGCGCTGGAGGATTTTGCGCGCAGTGAAGGGGTTCCGCCGGCGGAGTTGCAGATCTTTCTTGTCCTGCCCAGCAACGAGGCTGTGCGTCAGGCGGTGGAGGCTGGTGCCGGCGCGACCATAATTTCCGAGCTCGTCATTGCGCGCTCGCTGGCGGAAGGCAGCTTGCGATCCGTGCCGGTCGTTCTGCCGAAACGCGATTTCGCCATGATTACCCATCGCGACCGGCAGGCGAGCCTCGCGCAAATGGCGCTCAAGGCGCATCTCACCGGCAAGCAGGACGCGTCGTCAACGGGGAGGGGCTAGAGCAAGGAAGCGTCAGGCGAATTTGCGTCGCGCATCAAGCGCGAGCCCAAGCCCGACCGAGCCGAACATATCGCCTTCGATGACCGAGGCCTGCGGCACCAGCGAAAGGATCCGCCGCTTTGCCAGCGGGATCGCCGTCGAACCGCCGGTGAGGAACACGGCCGTGATGGCCGAAGCGGGAACGCCTGCGTCGGCAATCGTTTGCCTGACCGTCGCGGTTACCCGTTCGATGTCGCCGCCGATCGTCTCTTCCAGGCCGGCGCGCGTGATCCCGGCCGCGAAGCCTACGCCGGGCAGCGACACCTTCACCTCGGCCCAGGAATGTTCTGTCAGCGCGATCTTGGCCCGTTCGACCAGTCCGGCCATCGCATGCCCGTAACGATGCTCGACAATGTGGATGAAGCGGTCGACGAGATCGGGGCGCTCGGCTTCGAAGCGGATCTGCCTCAAATCCGAGATCGCCTTCGCGGTGTAGATGAGATTGATGCGCTGCCAGGTCGCGAGGTCGATGAAATAACTTGCCGGCAGATTGCGCTTGCCGTCCTTGGTCGGCGTCAGATAGCCGAGCTCGGGCATGATATGGGCGATGCTGAGCAGCCGGTCGAAATCCGTGCCGCCGATATGGATGCCGCGATTGGCCAATATGTCGCCCTTGCGGTCGTCCGAGCGGGCGCGCTCCGGCGAGACGCGCACGATCGAGAAGTCGGAGGTGCCGCCGCCCATGTCGACGATCAGCGCCAGCTCTTCGCGGGCGACGTTCTGTTCGTAGTCGAGCGCCGCCGCGATCGGCTCGAACTGGAAGGCGATGTGCTTGAACCCTTGTGCGCGCGCCGCCTTTTCGAGCTCGCTTTGCGCCTTGGCGTCGGCGTCGGCATCGTCATCGACGAACTGCACGGGGCGGCCGAGCACGACGCGTTCGACCGGGCCGCCGGCATCCTCTTCCAGCCGCCTCTTCAAATGGCTGATGAATAAGCCGATGATGTCGGTGAAGCCGATCAGGCGCGCCTTGATGCGCGTCTTCTCGTTGGCGAGCGAGCTGCCGAGAACGCTTTTCAGCGAGCGCATCAGCCGGCCCTCGACGCTGTCGGTGTAGTCGGCGATCGCGCGGCGGCCGAAATAGGTGTGGCCGTCCTCGAAGTTGAAGAAGACGGCGCTCGGCAAGGTGGGCTGTTCGCCCTCCAGTGCTACCAGTTGCGCCCGGCCGTGGCGGATCACGCCCACTGTAGAATTGGACGTGCCGAAATCGATGCCGCCGAATGCTGGATGCATAGCAGCCTCCTGTCATTGGTTTCGTCGCAGCGCATCGCCGGCGTCGAAAAACGCGCCGTCACCCGGTCGCCGGACCGCTCTGCCGAATTGAATGTGTGCTTGTCCCCGAGTTGGGAGGCGGCGACTTATCCCAAATCCGGGAAAAGGGGAACCCTCATTCCGCGAAAAACGTCAATCCTTGCGGAAAACGATGCGTCCGAGCCAGCCGGTGAGCATGGCAAGCGACACGGCGAACACGCCGTAGAGGAAGGAATAGTCGTGCGCGACGCGGAAAATCGACTGTTCGAAACCGGACTTGCGGATTTCGAGCTGGGCCGAGCTCTCCTTCACGAACATGCCGCTCTTGAACAGGAAGGCGCGTGCCTTATGGGTGCCGACCGGGATGTTGGGCGCGAGCCGGACGGTGGCGCGGAACAGGTTCTGCGACAGGAACTGGACGCCCCCGACATTCTCGCTGTAAAGGCCGGTCGCCGTCTTGCGCTCGCGAAGTGCCGAGGTGAATTCCTCGATCGTGATCGGGCTGTCGCTGGGCTCGGCCGGTTGCATGTAGAGGTTCGAAGCGCCGAGCGACAGCTGCTTGTAGCTGTTCGGCTCGGTGATGTCCTGCAGCGGGCGGGTCGTCGCCACCGAGTAGGATACCGGCACGTTCTCGAAAGTCTCCGATTCCAGATTGATCCAGACGCCGAGCACCCTGTCCTTGCGGCGCACGACGACGGGGCGGGCGGGACCCTCCAGCACGACGATGACATCGTAGCGTCCCTGGCGCGCGATCAGCGGATCGGGATTTTCGAGCGAGCCGAAAATGGTGAGGTCAGCGCCGGAAAACCCGGCGGTAATCGAAATGGCGTCGGTCGACAGGCCGATCTGGATGCTTTCCGTCGCCGGCGTCTGTGCCGCCGCCGGCAGTGCTGCAGCAGCGAGCGACAGGATGGCGGCTGCGAACGCTCTCAACGGCCCCATCAGGTCAGGCCCGCGAGCGAATAGCGATTGGGAGGCGTCACGAAAAGGTCGATGGCCAGGCGGATGGCGACGGCCAGAACCAACAGCGCCAGAAGCGCCCGCAACTGCTCGCCGCGCAGCCGCTGGCCCGCCTTGGCGCCATATTGCGCGCCGGCAACGCCGCCCGCCATCAGCAGGAAGGCCAGGATCACGTCGACCGTCTGGTTGGTCGTGGCATGCACCAGCGTGGTGTAGGCCGAGGTGAAGATGATCTGGAACAGCGAGGTGCCGATAACGACGTTGGTCGGCACCTTGAGCAGGTAGATCAGCGCCGGCACCATGATGAAGCCGCCGCCGACGCCCATGATCGACGACAGGAAGCCGATTGCCGCGCCGAGGCCGAGCACCGGGATGATGCTGACGAACAGCTTCGAGGCGCGGAAGCGCATCTTGAACGGCAGCCGGTGGATCCAGTTGTGCTGGCCGGATTTCTTCAGCACGGGCGCCGCGCCGCTGCGCGAGGCGCGCAACGCGTTGACGCTCTCGACCAGCATCAGCCCGCCAACGGTGCCGAGCAGCGCGACGTAGAGCAGCGAAATGAAGAGGTCCAATTGGCCGAGCCGGCGCAGCAGCGCAAAGACATAGATGCCTGCGGTCGAGCCGACGATGCCGCCGGCCAGAAGCACTCCGCCGAGCTTGAAGTCGAGCGTGCCGCGCTTGAAGTGCGACAGCGCGCCGGAGAAGGAGGAGGCTATGACCTGGTTGGCCCCCGTGGCCACCGCGATCGCCGGCGGGATGTTGTAGAAGATCAGGAGCGGCGTGATCAGGAAGCCGCCGCCGACCCCGAACATGCCCGACAGGAAGCCCACCGCCGCGCCGAAACGAAAACCGTCTCAATCAGTTAACAGGCAAATCTGTGGCAAGCCGTCGCGGAAGCGACGCGCCTGCCGTTATTTGTGCGCAAGCAGCGCCTTGACGAGCGGCGCGTCGATCTCGCCGGTGGGCTTCATCTTGTTGTCGGTCTGAAAGGCCATGATCGCGTTCTTGGTCTTGTCGCCCATCACGCCGTCGGCGCCGCCGGCATCGTAGCCATTCTTGTTGAGGATCAGCTGGATGTTCTTCACCGCCTTCTTCATGTCGATGCCGGCGGTGGTCTGCGGCGTGCTGTCCTGCCAGGATTCCGGGATGTCGGCCGAGTTGCTGGCTGCGTTGAGCGGCTTTGCCTTCCACAGGTCCGTGGCGGCGCGCGCCCGCTCGAACTGCTCGGGCCTGAGCGCATTGGCGATCTCGTCGCGTTTGGCCGCAGCGTCCTTGTCGCCGGTCTTGGCGACGAGAGCGAACCATTTGTAGGATTCCTCCAGGTTCTGCTTCATGCCGACGCCCTTGGCCGAAAGGATGCCGAGATTGAACTGGCTGTCCTTGACGCCGAGGTCGGCCGCCTCCTGGAACCAGTGCGCCGCCGACTCATTGTCGGTCACGCCGTCCGCCGCCATGGCGAACAGAACCGCCAGATTGTGCATGGCGCTGGCGTTGCCCTGTTCCGCCGCGAGTTGGTAATAGGTCTTGGCTTTCTTGATGTCCCGCGCGACGCCGATGCCCTTCTCGTAAAAATTGCCGATGCGGTATTCGGCCGGTGCGAAGCCCAGTTCGGCGGATTTCTCATACCATTTGGCGGCCGCCGCCATGTCTTCCTTGACGCCGCGCGATTCCGCGTAGCGCGAGCCGATCTCGAACAGCGCCTTGGCGTCGCCGCCTGCGGCCGCGTCGTGCAGCGCCACCGGACCGATATCGGCCGGGACATTGATCTTGGCGGCCGAACTTGCCGTCTGGCCGCCGCCCGGCGGGACGGTGCCCGTGGTATCGGCGGACGTGCTTGCCGGCGTGCCGGCCGAGGAAGCACCGGCTGCGGCGGCACCGGGCATTGCTGTGCTCGCCGGCGCGCCGATGGTCGGCTGCGCGTCGCCGTCCGTGTCCATGGCAGGCCCGCTCGCAGCCGGAGAGACTGGCTCCGAGGGTGTCGCCGAAGCCATCGGCGCGGGCCGGGCTGGCGCGGACGGAGTCGCCGGAGCAGGCGCCGGTTCGGCTGGCGCCGCGGCCGCGGGCATTTCGGCTGCGGATGGCTGAAAGGCGCTCTGTGGCGTTGGATCGTCCTTCGACGGCTCGGCCTGCCTGACGGCACGCTCTGGCGCGCTCTCGGGCTTCGCAGTGCTCGTGTCGGGCTTGGGCGTGCTGACATCGAGCGAGGCGGTTTCGACCGAATGGGTGGAGACGATCGGCGCGACGTCGTTGCTGGCGACCGGCGCGGGGTCGGAGAAGAAGGCCTTGCCGAGCTGCAGGCCGGCGAGCGCCATCATGATGGCGGCCGCCGCCATCAGGATCGGCTTGCGCCGCGCCTTGAGCAGATCGCCGATTCTGAGCGCCTTCACCGGGCCGGTCATCGTCGACTGCCGCTTCAGCGCGTCGGCTTCCGCGGCGGCGGCCTGCGCCGCGCGGCGGGCGGCCGCGATGAAATCGGATTTGGCGGCATCTGTCTCGCTGCGCTTGGCCGGCTGGCCGCCGCGCTCGTCGCGCACGCGCTTCATGATGGCGTTGAGGTCCGGCGCGCCGGAGCCAGGTTCGAGCGGCCGGTTGGCGGCTCTGGGATCGAGCGGTTCGTCGATGTCGACGGTCGGAACGTCGCCGGCCGGCGCCGAGCCGGCAAGCGGCGGCGTGTCCTCGTTCTTCTTGCCCTTGAAGGCGCGCGCCAGTCCGCTGAACATCGACTTCTTGCGGCCGGTCGTCTCGGCCCTCTCGCCGATTTCGTCCGATCCGAGCGCGGCCATTGCGGCGGCGGCCGCGGCCTCGGCGGGCGTGCGAGCGGCAGCTTCGCCACGCATTACAGGTTCGCCACGCGTAACAGGTTCGCTACGCGTAACAGGTTCGCCCGGTGCAGCCGGCTCGTTTCGCGAAACCGGATCGTGGCGCAGGATGGAGGCGGCGCGCGCATCGAGATCGGCGATGTCTCCGGTCAGCGGCAGCGGCTGGTCGATATCCATCGACGGCGCGTCCTGGACGGCGATCTTGCCGGTGCGGGCGGCCCGCTTGCCACCCGGCTGCGGGTCGATCAGTTCGCTGACCGCTTCACTGGGGCCGTCGGCCTCCAGCGAGCCGAGCCGGTCGACGATCTTGAGCAGCGTGTCGTGGATCGCCTCGAACGTGCGCGAATTGCGCTCGTCGGAACGGCGGGTGAGCGCTTCGAGCGTCTTCAGGTCCTGCGCGAGCCCGCTCACGGCGGCTGCGTTGGAAGCAGCCGCGCCGGAACTCGATTCGCCCAGCGACCGCACGGCGTTCTCCGCAGCCTCGCGCGCGACGGTGAGGATGGAATCGCGCGTGCCGGCCAGCGACTTCTCGACCTCGTCGAGGCGAGGGCTGATGTCCTCGAAATCGGGAAGCGGTGCGCTCGGCTTCGAAAGATGCGCCGAAAGGGCGGTCACCTGCGACTCAAGGCTGCGGATCAGTGCCGGATCAATGCCGGCGACCTGCGCGGCGGAGGATTCCAGCCGGCTGGAAATGTCCTCGAGCCGGCTTTCCAGGCCACGGATCGCCATCTCGTTGGCGGGATCGGGCGCGCGCGTCTCGATGCGCTTGGCAAGCGCGGTGAAGCGGGCGTCGATCGCCTCCATGATACCGGTGGCGTCGTCCTGTCGCATGCGCTGGTCGAGCCTGTCGGCGACTTCGTCCAGCCGCCGCTCGAGGTCGCGGAACAGCAGGTTGCTCTGCTCGATGGCATCGCCCTGGCGGCGCTCGAGCAGCGTGGACAGCGCGTCGAAGCGCTGCTCCAGGCCCTGGAAGATGTGGTCGGCGTCGGGCATCGCCGGCGCGCGGTCTATCTTGTCGGTGATCAAAGCAATTTGCTTGCCGAGACGCTCCATCGCCTGCTCCGGCAGGTTGGCGCGCCCGGCGAGCTCGTCCACACGGCTGGACAGAAGGTTGAGGCGGTCGATGACCTCGGCGCCGGGACGTGACTGCGCGACCTCCTCGATCTGCTCCGCCAGCGAGGCGATCCGTTTCTCGATTCGCCCGAAGGTTTCCGGATCGAAGGCATTGGCCTGCGCGGCCACGGTCGAGGCGACGATGGCGCGCGAGATCTCGTCCAGCCGCTCGTCGATCATGGCAAGCGTCTCGCCGCCGCGCATCGTCTGCTGGCTGGCGAAACGGTCGACCGCGCCGGCGAGGGTGCGCACCTTTTCCTCCAGCGAGGCGAGCGACAGCGATTGCGGCAGGTTGTTGACCGCGCTGCTGATCTGTTCGAGGCGGTCGGTCAGCGCCGAAAGATTGGGACCCTCGGCGCGCTGGCGCTGGTCGGCGTCGACGCGATCCTCGAAGGCGCTCCAGCGGCGATCGAAATCGTCCCAGCGGCGGTCGACGGCCTGCACGCTTTGGTCGACGGCCCGCACGCTTTCCTCGCGCGCCAGCGTGTCGAGCGCCGCCTTGACCTGCTCCAACTCCAGCCGCAGCAGGTTGACGCTGCGATCGTCGCTTTTTTCGGCAAGCGTGTGGATGGCGCCGGAAAGCCGTTCGAACTCGAGGCTGAGCTCGGCGCTGTTCTTGTCGGCGGGGGCACCATGCTGGCTCGCCGCCTGCATGGCGCGATCGATATCCTGACGCAGCGCGTCGAATTCGCGTTGCAGGCCGGCGGTCATCTGATGGCGCAACTCCTCGCGCAGTCCGCGCAATTCGACCGCGATCTTGCCAACCATCGCGACGCCGTCTTCCTGTCCGCGCACCAGGTCGATGTCGCGGGCAATGGCCTGATAATTGGGGCCGAAGTCGGAAGCTGCGGCCGCCGGGTTCTGCGGCCCGCGGTTTTGCGGTCCCCGATTTTGGTCCCTCTGCGTCGTGTAGGGTTCCTCGTACCAGCGGGGCGAACCATAAGGTTGCGCGGCCGCATAGCGCGGCTCGGGGGCCGGCCGCCGCGGATCGGGGCGCTCGGGCGTGTCGCTGCGCGTCCGCTCCAGCCGCTGCTCTAGCGTTTCGAGCGAGCGGCTCAGATCCTCCAGCGAGGTCTGCGACCGGCGCTGCCTACCGGCGTTGAGTGTATCGAGATAGGACCGCTTGCTGTTCATCGATGCGCCCGTGTTCAGAATGACCGGCTGAGACCGGTTTCCCAGAGTCTGCCGGGAACGAAGGCGTCCGCGCGGTTTTGCTGCGGAGGAAGACGGGCTTCCCGGGTTTCTCACCCACGCTTCGAAAACCGTGAAAAATTCGCTACAGGATAAACACGGGTGACCGACATGCGCACATTTCGCCCAACGTGGTAAACAAGGCGTTAACCAACCTTAAGAAATGGCGCATAATCCTGACCCGCCGGCCCGATGGCTTCCGAGTGCGGCATAAAGCTGTGTTTCCGACAACGCCCTTGCGTCAGGTGCCGGCTGTCGGTATAGAATTGACGTAAACGTAAAAGGTGCGAAGCCGTGCCTCTTGCGATTGAAGTGTCGAAACCACGATTGGAAGCACGCCCCCGCTTCCACTCAGGCGACGTTTGGTCCGTGACCGCGACGCCATCAGGGGAAAGCCAGTGACCATGAAACTTGTTTCGCCCGGCGAAGCCGCGGCCAATAGCAATCACATATCGGTCGAGACCGACGAAGAATTCGTCCGCATCGGCGAGATGGCCAAGAAGTACGGCGTGACCTTGCGCACGCTGCGATTCTACGAGGACAAGGGCCTGCTCAATCCGAAGCGCGACGGCTCGACCCGTCTCTACACGCGCCGCGACAAGGCCCGGCTGAAGCTGATCCTGCTCGGCCGCAAGGTCGGGTTCTCGCTGCGGGACGTCAAGCAGATGATGGATCTTTACGATCCGACCGGATCCAACACCAAGCAGTTGCGGCTGGCGCTCGACAAGTCCGAGAAGCAGCTTGCCCGCTTGCAGAAGCAGCGCGCGCTGATCGATGAGGCTATCAGCGACTTGAGCAATTCGATGGCGATCGTTCGCCAGATGCTGGCCGAGCGGGCTGCGCCGCAGGCAAGCGCCGCCGGCTGATCTCACGCGAACGGCATAGCCCAGGATAGAGAAAGCCGCGTGGCTGCAGCCGCGCGGCTTTTTTGTTGCCCTGAGCCAGCGCTCATCAAAAATTTCGGGCTGCGACGAAGTTGACGTTTACGCAAACGTCAATATTTGCTATCGGGGGCATCGACATTGGCTCGGCCTCCCATCCACATCCGGATCGGGAACTTGCTGGACCGGCCGGACCGCAAGGGTGGAGGAAGGCATGACGATCTACAGGGCGCCCGTCCAGGACACGCTGTTCGTGCTCAACGACGTGCTCGGCTACCAGCGCTATTCTAATCTTCCGGGCTTCTCGGACGCTACGCCGGACGTCGTCGAGGCGATCCTTGCCGAAGGCGCCAAGCTCGCCGAAAACGTCATGCATCCGCTGAACCGGGTCGGCGACATGGAAGGCTGCGTGCGCCATGAAGACGGTAGCGTGACCACGCCCAAGGGCTTCAAGGACGCTTTCAGCCAGTATCGCGAGGGTGGCTGGATGGGCCTAGCGGCACCCGCCGAGTTCGGCGGCCAGGGTCTGCCCTATACAGTCCACACCGCGGTCTCCGAATACATGGTGTCCGCCAATATGGCGCTGATGATGTATCCCGGCCTCACGCAGGGCGCGATCGCGGCCATCGTCACCCATGGCACGGACGAGCAGAAGGCCACCTGGTTGCCCAGGCTGATCGAGGGCGCCTGGACCGGTACCATGAATCTCACCGAGCCGCATTGCGGCACCGATCTCGGCCTGCTGCGCACCAAGGCGGTGCCCAATGGCGACGGCACCTACAGGATTTCCGGCCAGAAGATCTTCATCTCCGCCGGCGAGCACGACATGGCCGACAACATCGTGCATCTGGTGCTGGCCCGCGTCGAGGGGGCGCCGGAAGGTGTCAAAGGCATTTCGCTGTTCATCGTGCCGAAGTTCAAGCTCGACGACTCGGGCAATGTCAGCGCGCGCAACGCGCTCTCCTGCGGCTCGATCGAGGAGAAGATGGGCATCCACGGCAACTCGACCTGCGTCATGAACTATGACGAGGCCGAAGGCACTTTGCTCGGCGAGTTGAACGGTGGCCTGAAGGCCATGTTCACTATGATGAACGAGGCCCGCCTGGGCGTTGGCCTGCAAGGGCTCTCGGTCTCGGAGATCGCCTACCAGAACGCGGTGTCCTACGCCAAGGACCGCCTCCAGGGGCGCTCGCTGTCGGGCATCAAGGCACCGGACAAGAAGGCCGACCCGATCATCGTCCATCCCGATATCCGCCGCTCGCTGATGACCATGAAGGCGTTCAACGAGGGCGGCCGAGCGCTGGCGCTGTGGACGGCGATCAAGTCGGACGTCGCGCACCGCTCCGGTGACGACAGGGACCGCCAGTCGGCCGACGACTACACCGGTCTGATGACGCCGGTGGTCAAGGGCGTGCTGACTGACAGGGGCTTCGATCACGCCGTGATGGCGCAGCAGGTGTTCGGCGGCCACGGCTACATCGAAGAACACGGCATGAGCCAGTTCGTGCGCGACGCCCGCATCGCCATGATCTATGAAGGCGCCAACGGCATTCAGGCGCTTGATCTGGTCGGCCGCAAGCTGGCGCAGAATGGCGGCCGCGCCGTGCAGGCCTTCTTCAAGGAGGTCGGCGAATTCTGCGAGGAAAACCGCGCCGACGACAAGATGGCGCCCTTCACCAAGGCGCTGAAGAAGGGCCTCAACGACCTGCAGGCCGCGACCATGTGGCTGGTGCAGAATGCCATGGCCAGGCCCGACAATGCGGGCGCCGCCTCGACCGACTACATGCATCTCTTCGGCCTAGTGGCATTGGGCTACATGTGGGGCCAGATGGCCAAGGCCGCCCAAACGAAGCTCGCCGAAGGTGCCAATGGGGCCTCGTCGTTCTACGACAACAAGCTGGTGACGGCGCGCTTCTTCATGGAGCGGATCATGCCGGAGACCGCGACGCGCCTCGCCCGCATTTCCAGTGGCGCGGATACGCTAATGGCGCTGCCGGCGGAAGCGTTCTAGAAATGCTCGGCGTCCCCCTCCCCCTTGAGGGGAGGGTGGCCCGAAGGGCCGGGAGGGGTCGCCTGCGACGAACTCGACGCCAATTCTGGCGACGCACCCTGGGAGAAGGACTAACACAATGCCCCGCACGCGGGTCAGTTTCGAGATGCGACAGAAAGCGCGCTCGCTTCGTCTGCACACGACGAAGGCCGAGTCCCTGCTGTGGTACGAATTGCGCGAGCTGATGGCTGATGGCCTGAAGTTCAGGCGGCAATCGCCGATCGGCCCGTACATTGTCGATTTCGTCTGCCCGAAGGTCAAACTGATCGTCGAGGTCGACGGCGACCTGCACGAAACCGAAGCTGGCAGACGTCATGATGTGAACCGCGACGCCTATTTGCGGTCACTCGGGTACGTCGTTGTCAGGATTGATGAGCCTGATGTCATTAACAGTGCATGGCATGTGGCGCAGTTTGTTAAGGACAAGGCCGAGCACCTCATCGGCGACCCCTCCCGGCCGCTTCGCGGCCACCCTCCCCTCAAGGGGGAGGGGGACGCCGGCGCAGTGGAGGAAACAGCATGACAAATCCAGCCGAAGTTCTTGGCCTGCCGAAGCCCGCCTGGGCGGCGGACGAAGTCGGCATGCTCTACGAGATGGCGAACCGCTTCATGTCGGAGGAGATCGCGCCGCGCTACGAAGAGTTCGAGAAGAACGAGATTTTCGACCGCGAGAGCTGGCTGAAGGCGGGCGCCGCCGGCCTGCTCTGCGCCTCCATGCCGGAGAAATATGGCGGCTCCGGCGGCACCTTCGCGCATGAGAGCGCCATCATCGAGGCTATCGGCCACGTCGGGGTCGACGGCTTCGGCATCGGCCTGCACAACTCGATCGTCGCGCCATACATCCTGCACTACGGCTCCGAGGAGCAGAAAGAAAAATGGCTGCCGAAACTGGCGACCGGCGAGCTGATCGGCGCCATCGCCATGACCGAGCCCGGCGCCGGCTCCGACCTTCAGGGCGTCAAGACCCGTGCCGAGAAGGACGGCAATCACTACAAGATCAACGGCTCCAAGACCTTCATCACCAACGGCCAGCTTGCCAACCTTATCATCGTCGTCACCAAGACCGATCCGGACAAGGGCGCCAAGGGCACCTCGCTGATCGTCGTCGAGACCGACGAGGTCGAGGGCTTCGAACGCGGTCGCAACCTCGACAAAATAGGGCTCAAGGCCAACGACACCTCCGAGCTGTTCTTCAACGACGTGCGCGTGCCGACCTCCAACCTGCTCGGCCATGAGGAAGGCAAGGGCTTCGTCCAGCTGATGCAGCAATTGCCGCAGGAGCGGCTGCAGATCGGCACCGGCGCGATCGCCATGATCGAGCGGGCGCTGGCGCTGACCATCGACTACGTCAAGGAGCGCAAGGCCTTCGGCAAGGCGATCATCGATTTCCAGAACAGCCAGTTCAAGCTGGCCGAGCTGAAGACCGAGGCCACGATCGGCCGCGTCTTCTACAACGACTGCGTCGCCCGCCACATCGACGGCGGCCTCGACCCGGTCACCGCCTCTATGGCCAAATACTGGCTGTCCGACCTGCAGGGCAAAGTCGTCGACGAATGCCTTCAACTGCATGGCGGCTATGGCTACATGAACGAATATCCGATCGCCCGCATGTTCCGCGACGCCCGCGTCCAGCGCATCTACGGCGGCACCAACGAGATCATGAAATTGCTGATCGGGCGCTCGCTGTGAGCGCAGCGACCGGCAAACCCAAGGAGCACGAAAATGGCCGACGCTTACGTCTATGACGCCGTGCGCACGCCGCGCGGCAGAGGCAAGAAGGATGGCTCGCTGCACGAGGTGCCGGCGGTGCGGCTCGCGGCAAAGACCCTTGAGGCGCTGCGTGACCGCAACGCGCTCGACACCGGCACTGTCGACGACATCATCTTCGGCTGCGTCGATCCGGTCGGCGAAGCGGGCTCGGTCATTCCGCGCGCCGCCGCCTTCGAGGCCGGCTACGATACCAAGGCGCCCGGCATGCAGATATCGCGCTTCTGCGCTTCCGGACTCGATGCCATCAATTTCGGCGCCGCCAAGATCGCGCAAGGCGCGGACGAGATCGTCATTGCCGGGGGCGTAGAATCCATGTCGCGTGTCGGCATGGGCATGTCCGGCGGCGCCTGGTTCATGGACCCCTCCGTCGGCCTTCCCGGCTGGTTCGTGCCGCAGGGCATCTCGGCCGACCTGATCGCGACGAAATACGGGTTCAGCCGCGACGACGTCGACGCTTACGCCGTCGAGAGCCAGAAGCGCGCCGCCAAGGCGTGGGACGACGGCCGCTTCAAGAATTCGGTGGTCCCGATCAAGGACCAGAACGGCCTCACCATCCTCGACCGTGACGAGCACATGCGGCCTTCGACCGACATGCAGTCGCTCGCCTCGCTCAATCCGTCCTTCGTCATGCCGGGCGAGATGGGCGGCTTCGATGCGGTGGCCGTGCAGAAGCATCCGGAAGTCGAGGAAGTGAACCACGTCCACCATGCCGGCAACTCGTCCGGCATCGTCGACGGCGCCGCTGCTGTACTGCTCGGCTCCAAGAAGGCCGGCAAGGCCATGGGCCTGAAGCCCCGCGCGCGCATCCGCTCGTTCGCCAATATCGGTTCCGAGCCGGTGCTGATGCTGACCGGCCCGGTCGACGTCACCGAAAAGCTCTTGAAGCGTGCCAAGATGAAGCTGTCGGACATCGACCTGTTCGAGCTCAACGAGGCCTTCGCTTCCGTTGTGCTGCGCTATATGCAGGCCTTCGACATCCCGCATGACCAGATCAACGTCAATGGCGGCGCGATCGCCATGGGCCATCCGCTCGGCGCCACCGGCGCGATGATCTTCGGCACGGTGCTGGACGAGCTGGAGCGCCGGGACCTGAACACCGCGCTGGTCACGCTCTGCATCGGCGCCGGCATGGGCACCGCCACCATCATCGAACGCGTCTGACGGGGAGAGAAAAGATGAGCTACACCAATTTCACCCTCGACGTGGACGCCGACGGGATCGCGCTGGTCACCTGGGACATGCCGGGCCGCTCGATGAACGTCTTCACCGAAGAGGCGATGCGCGAGCTCAACGCCATCGTCGATCGTGTGGCGGGCGACGCCGCCATCAAAGGCGCGGTCATCACCTCCGGCAAGGACACCTTCTCCGGCGGTGCCGACATCACCATGCTGCAGAAGATGCTCGCCACCTTCGCCGTCGAAAAGGAAAAGGACCTCGAAAAGGCGACCAAGGCGCTGTTCGACAATGCCGGCTATATGACCGGCCTGTTCCGCAAGATCGAGACCTGCGGCAAGCCTTGGGTGTCGGCGATCAACGGCACCTGCATGGGCGGCGCCTTCGAGATGTCGCTCGCCTGCCATGGCCGCGTCGCGGCCGATTCCGACAAGGTGAAGATGGCACTTCCCGAGGTGAAGATCGGCATCTTCCCGGGGGCCGGCGGCACTCAGCGCGTGCCGCGGCTGACGGATCAGCAGCAGGCGCTGCAGATGCTGACCAGCGGCCAGAATCTGACGCCGCAAAAGGCGAAGTCGATGGGCCTGATCCACGAGATCGCCGAGCCGAAGAAGCTTGTCGAGACCGCCAAGGCGATGATCAAAAACGGCCTGAAGCCGGTGGCGCCGTGGGACGAAAAGGGTTTCAAGCTGCCCGGCGGTCCGATCTATTCGGCGGCCGGCGCCAATCTTTGGCCGCCGGCCATCGCCATCCTGCGCCGCGAGACCTTTGGCAATTATCCGGCGGCCGCCGCGATCCTGAAATGCGTCTATGAGGGCCTGCTGGTGCCCTTCGACACCGGGCTCCGGATCGAGCAGCGCTACTTCACCGAGATCATGCAGACCAAGGAAGCGGCGGCGATGATCCGCTCGCTTTTCGTGTCGCTGCAGGAACTGAACAAGGGCGCGCGCCGCCCGGCCGGCGTGCCGGACAGCAAGTTCAAGAAGATCGGCATCCTCGGCGCCGGCTTCATGGGCGCCGGCATCGCCTATGTCACGGCCAGGGCCGGCATTCCGGTCGTGCTGCTCGACCGCGACATGGAGTCGGCCGAGAAAGGCAAGGCGCATTCCGACGGCCTGATTTCGGACCAGGTGAAGAAGGGCCGCGCCAAGCCCGAAGAGAAAGACAAGTTGCTGTCGCTGATCACGCCGACGGCCGACTATGCCGACCTTGCCGGCTGCGACCTTGTCGTCGAGGCGGTGTTCGAGGATTCAGGCGTGAAGAAGCTCGCCACCGAGAAAGCGGAAGCGGCGCTGAAGTCCTCGGCGATCTTTGCCTCGAACACTTCCACCATTCCGATCACCTCGCTGGCGAAGAACTCGGCGCGGCCGAAAAACTTCATCGGCATCCACTTCTTCTCGCCCGTCGACAAGATGATGCTGGTCGAGATCATCCTCGGCAAGAAGACCGGCGACAAGGCGCTCGCGGTCGCGATCGACTTCGTACGCGCCATCAAGAAGACGCCGATCGTCGTCAACGACACGCGCGGCTTCTACGTCAATCGCTGCGTGCTGCGCTATATGTCGGAAGCCTACAAGATGCTTATCGAAGGCGTCCCTGCGGCGATGATCGAGAACGCCGCCAAGGCCGCCGGCATGCCGGTCGGCCCGCTGGCGCTGACCGACGAGACGGCGATCGACCTTGCCCAGAAGATCATGAAGCAGACCATCAACGATCTAGGCGAGAAAGCCGTCGACCCGAAGCAGATGGCGCTGATCAACACCATGGTCGACACGCATGGCCGCTTCGGCCGCAAGAACGGCAAGGGCTTCTACGACTATCCTGCCAAGCCGGCGAAGAAGAAGCTGTGGCCGGGTCTCAAGGATCTCTATCCGCAGCTGAAGCCCGAGAAGGTCGACTACGAGGAGCTCAAAGAGCGCCTGCTGGTCACCATCGCCCTGGAGGCGGTGCGCGTCATGGAGGAGGGCATCGTCACCGATCCGCGCGAGGCGGACGTCGGCTCGATCCTCGCCTTCGGCTTCGCGCCGTTCACCGGCGGCGCGCTCTCCTACATCGACGGCATCGGCGCCAAGCGTTTCGTCAAGATCGCCAAGGGCCTGCAGAAGAAATACGGGGCCGAGTTCAAGGCGCCCAAGCTTTTGCTCGACATGGCCGAGAAGGGCGAGACTTTCTACCAGCGCTTCGACCCTTACCAGAAGGGCGAGGTCAAGAAGGCCGCCTGACGAACTCCGATGTATGTCTGGGGGCGCCTCGCGCGCATGATGGCCACGGCGCGTAGCCGTGGCCCTTATCAAATCGGCGATCAGAGCCGGCTGCCTTTCGCTGCCTGCCGACCGACATCGATTTCAACAGCCATCTCAACAATGCCCGTTACATGATGCTGGCCGATCTTGGCCGTATCGACGTTTTTCTTCGCGTCGGTCTTGTCGCGCTCGCGCGGCGGAACGGCTGGGCGCCGATGATCGGCGGGCTGCAATCGGCCTATGTGCGCGAGATCAGGCTGTGGCGCCGCTTCGAGGTGGTGTCGTCGATCGAGACCTGGGAAGGCACTTCGGTGATCGGCAAGCACCGCTTCGTCCTCGACAATGGCGAGACAGCGGCGCTGATCCTGACCACCGGCGGCGTCTATGACCGGCGCGGCCGCCGCTTTCTCGAGATTGAGGCAGTCGTCGCGGCGCTCGGCCATTCGGCGCAACCGCGCCCGCCGACCGAGCCCGAGCAAGCATTCATGATCTCGCACCGGAACCTCCGCGAGCAGGCCAAGCGGGCCTGATCGAGCAAGCGTTCAATGTTCGGCCCGGAAGGTTTTGCCCAGATCGACCGCGTCGCCAAAATAGTGCCGGAACACATAGAACAGCGGATTCCATCGCGCAGTGTCGATGTGGTTCGTTCCCGGCAAGACGATGCTGCGGTGCGCATGAACCCGCTGCACGTCTACCTCCATGATGAGGTGCGTCGAGGATGCGCCTTGCTGCTTCGCGCTGCGATGGCAGGTCAACAGGCGTGTTTCGAACTGCAGGGGGCATTCTGCGATGCGCGGCGTCCGGATCAATTCGCTGGGCTGGATCGCAAAGCCGCCTAGAGCGAACTTGTCGGCCTCATGAATGAACCCCAATTCGGCCTTGTGGGGTGGCACTGGATTCGCACCCGTGGTGCGCGCGATCCGTTCGACATTCGCCCAGAGGCTGGCCGCGGGAAAATTGAGGGTGCATTCGCCATCCCGCAGAAGATTGCTGGCGCCCTGGGTCGCCGAACTCAAACCGAGGACCACGCATGAACCCAAGGCCCACGCGGACGACATGGGTGTAATGTTGGCGGCGCCGTCATGGTTTCGGGTAACCATCAGGACGACAGGCGTCCCAAAATAAAGAACGGATGGGGCGATGGATTGGTGGTTCGGCAACATGAGCAGTCCTTCGCAATTCGAGAACCGTACCCTACCAAGCTTGCGCACCGAGACGTTTCGGCCGGGGTCGAACGATGCATTGCGCACGCGGCGACATGTCGGTGCCGGCGCCCGGCACAGGATCGAGTCCCATCAATCCTGCGGAAGCGGGCGACTTTCTCTCGAATCCGCTGTTCGCGCCGGTGGACAATTGAATGGTCGCGCGCTAGACAGCAGTGAGGCATTTTTTCCTGTTTTTCGAAGGAGAGCGGACTTGCTCTCACACGATCGCGTCTGGGCCGCAATCGATGCTCTTGCCGAGCGCTATTCGCTCTCGGCTTCCGGTCTCGCCCGCCGCGCGGGCCTCGATTCGACCGCCTTCAACAAATCCAAGCGCCTGTCCTCCGACGGCCGGCCGCGCTGGCCTTCGACCGAATCGCTGGCCAAGATCATCGAGGCCACCGGCGCCTCGCTGGAAGAATTCACCGTGCTGGTTGAGGGTCGCAGTGCCTCCGCCGTGCCGCCGCCGCGTATGGCCGTGCCGCTGCTTGGCTTCGCCCAGGCCGGTGCCGGCGGTTTCTTCGACGATGCCGGCTATCCCTCGGGGCAGGGCTGGGATCTGGTCGAGCTTCCGGCGCGGGCGGCGGAAACCTCCTATGCGCTGAAGGTCCAGGGCGATTCCATGCTGCCGCTCTACCGCAATGGCGACGTGCTGATCGTCGAGCCGGGCGCGCCGACGCGCAAGGGCGACCGCGTCGTCGTCAAGACCACCGCCGGCGAGGTGATGGCCAAGGTGCTCGACCGGCAGACCGCGAAGTCGGTCGTGCTGGTCTCGCTCAACCCCGCTCACCCGGACCGCGATATCCCGATGAGCGAGGTCGAGTGGGTGGCGCGGATCGTCTGGGCAAGCCAGTAGGTCCGGGCTGGTGCGGGTCCTCCATCTTGCCCTGGCGCTTGTGGCGGTTCCGGCAATGGCGGCGCTGGTCGTCGCCGGAGGCCGCTCGCTGAAGGGCAGCGAAAGCGTCGTCGCGGTCGATCAGATCGATCCGGCCAATGCACTTCCGGGGCAAGACGCCGATGTGGCGTCTCGGGAACCGATAACTGCGGAACCGGCGACGTCCGCCATTCTGGCGCCTGCCGCGCCACAGCCGCCCAAGCCGGTGGCGCATTCGCGGGCGATCGATCCCGACGTGGTGGCGCCACCCGAAGTGCCTGCCGAGGAACTGGAACGGGTCGAGCCGCGCGGGCCGCTCAGCGATCTGGCGCTGGCCGGTCCGCCCAAGCCGCGGAAAACGAAACTGCCGGATGGCGAGGAGGGCACCAAGTTGCTCCAGCCCGTCGCCACCGCCGCCGGCCTGATCAAGGCCAAGGATTACTCCATCGCTGTGTCGGGCATCGACATCGTCAAAGAGGACGAGACCTGCAGCGACGAAGGCAAGTCATGGGACTGCGGGGTTCGCGGCAGGACGGCATTCCGCGCTTTCCTGCGTGGCCGGACCCTGGTCTGCTCCGTGCCGCCGCAAGGCGGGCAGAAGGCCATAGCGGTCAAGTGCTGGGTCGGCAACAAGGATGTCGGTCTGTGGCTGGTGGAAAACGGCTGGGCCCGCGCGGCGCCAGGCGGCCCCTATGTCGAGGCGGGCGACAAGGCGCGCGCGGCGAGGAAAGGCATTTTCGGCGCCGCTCCGAATCTCGGCGGCCTGCCGGCATTGCCGGCCGCCACCGGCCCGGCGCCCGCCGCGCCGAGTTCCATCCTGCCAGCGGAAGATGGCGACGTTACGCAGCCAGCTGACCAGCCAGAGCCCGCTCAATGAGCGCGCGCGTCTCCGTAGTGCCGTAGAGCGCCGCGAAAGAGCCGAAACGCGGCCCCCGTTCCTGTCCGATCAGCACCTGATAGATCATCTGGAAGAAGGCGACCGACACGCCGGGTCCGCCTTCCGGGCTCTGCTTGGAATGGTCCTGATAGCGCTCGATCCGCCGCGCGACGTTGAGCGCCGCGTTCTGGATCGCCTCGCCGTCCGCGCCCTGCGGCAGCTCGCCGAGCGCTTCCGAAAGCTTCGCCAGCGCCTCGCGCTCCACCTCGTCGGCGGCGCGATAGACCTTGGTCGGTTTCACGAAGTCGTCGAAATAGCGGATGGCATACCCGGTCAGCCGGTCGAGCTCGGGGTGCGTCTGCGGCGTCACCCCGGACGCATGGCGCGAGATGAAACCCCACAGCACCGCCTTGTCATGCGCGTTGGAGGCGCTGACCAGATTGAGCAGCAGCGCGAAGGGGACCGGCAGGTCGATGGCCGGCGGATTGCCGTCATGCATGTGCCAGACCGGGTTGCCGAGCCGCTCCTTCCACTCCTGGCGCGGATAGGCGGACAGGAAGGCGTAATATTCGTCGACCGCCTTCGGGATAACGTCGAAATAAAGCTTCTTGGCCTGCCGCGGCCGCTGGTACATGTAGAGGCCGAGGCTCTCGGTGGGCGCATAGGTCAGCCATTCGTCGATGGTGAGCCCATTGCCCTTCGACTTCGAGATCTTCTGGCCGTTCTCGTCGAGGAACAGCTCGTAGACGAAATGCTCCGGCGCGCGGCCGCCGAGGATGTTGCAGATGCGGTCGTAGATCGCCGCGTTGGTCTGGTGGTCCTTGCCGAACATTTCGAAATCGACGCCGAGCGCTGCCCAGCGCATGCCGAAATCCGGCTTCCACTGCAGCTTCACATGGCCGCCGGTGACCGGCAGCGTGGTCTCGCTGCCTTCGTCGTCGAAGGTGATGGTGCCGGCCTTGGCGTCGACATGCTTCATCGGCACGTAGAGCACGCGGCCGCTTTTCGGCGAGATCGGCAGGAATGGGCTGTAGGTCGCCTGGCGTTCTTCGCCGAGCGTCGGCAGCATCACCGCCATGATCTCGTCATAGCGCTCGGCGGCGCGCAACAGCACTTCGTCGAAGCGCCCGGACTTGTAGTATTGGGTCGCGCTGGCGAACTCATAGTCGAAGCCGAACGTGTCGAGGAAGCGGCAGAGCATCGCGTTGTTGTGGTCGGCGAAGCTCGCATAGCCGCCGCCGAACGGATTGGGCACCGATGTGAGCGGCTTGTGCAGGTAGGGCTCGAGCGCTGCGCGATCGGGCACGTTGTCGGGAATCTTGCGCATGCCGTCCATATCGTCGGAGAAGCACAAAAGCTTGGTCTTGACCTTGTCCTGCGTCAGCACGCGGAAGGCGTGCCTCACCATCGTGGTGCGCGCCACCTCGCCGAAGGTGCCGATATGCGGCAGGCCGGACGGGCCGTAGCCGGTCTCGAACAGGACGGTATCGGGAAAGTCCTTGTTCTTGTAGCGGGCAATGATCTTCTTGGCTTCTTCGAACGGCCATGCCTTGCTTTCGGCGGCGGCCGCAAGCATCTCGGCATTGAGATCGATGATGTTTGATCCCGTCATGTCACTTTCCAGGTAATCTGCCGGCCAGATGTGTCGGCTTGGGCGCGTAAAGATTTTCACCCGGTCTCTAGGCGCGACGGGCCGGAGCGTCAACGATTTGCGGCGCTTTTCCTTGCGGCGCCTCAATGGCAATCCTACGTTGAAGCCTCACCATCAAGGAGTTTTGAATGCCTTTGACGCCGCACGAAGCCCTGATCTATCTCATGGTCATCACTTCGGCGTCCGACCGCGACATGACCGATGTCGAACTGGCGCGGATCGGAGACGTCGTCCGTTCTTGGCCTGTGTTTGTCGATTTCAACAGCGACAGCCTGGTCGGCGTGGCTCAAGCCTGCCAGCAGGCCCTGCACGACAAGGACGGGCTGGAAGGCGTCCTCGCGCGCGTCGCCGATGCGCTGCCGGAGCGGTTGCATGACACCGCCTATGCCGCCGCTTTCGAGGTCGCGGCAGTCGATCTCGAAATGCGCATGGAGGAGTTGAGGGTGCTGCAGCTCATCCGACGGGAGCTTGATCTCGACACGCTCACCGTAGCGGCGATCGCCCGTGCGGCGAAGGCCCGCCTGCGCACACTGACTTAGAAAAAGCTCACCGGAAAATAGCGCAGATAGAACTCGGCGAAGGTTCCCTTGATCGAGATTTCCTGCAGCGCATAGTCGAAGGCGGCGGCCAGCGCCGGGTCGCCCGCCCTGGTGGCGATCGCCATGCCGGAGCCCAGATATTCGGGCGCCAGATAAGGGCCGCCGGCGAAGCGGCAGCAGCCGGCGGCTTCCGAGCCGCCGAGCCAGAAGGCGAATCGCATGCCGTCGCCGAAGGCGGCGTCGATCCTGCCGGCCTTGAGGTCCGCGTAGAGGTCCTCGGGCTTGTCGAAAGGCACGACCTGCACCGTGCTGAAATAGTCGCGCAGCATCTTCTCATGCGCCGAGCCGGCGATGACGCCCACCCGCTTGCTGCGCAGCTTGTCGAGGATCGGCTCGGTAAACGCCTTGGCCTTCGGCATGATGAAGCGCGCCGGGAACTGCAGATAGGAACGCGAGAAGGCGTATTTCTCGCGGCTTTCCGGCGTCGCCGCGATGCCGGCGATGATCGCCTCGCCTTCGCCTTTCCGCAGCGCGTCGTCGAGATCGTTCCAGGGCAGCGCCTGGATCTGGCATTTCTCGACGATGCCGAGTTCGGCGCAGATCGCCCGCGCCAGGTCGATGTGGAAACCCGACAGCCGGCCGGAGCCGTCGAGGAAGTTGAAAGGCGGAAAATCGGTGGTGGTGAGGAACCTCAGCCTCGGCAACGCCGAAAGATCGGGCTTCGGCAGCCGCTCCTTGGCATCCCACAGCACCGGAACCTGCGGCTCCGCCGCGCGAGTCGCGTCGGCAAATGGCAACGCTCCAATCAGCGCCGACAGCAGGGCCAGAAATATCCACCGGAATGTCACGATAGCGCTCCGCCCAATCATGTCTTCGGCTTTTCGTACGAAAACAGTGCAGGCACAATTGTTTTTGATTTCAAACGGGTGAATTCGGCGTATGGTTTAGCACGTTTGCAAGTTTCAGCGCGCGCCCGCAACGGGGGAGTCGCAGGTGTCGCGAAGAAACTTGTGGTCCGGGGTTGATGGCGAAGGGTGGTTCGGGCATCTACGATCGGTACGAAAAGCAGAAGCAACATGGGGTAGATGTTGCGATGAGCATGTTCGATAGAACTCTGGAATACATCGACCAATTACAGCACGCCAACACTGCTGCGGCAGTGTGCGAGCGGCTGCTCGGCGTCACCTCGAGCTTCGGGCTGACGGCGCTGATGGCCGGAACGGTCCCGCAACCCGGCACGCCGCGCGGCCAGCAGAAGGACCATGTGCTGCTCTGCGACTGGCCGGGCGAGTGGCTGGAGCGCTATGTGGCGCGCAACTATGTCGACCATGATCCGGTCGTCAGCCACATGAAGCAATTGCAGGCCCCGTTCCAGTGGCGGGAGGCTTCCCAGGCCATCGTCATCGACAAGAGCAGCGACGAGGTCATGGGCGACGCCCGCGAGTTCAAGCTGCGCGACGGCCTCGCCTTCCCGCTGGTCACGCTCGACGGCCAGATCGTCATGGTCTCGCTGGGTGGCGAGTCCGTTGAACTGTCGGACGTCGAATTCGGAATGGTCTCGCTGGTGTCCACCTACGCCATCGGCCGCGCCATGCAGCTTCACACGATGGCCGGCAAGGTTGTCGACCACATCGAACTCACACCGCGTGAGCGCGAATGCCTGCAATGGGCAGCTGTCGGAAAGTCCGAGTGGGAAATTTCGCAGATTCTCGGCATTTCGGAGCATACCTCCGAGAAGCACCTTCTCAACGCGAAGAGCAAACTGGGCGCCACCAACCGTGTGCAGGCAGTCGCCGAGGCGATCAGGCGTGGCTATATTAGCTAAATCGGCCGGTGCTGGCCCAGAAACAGTCCCATGCGCATTCGCGTAATATTTTAAGCAAGGGCGAGCGGTATCCTTCTCTTAAGAGACGGCTAATACTTTCTTAACGCCAAAGCAAACTGGGCGTCGCCAACCGCGTGCAGGCGGTCGCGGAGGCGGTTAGGCGCGGCTATATTGGCGGGGTCGGTCGGTGCCGACCTAAAAATTCTTGCCTACGCGATCGCGTAATATTTTCCGGAGAGCCCGGCCGTATCTTCCTCTCAAGCCCAGGAGACGGCTAATGCTTTTTTCCCTCACAACTCAGGAATTGATGGAGCGCCCCGATCTGTGGGAAGCGGTTCACCGCCTGCGCTACAAGATCTTCGTCGAGGAGATGGGCTGGACCGATCTCGACCGCCCGGACGGCCTCGAGATCGACCAATTCGATCATGACGAGGCCGAGCATCACCTCGTCATCCGCAACGGCGAGCTAGCCGGCTATCAGCGCATGCTGCCGACGACGCGGCCACATCTACTGACCGATGTGCTGACGGACCTCTATGAGGGGACGCCCCCCTCGGGGCCGCGAGTCTGGGAGCTGACCCGCTATGCGGTGGCGCCGGGCTTCCGTGATGGCAAGCGCGGCGTCTCGACGGTCGGCACCGAGCTGATCGCAGGTTTCGTCGAATGGGGCCTCAAGCGCAACGTCAACCAGGTCATCATCGAGTTCGAACCGATGTGGGTGCTGCGCGCGCTGCAGCTGCACTTCCTGGCGACGCCGCTCGGTTACCAGCGCACCTATGGCAACCAGCAGGTGGTGGCGACGCTGCTCACCTTTTCCGAGCATACGCTGGAGGTGGTGCGCCAGCGCCGCAACCACTTCCCGCCGGTGCTGATGAGAGGCTATCCCGGCCAGCTCGGCCTCAGACAGGCTTCGTGAGGAGGTTGTCATGAGCTTCCACCCCGAACCTGAGCTGCGCGGCCACACGCTGGTCGTCACCGTGTCCTCGCATGACGGCCGGCCGGTGCTGGACAGGCACGCCTATGCGAGCCTCGCCAGGACCTTCCACGAGGCCGCCGTCAATGACGAGGTTCGCGTGGTCGTGCTGCGCGGCCTTGCCGGCTGCTTCTGCCTCGGCGGCGACTTCTCGGAGTTCCTCGACGCCGCCAAGCACCAGCAGCTGATTGCCGCCGTCACCGATATGTTTCGCAGGCTTGCGACCTTTCCCAAGCCGGTCCTTGCCTGCGTGGACGGGGACGCCGTCGGCGTCGGCTGCACCATCCTGTTCCACTGCGACATGGTGATTGCTTCCAGGGGCAGCACGTTCAGGGTGCCGTTCGTCGATTTCGGCCTGGTGCCGGACGCGGCGACCAGCATCCTGGCGCCCCAGAAGCTCGGCTATGCCGGCGCCTTCCGCTTCTTCTGCCTGGGCGACACGCTGGGCGTCGACGACGCCAAGGCGCTCGGCCTTGTCGGCGAGATTGTGGAAGGCAGCGCCGAGGAAATGGCCTTGGCGCGGGCAAGGCAGCTCGCCAAGAAGCCGGTTGCCGCGCTGTTGCAGACCCGCGGCCTGCTCAAGGGGGATACGGACGTTCTGTGCGACCGCATCGACCATGAGATATCGCTGTTCCAGCAAGCGCTGCAGGACGACGCCACGCTGAAGCGTTTGCAGCGGATCGCCCGCCTCGCGGCGTGACACCTTGGTGGAAAGTCTCAGCGCCGCGTACCCGAGAAGGTGCGCGGCGCTGTAATGTTGGCCGCCGGCCGCGGGCACGGTGCAAGCTATTTCTCCAGGAACGACGGGCCTTCGCCGATGATCTTCTTGTCGGGCTTGCCGACGGCGTCGAGGTCGCGGCCATCATAGGGTAAGGACAGAAGGATACGCTGGATCACCGCAAGCCGCGCACGGCGCTTGTCGTTGGCGCGCACGATGATCCAGGGCGCGAACTCCTTGTGAGTGCGCTCGAACATCAGGTCGCGCGCCTTGGTGTAGTCGTCCCATTTGCTGATGCCGGCGATGTCGATCGGCGAGAATTTCCAGTTCTTCAATGGCGACCAGCGGCGGTCATGGAACCGTTCGAGCTGCGTCTCGCGGCCGATGTTCAGCCAGAATTTGAAGAAGTGGATACCCTCGTTGCAGATCATGCGCTCGAAATGCGGCGTCTCGTCGAGGAATGTCTCGTGCTGCTCCGGGGTGCAGAATCCCATCACCGGCTCGACGCCGGCGCGGTTGTACCAGGAGCGGTCGAAGGTGACGAACTCGCCGGAGGTCGGGAAATGGTCGACATAGCGCTGATAGTACCATTGGCCATGCTCCGTCGGCGTCGGCTTGGTCAGCGCCACGTTGCGCGCCGTGCGCGGGTTCATGTACTGCCGCAGGACGAAGATCGTGCCGCCCTTGCCGGCCGCGTCGCGCCCCTCGAACAGCGCCAACACCCGTTTGCCGGTCGCCTGCAGCCAGGCCTGCGCCTTGACCAATTCGATCTGCAGCCGCTCGAGTTCCTCGTCGTACTCTTCACCCTTCATCTTCTTGTCGTAGGGATAGCCGCCGGCGGTCAGCTTGTTGTCCTCGATCCAGTCCGGCAGCACCGGGTTGTCGATGTCGAACTCGCGTTCCTTACCGCCTATCCTCATCTTGATCGGTCCTGCGGCAGGCGCCGCGTCGGCATTTCCCTCGGCTTTTTTCATCGGGACGAACCTTTTCAGCTTGCGGACTCGTGCTATGGGAGCCTCTGAGGCGTTGCGTCCGACCGGACGCGCGGTAGCACTTTGATTTTGCGCATGAACGTTCGAGAAAATCGATTCCGATTTTTGGGGGTCATGCTGGGGTCCAGTCGGCTGATCTTTCACCGACGGGAGATACGAGGCAGCGCATGGTCGATAAGGGCGCAGACCAGAAAGGCGCAACGCAGGCAGCCATAGCCCGGCTGCGGCGCAGCCGCTGGTCGCTGGCCGCGGCCCTGGTCGCGGTCCTCGGCGTCTATGGTTTCGGCGGCCTTTCGATCTTTGTGCCTCTCCTGGCCGTGGCGTTGCTGGTCGCGGCCGCAATGCTGCCGACCGCCGCCGAGCGCCAGTCAGCCGGCGGGACTGCCGCCATCGAAGTCGGCGGGTTGCAGCGGCTGTCCGGCGAATATCTGGCCGCCGCCGTTGCCGATCCGCTGATCATCTTCGACCGGACCGCCACTATCGTCCACGCCAACGCGGCCGCCTTTGCCGCCTTCGGTGGGCTGGCCCCCGGCATGTCGCTGTCGCTCAAATTCCGCGCGCCGGAAATGCAGGCTTTGCTTGACGGGATCGTCTCGGGAACTATGGCGTCCGATGTCGTCGACTACACGGAAAAGCTGCCGGTCGAGCGCACATACCGGGTGAGCGCGTCCTCGGTCGGCCATGGCACCGATCTTTACGTGCTGGTGTTCAAGGATCAGAGCGAGGCGCGCCGCATCGACCGCATGCGCGCCGACTTCATCGCCAATGCCAGCCATGAGCTGCGCACCCCGCTCGCCTCGATCGCCGGCTTCATCGAGACGTTGCGCGGGCCTGCCCGCAACGACGCGGCGGCGCGCGACCAGTTCCTGCAGATCATGCAGAACCAGACGGGCCGCATGGCGCGCCTGATCGACGACCTGTTGTCGCTGTCGCGGCTGGAGATGAAGCCCTATCTGCGGCCGGGAACCGAAGTCGACCTTCGACAGACCATCGACAGCGTCATCGACTCGCTCGCGCCGCTGGCCAACGAGAACGGCATCGCCATCGAGCGGGGCTTCATCGATGGGCCGATTTCCGTGCCGGGCGACCGCGACGAGCTCTTCCAGGTTTTCGAGAACCTGCTGGAGAATGCCTGCAAATACGGCCAGTCGGGCGGGCGTGTCACCGTGTCGATAGCACACGCCGAGGACGGCCACGACCCAGGCATCGACGTGACCATAAGGGACTATGGTCCAGGCATTGCCGAGGAACACATCCCCCGCATCACGGAGCGCTTCTACCGCGTCGACGTGGAAAACAGCCGGACCCAGAAAGGCACCGGCCTTGGCCTTTCGATCGTCAAGCATATATTGACACGTCATAACGCAAGGCTGTCGATCAAGTCGGAAGTCGGCAAGGGCGCGGCGTTCACGGTTCATTTGCCGGCTCAATGATCCTATATTGGTTGGCAACCGGCATTTTCTTTTTTCTGTCATCCGGCTCGCGTATCAGCGGCAGATTGAGGGAACGCACCAGCCGGCAGAAACCGGGAAGGCATATCGATGCAGTCCGTCCACATTGTCAGTGCCTATGACGAAGAACTGAAATTCCTGTCGAAGCGCATCGCCGCCATGGGCGGGCATGCCGAGCGCATGGTCGAGCAGGCTGTCGCCGCCCTCGTGAACGCCGATCCGGGCTTGGCACAGAAAGTCATCCAGGACGATCTCGTCCTCGACGAGGGGCAGCGCGAGATCGACGACAAGGCGATCGTCATCATCGCCAGGCGTCAGCCGATGGCGACGGACCTGCGCGAGATCGTCGGCGCCATCCGCATCTCGGCCGACATCGAGCGCGTCGGCGATCTCGGCAAGAACGTCGCCAAGCGCGTCGCGGCGGTCATTGACGGCCGCCAGCCGAGCAGCCTCTTCCGCGGCTTGAAGGCGCTAGCCGATCTGGCGCTGACGCAGCTTAAGGAAGTGCTCGACGTTTATGCCTCGCGCTCGGTCGAGAAGATCGGCTTCGTGCGCGACCGCGACGACCAGATCGACGCCATGTACACTTCGCTGTTCCGTGAACTTCTGACCTATATGATGGAAGATCCGCGCAACATCACCCCCTGCACCCACTTGCTGTTCTGCGCCAAGAACATCGAGCGGATCGGCGACCACGCCACCAACATCGCCGAAACCATCTATTACATCGTCACCGGCGACCAGATGCCGGCCGAGCGGCCGAAGGGCGACAAGACCGACCAGGTGGTGTTGCCTGGCCACGTATCGGCCGGGTGACGCGGTATCGGCGACCCAAGATCGGCCAAGTGAAGGCGGCCACTCGAACGGCCTTCTAATTTAGGCTAAGCTCCTCCAGGTGCAGCAATTTTGTCAGTCGCCGGCTCGGGAGGTTTGCGATGGAACAAGTTCGAAACCTGACCCCGGCCCTGCAGCCGACATCCGGCATTGTTGCGTCCAGCGTCTATTCCGCCGGCAAGCGCGTCGCCGACATTACGATCGAAGAGGCCGGCATATGGGCGGCAAAGCCCGGCCACGTCGTCTGGATCGGCCTGCTCGAGCCGGACCGCAACCTGCTGCTTAGGGTGCAGGCGCAGTTCCACCTGCATGATCTGGCGATCGAAGACGCCGAACATCCGCATCAGCGGCCGAAAATCGAACAGTATGGCGATGCCTTGTTCATCGTCGCCCGCACAGCGCAACTGATCGATGGCCGGGTCACCTTCGGCGAGACGCATCTCTTCGTCGGCACTGGCTATATCGTCAGCGTCAGGCATGGCCCGTCGACCTCTTACGCCGCGGTGCGCCAGCACTGGGAAAGCTGCCCGTCCTCGCTCGCCAAGGGCGAGGATTTCGTCCTCTATGCCATTCTCGACTTCATCGTCGACAACTACATGCCTGTGCTCGAGCAGATCGAGGACGAGGTCGAGCAGATCGAGGACAAGGTGCTGCTGAAGCCGATGAGCGGTGGCGACATAGA
This sequence comes from Mesorhizobium sp. WSM3868, assembly GCF_002294785.1. Taxonomy (NCBI): domain Bacteria; kingdom Pseudomonadati; phylum Pseudomonadota; class Alphaproteobacteria; order Hyphomicrobiales; family Phyllobacteriaceae; genus Mesorhizobium; species Mesorhizobium sp. WSM3868. The sequence continues at coordinate 125,655 of NZ_NSGB01000004.1, read as the reverse complement.
GCGGCTCTACATGCTGCGCCGCGATCTGCTCAGGCTGCGCAACGCGGCGCTGCCGCTGGTCGAGGTCTGCCGCCGGCTGACCAGCGCCGAGCTGCCCCAGATCCATGCCGCCATGCATCCGCTGTTCCGTGACGTGACGGACCACATCCGCACCGTGCAGGAAAAGATCGACAGCCTGCGCGAGGTGCTCGCCTTCGCCTTCGAGGCAAGCCTTCTGGTCGGACAGAGCCAGGAAACGGCCATCTCCAAGAAGCTGGCCTCATGGGCGGCCATCCTGGCGGTGCCGACGGCCTTCGCCGGCATTTACGGCATGAATTTCGACGACATGCCTGAACTGAAGATGGAATACGGCTACCCCACCGTGCTGGCCGCCATCGCGCTGATCTGCGCGTTTCTGTATTGGCGGTTCAGGAAGAATGGATGGCTGTGAAATAGCGAATAGCGAATAGCGATAAAGAAGCTTGTGCCGGACTCGAACACCGATGTTATTCCTATTTCGTTCGCTATTCGCTATTCGCTATTCGCTATTCGCTATTCGCTATTCGCTATTCGCTATTCACTATTCACTATTCGCTATTCGCTTAGCGGCTTCTGCGCCTTTCCGCCGCCGGCTGGAACGCCACCCTTGCATGGTATTTGCAGTACGGCCCGGTTTCGCCAGCGTCGTTGCCGCAGAAGCTGAAGTCTTCCGACAGCGGATCGCCGTTGGGCCACTTGCAGGTGCGCTCGGTCAGCTCGACGAGCTGCAGGTTGCGCGAGATTGGCACGACAACGTTCTCCACCGGGCGGATATAGTGGCGCGCCACCGGCTCCGCCTCGAACTGCACCTGCAGAGCGGTCGCGCCGATGGAGGCCGTCACATGACGGGCAGCGCTAGCGGCACGAGCCACGGACTTCTGCATCGAGGCGCCCTGCGTGGCCTTCTTCTGCCGTGCCGGCGCCGCGGTCGCGCGGCCGCGGCCCGACAGTTTCAGGCGATGCACCTTGCCGATGACGGCATTGCGGCTCACACCGCCGAGCTGCGCGGCGATCTGGCTGGCGCTGAGACCCTCCGACCACAATTTCCTGAGAAGTTCGACCCGCTCGTCAGTCCAGTTCATGAGACCGCGCTCCTGCTGAGGCGTGCGGCGGTCAGAATCCTTTCCCGAGCCGGCTCTCGCCGGGCAAACGACACCACATGTACCGGGTGATTAGATCCGCCGCACGAAATCTAGTTATTTCTCGACTACAATTACCTTATGCGCTGACTCGGTGACAAGAGTCCCCAGGGCAACACCGATTCGGTTTTTACGGTTTTCCCCAACTTGCCCAACTGCTGATGGGCCGGCCTAGCGCTGGAGCCTTGCCGCGCGCTTCTGCGCGACCTTTTCGTTGACTTCATGGCCGAAAAACATGATAAGCCGCAAAGGCCGCCGCATTGGCGGCTTTTTTGATTTCCGGTTCCGGAGACGCATATAATGAGCGGTTCGGCGCTTTACGAGACTTTTGCTCGCGCACCCCTGGCCTTCGACCGCGGGGAGGGGACCTGGCTGGTCACCGACAAGGGCGAGCGATATCTCGACTTCGCCGGCGGCATTGCCGTGAACTCGCTGGGCCACAGCCATCCGCATCTGGTCGCCGCGCTCACCGAGCAGGCAGCCAAGCTGTGGCACGTCTCCAATCTCTACGAGATCCCGGAGCAGCGCCGGCTGGGCGAAAGGCTGGTCGATGCAACCTTCGCCGACAAGGTGTTCTTCACCAATTCGGGCGCCGAGGCGCTGGAATGCGCCATCAAGTCGGCCAGGCGCTATCAGTTCGTCAAAGGCCATCCGGAGCGTTTCCGCATCATCACTTTCGAGGGCGCCTTTCACGGCCGCACGCTGGCGACGATCGCAGCCGGCGGTCAGTACAAATATCTCGAGGGTTTCGGTCCGAAGGTCGAGGGCTTCGACCAGGTCGCGTTCGACGATATCGATGCCGCCGAGAAGGCGATCACACCGGAAACTGCGGCTATCCTGATCGAACCGGTGCAGGGCGAGGGCGGCATCCGCCCGGTGCCGACACAGTCGTTGAGGCGGCTTCGGCAGCTCTGTGACCGGCACGGCCTGCTTCTGATCTTCGACGAGGTCCAGTGCGGCATCGGGCGCACCGGCAAGCTGTTCGCGCATGAGTGGGCGGGCGTCACGCCTGACCTGATGGCGATCGCCAAGGGCATCGGCGGCGGGTTTCCGATGGGTGCCTGCCTCGCAACCGACGAAGCGGCGGCCGGCATGACGGCCGGCGTGCACGGCACCACTTTCGGCGGCAATCCGCTGGCGATGGCGGTGGGCAATGCCGTGCTCGACGTCGTGCTGGCCGACGGCTTCCTCGAGGACGTTCAGCGCAAGGCATTGCTGCTGAAACAGGGACTGGCGGCGGTCGCCGACGAATTTCCCGAGGTCATCGAAGGCATCCGGGGCACCGGCCTGATGCTTGGGCTGAAATGTGCCATGCCCAACGCCAAGGTTAACATGGCGCTGCGCGACCAGCACTTGCTTGCGGTGCCGGCGGGCGACAACGTCATCCGGCTTTTGCCGCCGCTCACCGTCAGCGACGAGGAGATCGGCGAGGCGCTGAAGCGCATTCGGTCGGGCGCCAAGGGCCTGACCGACGCGATCGCGGCCGAAGCCGCGAAGTAGTTTTGGAATCTGCCGATGAGCGTTCGTCACTTCACCGATCTGTCCGCCGTATCCGCAGGCGATCTGCGCATCATGCTGGACGACGCGATGGCGCGAAAGACCAGGCTCAAGGCCGGCGAGCGTTCGAAGCCGCTCGACGGCAAGGTGCTGGCGATGATCTTCGACAAGCCTTCGACGCGCACGCGCGTTTCCTTCGACGTCGGCATGCGCCAGCTCGGCGGCGAGACCATCATGCTGACCGGCACCGAGATGCAGCTCGGCCGTTCAGAAACCATCGCCGACACCGCCAAGGTGCTGTCGCGCTATGTCGATGCCATTATGATCCGCACCACCTCGCATGACCGGTTGCTGGAACTCACCGAAAACGCGACCGTGCCCGTGATCAATGGGCTGACCGACGATACCCATCCCTGCCAGCTGATGGCCGACATCATGACCTATGAGGAGCATCGCGGTCCGGTGGCAGGCAAGACTTTTGCCTGGACAGGTGACGGCAACAATGTGTTGCACTCGCTTCTGGAAGCCTCGGCGCGGTTCCGCTTCAATCTCAATGTCGCCGTGCCGGAGGGCAGCGAGCCGTTCGAGAAATATGTCGACTGGGCGAAGGCCAATGGCGGCAAGGTGAGGTTTGCCGGCTCGGCCGAAGAGGCCGTCGACCAGGCCGATTGCGTCGTCACCGACAGCTGGGTGTCGATGGGCCAGGAGCATCGCGCCCGCGGCCATAACGTCTTCCTGCCCTACCAGGTCAACGCCGCGCTGATGGCCAGGGCGAAGTCCGACGCGCTTTTCATGCACTGCCTGCCTGCGCATCGCGGCGAGGAGGTCACCGACGAGGTGATCGACGGACCGCATTCGGTGGTCTTCGACGAGGCCGAGAACCGGCTGCACGCCCAGAAGGCGGTGCTGGCCTGGTGCCTGGGCGCTTGACCGGGGTCGACTTGATCCGCGCCAACTTGATCCGGGGATATGTGATGCCTATTTGCGGGCCATCACTGAAATCGAACGCGCTTCGACCCATGCCGCCTGGAAAGCGGGATGGACGCGCCCCGGAGTTTTGTCATGCTGGAAACGCTTTCCTTGGCTGAGCATCAACCCAAACTCGGCGAATTCGGCTTCGCCGGCGACGACCATGTCGTGCCTTACGAAGTAGCGCCCTTGGATGTGCGCGGCCGCACGGTGCAGCTCGGGCCGATGCTCGACGCCATTCTCAGCCGCCACGATTATCCCGAGCCGGTCGCGCGCCTGCTGGCGGAGGCCTGCGTGCTCACCGTGCTGCTCGGCACGTCGCTGAAATTCGAGGGCAAGTTCATCCTGCAGACCCGCACCGACGGACCGGTCGACATGCTGGTGGCGGACTTCACCACGCCGCATTCGTTGCGCGCCTATGCGCGCTTCGACGCCGACCGGCTGCAGGCGCTGATTGCCTCGGGCGGGATCTCGCAGGAGAAGCTGCTCGGCACCGGGGTCCTGGCCCTGACCATCGATCAGGGCGCGCACACGCAGCGCTATCAGGGCATCGTCCAGCTCGACGGCACATCGCTGGAAGAAGCCGCGCGCATCTATTTCCGCCAGTCGGAGCAGATCCCGACCGATCTGAGGATGTCGGTTGCAAAGCTCGTGACCCCGGGCCCGGGCGGGGCTCGCGAGCAATGGCGCGCCGGCGGCATCCTGGCGCAGTTCCTGCCGCAGGCGCCCGAACGCATGCGCGTGCCCGACATTTCGGGCGGGGATGGCGATCCGCGAGACGTGGCGCACGAACCGGCCGACAATTCCTGGCGGGAACTCTTGGCGCTGCTCGGCACCATCGAGCCGACCGAGCTCATCGATCCGACGGTGGGCGCCGAGCGGCTGCTCTACCGGCTGTTTCACGAGCACGGCGTGCGCGTCTTCCGCGGTGTGCCGGTTGCCGACCAGTGCTCCTGCTCGCGCGACAAAATCCGAGGCATTCTCGAAGGCTTCTCGGCCGAGGAGATCAAGGACTCGACCGAGGACGGCGGCATCCATGTCGCTTGCGAGTTCTGCTCGACGCAGTACGACTTCGATCCGGCGGAGTTTGCGGCGGAGTGAGAAAGCTCCGGTTCCTCGCCCCCGCTTTGCGGAGGCGGGGAACTCGAGTTCTTTAATTCACCGTCCTTTTCGTCCCCGGCATATCGAGCGAGAAAGCCGGAATGGCGACGTCGAACGTTTCGCCGCGGCCGTTGCGCATCGTGTAGTGGCCGACCATGATGCCGGATGGCGTCGAGAGCGGGCATCCCGACGTGTACTGATAGCTGTCGCCGGGGTTGAGCTCCGGCTGGTCGCCGACCACGCCCTCGCCGCGCACCTCTTCGACTCGGCCACGCCCGTCGGTGATGTGCCAGTAGCGCGACAGAAGCTGCACGAACTCGTCCGACCGGTTGTCGATCGTCACCTGGTAGCCCCATACATAGCGGTTTTCGGACGGATCGGAACGGTCCTCCAGATAGAACGGCCTGACCTGCACTTCGATGTTGCGCGTCACGGCGCGATACATGAGCCACTCCGGTGCCGCAGGGAACATTTTGTCGCGCTTCGCGGTTCTACCTCCGCGGCGTCGCCAGCCTGCCGGCTTTTCCACCGCACCTGCCGACAAACAATGTCATTTAAGTGACACATGACAATGTTGGTGTGCACAAACCGTGCGGGCGACTCGGGCGCTCTGTCGAGTGATGAAACGGCCGCGGGCGGCCTTTCCGGAGTGACCAGATCTCGATGGAACTGACCCTCGCAGCCGTCTTTGCCTCCTCGGCCCTTCTTTTTTGCAACCTTGCCAGCATCCTGCTCGCATCGTCGCGGCTGAAGCCCAGGCGGATCATTCCTCCGCCTTCCAGCAAACAGCCGCCTGTCTCGATCGTCGTGCCGTCGCGCGGTGTGGAGCCGTTCACGCAGGAGACGCTCGACCGCGCCTTCTCGCTCGATTGGCCGCGCTACGAACTGATCTTCTGCGTCGCGCACGCCGAAGATCCCGTGGTCAAGCTGATCAACGCCGCCATCGCGCGATTTCCGAATGTTCCGGCGCGGCTGCTAGTCGGCGATGACAGGATCAGCGCCAATCCCAAGCTCAACAACTGCATCAAGGGCTGGCAGGCGGCGCGGCACGACTGGGTGATCCTGGCCGACTCCAACGTCCTGATGCCCAAGGACTATGTCCAGCATCTGATGGCGGCCTGGGGACCGGACACCGGCCTCGTCTGCTCGACGCCGATCGGCTCGCGGCCGGACGGTTTCTGGGCCGAAGTCGAATGCGCCTTCCTCAACACGCTGCAGGCGCGCTGGCAATATGCCGGCCAAGCGCTCGGCCTTGGCTTCGCCCAGGGCAAGAGCATGCTGTGGAACAAGCCGATGCTGGATGCAAATGGCGGCATCCAGGCTTTGGCCGCCGAGATCGCCGAGGACGCGGCGGCGACCAAGCTGGTCAACAGCCTTGGCCTTCGGGTCAATCTCGTCGCCGCGCCGTTTGAGCAACCGCTCGGCCAGCGCACGCTCGCCGAAATCTGGTCGCGCCAGGCGCGCTGGGCTCGGCTGCGCCGCGTCACCTTCCCATTGTTCTTCGCGCCTGAAATCCTGACCGGTGTGGTCGTTCCGCTGCTTCTGGCGCTGATCGCGGCGGCAAGCGCCGGTGTCAGTCTGCCCACGACCGCGCTCTGCGTGCTGGCGATCGCCTATGTGCCCGAATGCATGCTCGCCTGGTCAAAGGACTGGTATCTGTCGCCGCGCAGCGTCACCGCGATGATCGTGCGCGACGCGATGCTTCCCGCCATCTGGGCGCGCGGCTGGCTTGGCGGAGCCGTCGAATGGCGTGGCAACGCAATGACAATCCGCAACAGCGGGATGACTGAACTCGAAGAGATTGCTTGAGCCGGCTGCGGCTCAAGCGCGCTCTTTGCAGCCGTGGCGGTTCATTCCTTCGCCGCCTTGAGCGCCTGTTCGATGTCGGCGAGCAGGTCATCGGTATCCTCCAGCCCGACGGAGAGCCTGAGCGTGCCTGGTCCGATGCCGAGCTCGGCGCGCGCCCCGTCGCTGAGGTTTTTGTGCGTCGTCGTCGCCGGATGCGTGATCAGGCTCTTTGCGTCGCCGAGGTTGTTCGAGATCAGCACGATGTCGAGCGCGTTCTGCAAGGCGAAGGCCGCCTGCTTGCCGCCCTTGACGTCAAGGCAGATCAGCGTCGAGCCGCCCGACATCTGCTTCCTGACGATATCCGCCTGGGGATGGTCGGCCCGGCCCGGATAGATGACGCGGGCGATCTCCGGCCGGCCGGCCAGGAAGTCCGCGATCTTGCCGGCGCTTTCGGTCTGCTGGCGCACGCGCAGCGGCAGCGTTTCGAGGCCTTTCAGCAGCGTCCATGCGTTGAATGGCGACAGGCTCGGGCCGGTGTGCCGGAAATAGTCGTGCAGGTTCTCGTCGATCCACTTCTTGTCCGACAGGATGACGCCGCCGAGGCAGCGGCCTTGTCCGTCGATATGCTTGGTCGCCGAGTAGACCACGATATGGGCGCCGAGCTGCAGCGGCTTCTGCTGCAGCGGCGTGGCAAAGACGTTGTCGACGATCACGCGTGCGCCGATCGAATTTGCCAAAGCGGCGACAGCGGCGATATCGACCACTTCCAGCGTCGGGTTGGTCGGGCTTTCCAGGAAGAACAGCTTGGTGTTCGGCCTGACCGCTTTTTCCCAATTGGCAATGTCGGTGCCGTCGATCAGCGTTGCCTCGATGCCATAGCGCGGCGCCAGCGTCTCGACCACCCAGCGGCAGGAGCCGAACAGGGCTCGCGCCGCAACGATGTGATCGCCGGCCTTGACGCTGCACAGCAGGGCGGCGGACACGGCGGCCATGCCGGAAGCGGTGGCGCGTGCGTCTTCCGCGCCTTCCAGCGCGCACATGCGCTTCTCGAACATGTCGACGGTCGGGTTGGCGTAGCGCGAATAGATGAAGCCGGGTTCCTCCCCCTTGAAGCGGGCTTCCGCTGCCTGGGCCGTCTCGTAGACATAGCCCTGGGTGAGATACATCGCCTCGGCGGTCTCGCCGAAGCCGGAACGCAGCGTCCCGCCATGCACGAGTGCCGTCTGAGGTTTCCAGTTACGCGTCTTGGTCATCGCCCTGCTTCCAAACACAAAAAAACCGGCCGCGACGTCGCAACCGGTCCATACGGCCTTGCGGCCCGACGGTCCTTTAGCGACTTGTTTAACGTGGCTGCAAGCCGACCGGCCAAATCACCACGGGATAACGACCCTTTAGACCCGCACCGCGCTTGCGTCAATTGCCGGCTTGATTAAGAGGTTTGTACCAGGCAGCCTCCGCAAAAGTGTCCCGCGGTTTTGCGACAGGAAACTGCGACGACAATGACTTCGCCCGGAGCCAGACATTGCGGCAGACAGGCATTCTTCCCGATCAGGACATCGCGGCGCTCTTCCAGTCGGGCGCGCTGAAGTCGCCGCGCGCGCTCGACACCAACCAGATCCAGCCGGCCAGCCTCGATCTCAGACTGGGCGACAAGGCCTTTCGCGTGCGCGCCTCCTTTCTGCCCGGTCCCGATCATCTGGTGGCCGACAAGCTGGACCGGCTGAAGCTGCATGAGATCAATCTCGCCGAGGGCGCGGTGCTGGAGACGGGCTGCGTCTACATCGTGCCGCTGCAGGAAGGCCTGGCGCTGCCGGCGGAAGTCTCGGCTTCGGCCAACCCGAAGAGCTCGACCGGACGACTCGACATTTTCACGCGTGTCATGACCGACCGCGGCCATGAGTTCGATAAGATCGCCGCCGGCTATCATGGCCCGCTCTATCTCGAGGTCAGCCCGCGCACCTTCCCGATCGTCGTGCGCGCCGGCTCGCGCCTGTCGCAGATCCGCTTCCGCACCGGCAACGCGGTGCTGTCGGAGAATGAGTTGCGTGACCTCCATCACGCCGAGATGCTGGTTGCGACCGAGCCGCCCAACATCTCCGGCGGCGGCATTGCGCTCTCTATCGATCTCGACGGCGACAAGGACGGCCTGGTCGGCTATCGCGGCAAGCACCACACCGGCCTCGTCGACGTCGACAAGCGCGCCGCTCAGGATGTGGTCGACTTCTGGGAACCGCTCTACAAGAGCGGGGCCGGCGAGCTCGTGCTCGACCCGGACGAGTTCTACATCCTGGTCTCTCGCGAAGCCGTGCACGTGCCGCCGCTCTATGCCGCCGAGATGACGCCTTTCGATCCGCTGGTCGGCGAGTTCCGTGTCCACTATGCCGGCTTTTTCGACCCGGGCTTCGGCCATTCCGCCGCCGGCGGCAGCGGCAGTCGCGCGGTGCTTGAAGTGCGCAGCCACGAGGTGCCGTTCATCCTCGACCACGGCCAGATCGTCGGTCGCCTCGTCTACGAGCATATGCTGAAGCGGCCGCAAGCGCTTTATGGCAGCGAGCTGGGCTCCAACTATCAGGCGCAGGGGCTGAAGCTCTCCAAGCATTTCCGCGCCGCGCGCTGATCGCCCAACCAGGCTGTGCTTGCCCGGCCTGGCGCGCCGTGCTTGGCTGCGTCCGACCATGTAGCAACTGAAGCCAAGGGGATGAAAATGCAGATATCCAGATGGATCCTGTCGGCTGCGGCCGCCGCCATGCTGGCGCTCGGCGTCGGTTCGGTAGACGCGGCCGAAAAGATCAAGATCGGCACCGAGGGCGCCTATCCGCCCTTCAACACCATCACGCCGGACGGCAAGGTCGAAGGCTTCGACATCGACATCGCCAATGCGCTCTGCGCGCAGATGAAGGTCGAATGCGAGATCGTCACCCAGGATTGGGATGGCATCATTCCGGCCCTGCAGGCCAAGAAATTCGACGCCATCATCGCCTCGATGAGCATCACCGAGGAACGCAAGAAGCAGGTCGCCTTCACCCATAAATACTACACGACGCCGCTTGCGCTGGTCGCCCTGAAGGACGCCGACATCGCCTCGACCGAGCCGGCCTCGCTTGCCGGCAAGACGGTCGGTGCCCAGGCCTCGACCACCCAGGCCAACTACGCCCAGGACGTCTACGCCAAGGCCGGCGCCGAGGCGAAGCTCTACCCGACCCAGGAAGAGGCGGTGACCGATCTGCTCAACGGCCGTCTCGACGCCGTCATCTCGGACAAGTTCGTGCTGGTCGACTGGATGAAGAAGGCGAGCGACGGCTGCTGCAAGCTGGTCGGCGACGTCAAGGGCACCGAGACCGAGGCCGGCATCGCCGTGCGCCTGGAGGACACCGCTCTGCGCGACCGCCTCAACGCGGCAATCGACGCCATCGTTGCCGACGGCACCTACGAGAAGATCCAGTCGAAGTATTTCGATTTCGATATTTATTGAGGTTGAAGCTGCCAATCTCCCCCCTCGTGGGGGAGATCACGCTCTAACCTCACAGCGCCTTCACCGCCACCTTCACTGGCTTCTCGATCTCGAGCGGGTTGCGCAGCGGCAGGCCGAAATCCTTGGCCTCGATCTCGAACGTGTCGCCTTCTTCGGTCCTGACGCCGTCTGCGAACGAGAGTGTGGCGGTGCCGAACATGTGCACATGCACGTCGCCCGGCTGGCGGAAGGCCGAATATTTGAAGTGGTGATGCTCGAGATTGGCGATGGTGTGCGACATGTTCGCCTCGCCGGACAGGAACGGCTTTTCCCAAAGCACTTTGCCGTCGCGCCAGATTCGTGAAGAGCCCCTGATGTCGGCGGGCAGCTCGCCGATCAGGATTTCCGGTCCGAACGAGGCGTTGCGCAGCTTGGAATGGGCGAGGAACAGATAGTTCACGCGCTCGGTCACATGGTCGGAAAACTCGTTGGACAGCGTGAAGCCGACGCGGAACGGCGCGCCGTCGTCGCCGATGACATAGATGCCGGCGATCTCCGGCTCCTCGCCGGCGTCTTGCGCGAAGGCCGGCGACATCAGCGCGGCACCGGGCGCCACCGCCATGGTGCCGTTGCCCTTGTAAAACCATTCCGGCTGCACGCCGATCTCGCCCTTTGCCGGCTTGCCGCCCTCCAGCCCCATGCGGAACATCTTCATGGAATCGGTGAGTTGCTCCTCGCCGTCGCTGAGCTTCTTATGCATGGAATCGCGCGTCGCGGCGGAGCCGAGATGTGTAAGCCCGGTGCCGGTAAGGTGGAGATGCGCGGGGTCGGGATGGTTGATAGGCGACACCAGGCGTCCCTTCTTGTAGACGGCGTCGAGGTCGACCGTCTCGCCATAGCCCTTGCGCTCGATCAGCGCCTCGAGCCCGGTGCCGGTGCGGGCTGCCTCCATCGCCAGCGAATAGACGCTGCGCGCGCCGTTGATGATCCGGGTCTTGCCGCCGCTGCGGGCAACAACGCGGATCGTCTCGGCGTCATCGAGGATCTGGGAAATCAGCATGATGAACCCTCTCTCTTTTGCCTTGGCCCGGCTGCCGATTGGCAAGCCCTGACCGGCGCGGCCCGGAACCGATCCGCGCCACGGTTGAAACTCTTCGTCCGGATTGCACTCGCGAGCCTGGTCCTTCCAGGACTTCTTCGCGCCGACGGGTTGCCGGCAGCTTCGCGATCTAGAACCCGTATGCCTCCTTAGTCCTTGCCTCCGGCCTCTACGCCTTGTTCTTGTTGTAGACGTCGAAGATGACGGCACCGAGCAGCACCAGGCCTTTGACCACCTGCTGCCAGTCGACATTGACGCCCATGATCGACATGCCGTTGTTCATCACGCCCATGATGAAGCCGCCGACCACGGCGCCGATGACCTGTCCGACGCCGCCCATTGCCGAGGCGCCGCCGATGAAGACGGCGGCGATCACGTCGAGCTCGCTGCCCAGGCCGGCGGCCGGGACGGCCTGGCCGAGGCGAGCGGCGATGATCAGGCCGCCGAGCGCCGACAGCACGCCCATGTTGATGAAGACGAGCAGCGTCAGCCGTTCGGTGTTGATGCCCGACAGCTGCGCCGCCTTGGCGTTGCCGCCCATCGCATAGATGCGGCGGCCGATGGTCATGCGCTTGGTGACGAAGACGAACAGCGAGATCAGAACGCCCATCACCAGAAGCACCACCGGCAGGCCCCTGTAGCTGGCGAACTGGAAGACCAGGAACAGCGCCAGCGCGCTGCCGACCAGCGTCTTGACGACGAACAGCGGGAAGGGTTCGGCCTCATAGCCATGCCGTTCGCGCTTACGCCGTGTCCTGAAGCCGAAATAGGCATAGGCGAGCACCGCGACCAGACCGAGCACGATCGTCGTCATGTGCAGCGTAAGGCCGCTGCCGACGATGGTCTTGCCGGCGGCATTCACCGTCGGCGGAATGAGCGTCAGCGGGCCGATGACGTCGGGGATGAAGCCGGAGCTCAACGCCTTGAAGCTGTCGGGAAGCGGACCGACCGAGGAGCCGCCGCCAAGCAGTGCCTGGCAGATGCCGCGGAAGATCAGCATGCCCGCCAGCGTCACGATGAAGCTCGGTATTCGGTGATAGGCGATCCAATAGCCTTGCGCCGCGCCGATAAGCGCACCGACGATCAGGCAAACGATCGAGACCACCAGTGGATTGCTGAATATACCGAGCGGCCAGATGACCATCATCATTGCGGCAAGCGCGCCGATGAAGCCGGCGACCGATCCCACGCTGAGGTCGATATAGCCGGCGACGATCACCAGCAGCATGCCAAGCGCCATCACGATGATGAACGAGTTCTGCTGCACCAGGTTGCTGAGGTTGACCGGTTTGAACAGCGTGCCGGACGTCGTGTACTGGAAGAACAGCATGATGACGATCAGCGCGATGATCAGTCCGTATTCGCGCAGGTTCGTCGTCAGCGCCGAAACGGCGACACGCGGACCATGCTTGACGTCTTCGGCGACGCCGCTCTGCGGCGCGGGAGCGCTTTCTGTGCTCATGAGGCTTTTTTTCCTTCTCCCCGAACGATGGCGCGCATGATCTTTTCCTGGCTGGCGTCGCTTGCCGCCATTTCGCCGACGATACGCCCTTCGTTCATGACATAGATGCGGTCGGTGATGCCGAGCAATTCCGGCATTTCCGACGAGATGACGACGATTGCCTTTCCCTCGGCGGCGAGGCGGGCGATGATCGTGTAGATTTCGTACTTGGCGCCGACGTCAATGCCGCGCGTCGGTTCGTCGAGGATCAGCACTTCCGGGTCGGCGAACAGCCATTTCGACAGCACGACCTTCTGCTGGTTGCCGCCCGAAAGATTGCCGGTCAGCTGATAGACGCTGGATGCGCGGATATTGGTCTTCTTGCGATAGTCGTTGGCGACGCTCATCTCGCGCATGTCGTCGATGACGCCGCGGCTGGAGACGCCTCCCAAATTGGCCAGCGTCACATTGTGCTTGATGTGGTCGATGAGGTTGAGGCCAAAGGTCTTGCGGTCCTCGGTGACATAGGCGATCCGGTTCTCCACCGCCTTGCTCACCGTCGAAAGATCGAGAGGCTTACCCCTGAGCAGGACCTCGCCGCTGATATGCCGGCCATAGGAACGGCCGAACAGGCTCATCGCGAATTCGGTGCGGCCGGCGCCCATCAGCCCGGCAATGCCGACCACCTCGCCCTTGCGCACGTTGAGGTTGACGTTCTTGATGACCTGCCGCTCGGCGTGGATCGGATGGTACACCGACCAGTTTTTCACTTCGAAAATAACCTCGCCGATCTGCGGCTCGCGCGGCGGGTAGCGGTCGTCGAGCGAGCGGCCGACCATCGAAGTGATGATCCGGTCCTCGCTGATGTCCTTCCTGGGCAGGGTCTCGATGGTGCGCCCGTCGCGGATCACCGTCACCTTGTCGGCGACGCGGTTCACCTCGTTGAGCTTGTGCGAGATCAGGATTGAGGTCATGCCCTGGCGCTTGAACTCGAGCAGAAGATCGAGCAGCGCCTGGCTGTCCTTTTCGCTGAGCGAGGCGGTCGGCTCGTCAAGGATCAGCAGCTTCACTTCCTTGCTGAGCGCCTTGGCGATCTCGACCAGTTGCTGCTTGCCGACGCCGATATTGGTGATCAGCGTCTTGGGATCTTCCTTCAAGCCGACTTTGTCGAGCAGGGCCTTGGTGCGCTTCTCGTTGGCGTTCCAGTCGATGACGCCGTAGCTGGCGTGCTCGTTGCCGAGGAAGATGTTTTCCGCGATCGACAGCATCGGCACCAGGGCAAGTTCCTGGTGGATGATGACGATGCCGATATGCTCGCTGTCATGGATACCCTTGAAGTGGCATTCCTGGCCGCGAAAGACGATCTCGCCTTCATAGGTACCGGTCGGGTAGACGCCCGACAGCACCTTCATCAGCGTCGATTTGCCGGCGCCATTCTCGCCGACGATGGCGTGGATCTCTCCTTCCTCGACGCTGAGGTTGACGTTCGACAGCGCCTTCACGCCGGGGAACGTCTTGGTGATGTCGCGCATCTCCAAAATCGTCGAGCTCATTAGGAATTCCGCTCCCTGGCGCAGGCCTTCCGTTTCCGGAAGGCGTTATGCGCGAAATCAACATACTGCAGTCTGGCTCGCGCCGCGATGGCGCATGGCGCTGCAGAAGCCGGCAAAAACAATACCGGGGTCGCTTCTGAACGAAAAGGGGCCCTGCGTCGCGCAGGACCCCTCCCTTAAAGGCTGGATTACTTCAGCTCTTCGGCCTTGATGTAGCCGGAGTCGACGACCAGCGCCTTGTAGTTCGACTTGTCGACCTCGTGCGGCGTCAAGAGGATCGAGGGAACGACCTTGACGTCGTTGTTGTAGGTCTTGGTGTCGAGGCCGTCGGGCTTGCCGCCGGAGAGCACCTTGTCGACCAGCTGCACGGTGGCCTTGGCCAGCTCGCGGGTGTCCTTGAACACGGTCGAATACTGCTCGCCCGAAATGATCAGCTTGACCGAGGCGGTCTCGGCGTCCTGACCAGTCACGATCGGCCAGGGCTGAGCATCCGTGCCGTAGCCGACAGCGCGCAGCGAGGCGGTGATGCCGCGCGACAGGCCGTCATAGGGCGAAAGAACGCCATCGACGCGGCTGCCGTCCGAGTAGTTGGCCGAGAGCAGGTTGTCCATGCGGGCCTGGGCGGTGGCGGCGAGCCAGCGCAGCGTGCCGACCTTGTCCATGCCCATCTGGCCGGACTTGATCTTGATCGAGCCGTCGTCGATCAGCGGCTGCAGAACCGACATCGCGCCGTTGTAGAAGAAGAAGGCGTTGTTGTCGTCGGGCGAGCCGCCGAACAGCTCGACGTTCCACGGCTTGGTGTTCGGGAAGCGCTCCTTGAGGCCTTTGACCAGGGAATTTGCCTGGATCACGCCGACGCCGAAATTGTCGAAGGTGGTGTAGTAGTCGACATTCGGGGTCTTCTTGATCAGGCGGTCATAGGCGATGGTGACGACGCCTGCGTCATTGGCCTTCTGCAGCGCATCGGCCATGGTGGTGCCGTCGATCGAAGCGATGATCAGCGCCTTCGGGCCTTTCGTGATCTCGTTTTCCAACTGGCTGAGCTGGTTCGGGATATCGTCCTGCGCGTATTGCAGGTCGACCGTGTAGCCCAGCGCTTCGAGCTGGGACTTGACGGCGTCGCCGTCGTTGATCCAGCGCTGCGAGGTTTTGGTCGGCATCAGCACGCCGACGAGACCCTTGTCGGCGGCGTGCGCCGAATAGGTCGTGGCGGCAATGCCAAGGGCCGCGACGGCGGCCAGCGTCTTGATGATCTTCACATTTACTCTCCCTGGTTAATGGACGCGACACCTCGGGGCTTCGCGGGCCGCGCAGTCGAACAGGAGCGCAATCGCGCCTCTGTCGGCTTTATCGATCTCCGGTATCCTCCCAATCGGCCCCGCGACGCAGTTTCAATCGATACGATTTCGCTCGGTGCCGATCGCTGCGTCTCGGAACGCGCGAAGGGTGTGTCCCTTTGACATAACTGTCAAATGCGATCTTTGCTGGTTGCTATACCGAAACTGGTATGATTTAGCGTAGCGCAGAGAACTGCCGGAGAGGCTGGGAAATCATGGCGGCGCTGCGCGATCCTGATACGATTTCAGGAAGTTACGAGAAGCTTCCGGGGGACGGCGAAACGCTCCTGCGCAGCGGCCTGAGCCTGCGCCATATGCGGATGATCACCGCGCTCGACGATCACGGACGGGTGAGCGCCGCCGCCCAGGTTATGAATATTTCCCAGCCGGCGGCCTCGCGCATGATTGCCGAGATGGAGGCGGTGCTCGACGTGAAATTATGCGAGCGGCTGCCGCGCGGCGTGACGCTGACCCCTTACGGTCAGGCGCTCGCCAGGCGCGCGCGCTCCATCCTGCTCGAAATGCGCGAAGCCGACCGCGAGATTTCGGAGCTCAAGGCAGGCAAGGGCGGCTCGGTGTTTCTCGGCGCCGTGACTGCGCCGGCGATCGAACTGGCGGTGCCGGCGATTCGCGAGATCCGCCGCATCTATCCGCGCATCGAGATCACCATGCAGGTCGAGACCTCGAACGTACTCGCCCGCGAGCTGATCGCCTCCCGCCACGACTTTATCATCGCCCGCATCCCCGACGACCTCAATCCGCGGCTGTTCGAATCGCGCGTCATCGGCATCGAGAAGGCCTGCCTGATCGTGCGCCGCGGCCATCCGCTTGCCGGCGGCGGGATGGTCGGCCTGGAGGAGACGGCCGCCTATGACTGGGTCTTCCAGTCCGGCGGCTCGCCCCTGCGCCAGGCGATGGAAAGCAATTTCTTGAACCGCAACATCCCGCTTCCCGACCGCATCCTCAACACCTCGTCGCTGCTCTTGACGCTGGTGATGGTGGCGCAGTCCGACGCCATCGCCCCCGTTTCGGTGCAGGTGGCCAAGTTCATCCAGAGCGGCGACGGGCTGTCCGGAGCGATCGATGTCGTTCAGACCGAGTTCGACATCGAGGTCCGGCCCTACAGCCTGATCACGGTCAGGAACCGAGCGCTCTCGCCCGCCGCCAAGATGCTGCACGACTTCATCCTGCGCGAAGTGGGGTAATGGAACGAGAATGCTACCTGTGCGTTCAAACAGATCGGCAGTTCGCTGGAGCCCGTTTGGGTGAGGGAACCACCTGCCGATGCTGAACTATCGGGAGGTCTTTGATGGAACGTCGCTTGTTTCTAACTGGAATGCTTGGCGTTGCGGGGGCAGCGGCAATTGCAACCCTGGCTGGCCCCAGTAGGGCGGTTGCCGGAATTCCAAGCGGCAACGGAATTCTCGATGAACTCGATAAGCCCGATACCGCCGTCTTCGAGGATGGAGACGAACGGGCTGAAGTGGAGCAGGTTTACCATCGTCATTGGCATCACGGCCGTCGCCGCCGCAGACGGCGCCGCGTTTGGAGACGTGTTTGCCGCCGCTACTGGCGTCGTGGCCGCTGGCGTCGCCGCTGCTGGCGCGAACGTGTTTGGATTGGCTTTTGGCTTTAGGGGTCCATAGCGGTTCAGCTTTGGATAAGAGCCGCTCACCCGCAGTAAAGAACTGTTTTTACGGAATTCCGGACCGAGACGTGGTCCTGGATTGCTCAACCGGTCCAGAGCCGGCCGCCGCAAGGTGGCTGGCTTCTTTTTCGCCATAGATCGCGCGGCGATCCTCTTCTAGGGCCCAAGCCCCTCGCCTTTCGAGCGGCTCTTTCGTTTGCGCGCTTTCGCCGAACGAGGTGGCTCCCTTCGGAGTGCGGTCAAAAAGCACGTTGATTTTCCAGTCCCCCTGCTGTTGAGAGGATGCGGGCAGTTGGGCGATTTGGATGTTCGATGTTTTCAAAGCTGCCTGTTGTTAACCATCGCAATGTTAGCCTTGGTCTCGCCGGATGAGCGAGGTCACCAACATGCACGCCGATCTGCCGCGCGCGCGGGTTAAGCGGAGGCTGATAGCCAAGGCGCTAGCGTTCCTCGCCGCCGCCCTGACAACGCTGCCCGCAGATGCCGAAACGGTGCAGGAAAATCCCGGCGGTCAGATCGTGATCTTCGCTTTGCACGTCGCCGAGCTGCGCGCCGCGAACGAGCCTGTGGAATTTGACGGTGCCTGCGACAGCGCCTGCACGCTCTATCTGTCTTTGCCCGCCGAGCAGCTTTGCATCACGCCGCGTGCATCCTTCGGCTTCCATCTGCCTTACGGCGTAGGCGCCCATGAGAACGCAATCGCCGCCGGTTACCTGATCTCGCAATATCCCGACTGGGTTCGCCTGTGGATCGAGGAACACGGCGGCCTGTCGCACACCATCGTGCGGATGGAAGCCGCCGAGGCCGCAAAGCATCTTCCCCTCTGCGGCGTGCTGGCATGACCGCTAACGGCAACGATCGCATTCGCCTTCGGCCGCTTGAGGACGCTCTGCCAGATCGCTGCGACCGCGCGGCACTGTAGCGAGGGATGGAGCGGGTAGCGGGAATCGAACCCGCGCGTTCAGCTTGGGAAGCTGACAGGCTACCATTACATCATACCCGCGCAACAGCCTCGTTACCATGATGGCCCCGCATCTAGCAATCGGCGATACATTGAAAGCCGAGAGCCATCCACCGGCGCTTTGACGCCGCGCCACAACATGGTAATGGCTCAGGGGTTAAGGGTGGGGACCCAGCTTGGAAATCAATGTTCGGAAGAGGAAGCGAGCCTCTCGCTCCGGAAAAGCCTTTGCTGTGGAAGATCTCGGATTCCTGCTGAGGCTTCCTGTTTTTGTATTCGTCTCTCTTTTCGTGCCTGAGAAGAGATGGCGCAGTGTCTGCCTTTGGCTGGAGCGGCTGAAACGGGCGCCTGAGTCTCGGCGCGACGTTGGTGACCAACCGGATCTTGCCGCCTTTGGCATAGCCGGCCGCGAGGACCGGCTCCGGGTCGACGCGATGCGCAGCGAACACAACATCCAGATCGTCCGCGAGTGGCTCGTCGGCTGGCGACCCGAGATCGAACTCCTCGGCGCCGAGCATCTCGATGCGGCGCGCGAACAGGGCCGTGGCGCCGTCCTGTGGATCGCGCATTTCGCCTTCAATGCGCTTGCGGCGAAGATGGTTTTCGCCAAAGCCGGCTTCGATGTCTTCCATGTCAGCAGGCCCGAGCACGGTTTCTCGAAATCGCGCTTCGGCATCCGGTTCCTCAACCCGATCAGAACCGGCGTCGAGCTCAGACATGCCGCGGGCCGTATCGTGATCGACCGCGCCAATCCCGCCGCCAGCATGAACGAGGCGAGGCGGTTGCTTCGCCAGGGCAAGTTTGCGTCCATCACCGCTGGCGCCTGGGAGGGTGAGTTGCTCGTGCGTGCGCGAATCGGCCAGTCGGCCATTGAATTTGCGGGCGGCGCGCCCCGGTTGGCCAGGATCGCCGGCGCTCCCCTGCTGCCGGTCTTCGTCGTTCGTGACGACAGCACAGGCAAGATACGTGTGACTGTGGAAAATCCGATCGATCTTGATCGCAGCCAGGACAAGGCCGAACTGATCCAGAGCGCCGCGCAAGACTTCGCCGATCGGCACCTGGCCTATCTGAAGGCCAGTCCCCACCAGTGGCGCGACTGGGGCAAGTTGAAGGCTCACCAAGGCACCTTGATCGAGACGGAAGCCGGATGCCTCTCTTCAGCATTCTGATCACCGACGACGGCAGCGAGCACCTTTCCGGGCTCGTTGCCGAAAACATCCACTCGCTCACGGCTGCTCATCCGGGCGAAGAGCACCGCCTGTTCCGGGAAGCGGCGTTGGCGGAGTTCATTTCGACGCATTTCGGAGCAGAGGTGCTTTCGGCTTTCAGGACGCTGCGACCTTATTCATACAAGGCGGACCTCGCCAAATATTGCCTGCTCCATGAGCAAGGCGGCCTTTATGCCGATCTTTCCTATTTCTTCCTGCGCGGAGTGCCGCGCGCTGATGGAAAATTGTCGATCTTTCGCGATTTCCTCAGCTCGACCCCGTGGGACACCAGCATCGGCGTTGTTGCCGCGCCGCCTCGCCACAAAGCGCTCGCCAAGGCGATCGAGCTTGTCTGCGCCAATGTGAAACGGGAATATTACGGGCCGACCGCGCTGTGCCCCACGGGCCCGACCTTGTTCGGCAAGGCCGTCGCGCTGACCTGCGAACCGGAAGACCTCATCGTCGGCGAAGCCGTGAGGTCGGTGCCGTCTGCCGCGCCTCTTCAGCCTTCCGCGCATTTCGGCCATTGCCTCAGCCATGATGGCGAGCCGGTCGCGATCAAGCGCAAGCGGGGCGGCAAGCCGATATCGCACCTCGGTATCGGCGGCGGCAACCGCTACAACAGGCTGTGGCGCTCCAGGGAAGTCTACCGCGACCGGCCGCTTTGGGCCCGCATCTTCCGATGGCGAATCTGACCGAGCCACGTGTGCCGGCCGGATCGGGCTATCAAGGCCGCCAGCCCGATGGCTTCGCGCCGGCCTGGCGGCTTGATGCCGGGTATCCGAGTGCGTATTTCTGAGGTCGCGCCCCGAATCGGGCAGCTCGAACCGGAGAACGGCCTTGTCCGCACTGACACGCTTTCTCGGCGATACGCCACTCAGGGTGCTTGTGAAGCTGCTGGTAGTTTCCTTCCTCGTAGGCCTCGTCATGCACGCTTTCGGCTGGTCGCCGATGGACGTGCTCTACGGCATCCGCCAGTTCTTCATCGATCTGTGGAATCTCGGCTTCCATACTATCGACCGCTTCCTGGGCTATATCCTGCTCGGCGCCGCGATCGTCGTGCCCGCCTTTATCCTGCTCAGGATTGCGAGCTACAGGAAGTAGCCTGCCGAGCGTCAGGCATACGCGGCCGCGACCTCGAACAGAATGGCGTGGCGCGCGGCAAGCGCCGGCACGTCGCTCGAATAGCCGCCGCCGATGACGCCGCATAGCGGGATGCCGGCCTTGCGGAAATAGCTGATGACCAGCTCCTCGCGGCTGCGCAGGCCGTTGTCGGTCAATGTCAGCCGGCCAAGCCGGTCCTCGGCATGGACATCCACGCCGGCATTGTAGAACACGATGTCCCAGCGCCGCCTTGCGCAAAGCTCTGGAAGAATGGCGCCGAGCCGGTCGAGATAGGCAGCGTCGCCGGTGCCGTCCGGCAGCGCGATATCGACATCGGAGGCGATCTTGCGCGCCGGATAATTGCGTTCGCCATGCATGGAAAAGGTGAAGGCGCGCGGCTCATCCTTCAAAATGTCCGCCGTGCCGTCGCCCTGATGCACGTCGAGATCGACGACCAGGATGTTTTCGACGGCGCCCTCCGCAAGCAGGACCAGGGAAGCCACGGCCACGTCGTTGAAGGTGCAGAAGCCCGCGCCTTGGGCACGCCTGGCATGGTGGCTACCGCCGGCGGCGTTGCAGGCTATGCCGTGTTTCAGCGCCAGCCGCGCCGCCAGCACCGTGCCTGCCGTTGCTAGCTGCGCTCTCAATGACACGCGCTGGCTGACCGGGAAGCCGATCTCGCGCTCGATCTTTTCAGGCACCTCGCAAGTGAGCACCTGGTCGACATAGCCGGCCTCGTGCGCGAGCTTGAGCCACGCCGCCGGCGCCCGTTCCGGCATCGAAAGCGCTCCCGCTGCTGCCAGCCCGCGGCTGTGCAAAGCCTCCATCAGCAACGGATATTTGCTCATCGGAAAGCGGTGATTGACGGCAAAGCCGGCGTCATAGTCGGGATGGTGGACGATCTGCAAAGGCATGATGGGGCGGCCTGCGCCAGAGCTGGAATTCGGTTGGCCGTCACCCGATGGCGATTGCGCGGCAGCGGCAAACTGGGGCACATCGGCCGTTCTAGCAAGCCGCAATGAGCAAGGCAGCAATCCTTGGACAAGGGTGCGACCCACATCAACGCCGGGACCTTCATCGTCACCAACCGGTCGGTGCTGGCGATCGCGGTGCCGATGACGCTTGCCTATCTGACGACGCCGCTGCTCGGCATCGTCGACACCGCGGTGATCGGGCAGTTCGGCGATGCGGCTCTTCTCGGCGGACTGGCGGCAGGCGCGCTGGTCTTCGACGTCGTCTTCACCACCTTCAACTTCCTGCGCTCCGGCACCACCGGCCTCGTCGCTCAGGCTTTCGGACGCGGCGATCCGCTGGAGGAGCAGGCGGTGCTCTGGCGGGCCGTCCTGATCGCGGTCGTCGCCGGCGTGGTGCTTGCAGCACTTGCGCCGCTGTTTGCGGTAGGCGGCCAGTGGTTCATGGGCGCCGAGCCGCGTGTCAGCGCGGCGATGTCGGTCTATATCCGCATCAGGCTCATTGCCGCGCCCTTCTCGCTCATCAACTACGCCATCTTGGGCTACGTGCTGGGGCGTGGCGAGGGCGGGGTAGGGCTGATGCTGCAGGCCGTGCTCAACGGCATCAACATCCTGCTCTGCTTCCTGCTCGGCCTCGAGCTCGGCTGGGGCGTGGCGGGGGTTGCCTGGGCGACCGTCACCGGCGAGTTCCTGGCCATGCTGCTCGGCCTTGCCATCGTGCTGAGGCGGTTCCGCAAGTTGGAGCGGCCGTCGCGCCGGCGCATCCTCGACCTGCCGGCCTACCGGCGCATGCTGTCGCTCAACCGCGATATCATGATCCGTTCCTTCTCGCTGCTTGCCGCCTTCGCGCTGTTCACCAGGCAGGGCGCGCAGTTTGGCACGGTGACGCTCGCCGCCAATGCCGTGCTGATGAACTTCTTCCTCGTCGCCGGCTATTTCCTGGACGGCTTTGCCACTGCAGCCGAGCAATTGGCAGGCCGCGCCATCGGCGCGCATGCGGCCGCTCCTTTCCGGCAAGCCGTCCGGCTGACGCTGATCTGGGGCGTTGGCCTGGCGGCTGTCGCCAGTCTTATCCTGCTGACGGCCGGCGCACAGCTGGTGGCGATGGTGACGACCGCTCCGGAGGTCCGCGCGGTCGCCGACATTTATCTGCCCTGGGCCGCCTTCACCGCGCTGAGCGGCGTGCTCGCCTTTCAGATGGACGGCGTCTTCATCGGCGCCACCTGGTCGCGCGACATGCGCAACATGATGCTCCTGTCCTTCCTGACCTTCGCCGCGGCGCTGATCACGCTGGCACCCGCCTTCGGCAACAACGGCCTATGGGCCGCACTGCACGTCTTTTTGCTGGTGCGGGGTTTCAGCCTGCTTGCGGTGCTGAGGCTCAGGATGCGCACGGCGTTCAGCTGATCGGCTTTGAAGCCAAGCGCTCGCAAGCCGAGTCGCGCAAATCCCGGATCGAGCCTAGCCGCTCGCGCTCCACAAACCGGGCCATGCCGGCAACGATGCGGCCAGGCAGCGCCGGGCCGGCATAGATCATGCCGGTATAGAGCTGGACGAGATCGGCGCCGGCGCGGATCTTCTCCAGCGCGGTTTCCGCCGAGTCTACGCCGCCGACCCCGACGATCGTCACTTGTGGGCCGAGCAGCTTGCGCATCCGGGCGAGCACGGCCGTAGAGCGCTCGAAAAGCGGCTTGCCTGACAGCCCGCCGGCTTCGCCGGCCAGACTTGCGCTGCGCAACCCGACCCGGGCAAGCGTCGTGTTGGAGACGATGACCCCGTCGATCCTTTTCTCGATGACTTCGGCGGCGATGTCTTCCAGTTCCGCTTCGACGAGGTCCGGCGCGATCTTGAGGAAGATGGGCGGCTGAACCGACGCAGCCGCGCGCGCCGCCACCACGCGCGACAGGAGTTCGCCCAGTTGCTCGCGCGCCTGCATGTTGCGCAGGCCCGGCGTGTTGGGCGAGGAGATGTTGACCGTCAGATAACTGGCATGAGCCGCGAAGCGGGCGACGCCGCGCTCATAGTCGGCAATGCGGTCGGCGCTGTCCTTGTTGGCGCCGATGTTGACGCCGACAATACCCGGCCGCCCTTTGCGCGCGGCAAGCCGTCTTTCGGCGGCCCCATGCCCTTCATTGTTGAAGCCGAGCCGGTTAATCACCGCTTCGTCCGCGGTCAGCCGGAAGATGCGCGGCTTTGGATTGCCCGATTGCGGCAGCGGCGTGATGGTGCCGACCTCGGCGAAGCCGAAGCCAAGCCCAAGCAGCGCGTCCGGCACTTCTGCGTTCTTGTCGTAGCCGGCCGCCATGCCGAGCGGGTTCGGAAAATCGAGCCCGCAGACGCTGACCTCGAGCCGCGCGTCGCGCGGGGGAGGCGAGGCGGCCGGCAGGCCGCAGCGCAAAGCCGCGATCGACAGTCCATGCGCCGTTTCCGGGTCGAACGAGAAAAGCAGCTTTTGGCCGATCCGGTCGAGCACGCTCATTCGTCCTCCAGCGGCGGGAATTCGTGGCCGTCGGCGCCGAGCGGCAACGGCTTCACCCAGAGAACGGCGTCGATTGCGAGCGCGGCGTAGAGATGCGGGAACAGGGCGCCGCCGCGCGACACCTCGTATTTCAGCGCGTTGCCCAGCTTTGCCGCGTCGACAGCGATGAGAAGCAGGTCCGCCTGGCCGGCGAAATGCTTGGCCGCCGTCTCGCGCACCTGGGCAGCGGTGGAGAAATGGATGAAGCCGTCGGCGATGTCGATCGGCGCCCCGGTGAAGCGGCCGTTCCGTTCCGCTTCGCGCCACATGGCTTCAGGCGCGATCTTGTAGATAAACTGAGACATTGGCGCGCTATAGTCCGAACGATCCATGGGGGAAAGGGTGCTTGCGAACTCTTCCCCATTTCAGGCGCAAACCTGTGATATTGTTCGCACAACGGCTCATGGAGGATAACATGCGTCTGCAGCACATTCTAATCCCGGCGGCGCTTTGCTCGCTGGTCGCCGCATCGGCCTATTCCGAGGAGACGGACCGCTATCGGCTCGAAAAGTCCGCAAACGGCTATGTCCGCATGGACACCCAGACCGGCGCCATGTCGATCTGCGAGGAGCGCTCCGGCCAGCTCGTCTGCAAGTTGGCCGCCGACGAGCGCTCCGCCTTCCAGGACGAGATCGACCGGCTGCAGAGCACGGTGAAGGCACTCGACGAGCGCGTCGCGAAGCTTGAGAACTCGCTCTCGGCCCGGCTGGAGTCCCAACTGCCGAGCGAGGAGGATTTCAACAAGACGATGAGCTACATGGAGCGCTTCTTCCGCAGCTTCATGGATATCGTCAAGGACATCGACAGGCAAGAAGGCGACGGTGGCACGAAGCCCAGCCCGCAAAAGACCTGAGCTCCCGGGAAAAAGCCCGCGCGCGCGGCCTTTGCTGCTTGAAAACGCGCCGCGCCGCCGCATAATCGTTCCGATCCCGTAAGAAAGCACATAAATCAGCAAATGGGACGGGGAGGAGTATTTGCCGTCGGGCCACACTTTCGTCATTGCCGACGACCATCCGCTGTTTCGCGGCGCGCTAAAGGAAGCGCTGGCCGGCATAGGCGACGTTGCCGCCATCCATGAGGCCGGCGATTTCGAAAGCGCCAAGGCGCTGGTCGTCGCCAATGAAGACATCGACATGGTGCTGCTCGACCTGTCGATGCCCGGCGCCAGCGGCCTGTCCGGACTGATCTCGCTGCGCGGCATCCATGCCTCGGTGCCGCTGGTGGTGGTGTCGGCTCATGACGATCCAGCCACCATCCGCCGCGCGCTCGATCTCGGCGCGTCCGGCTTCATCTCCAAATCGGCAAGCATGGAGGAGATACGCAGCGCCGTCCTGACTGTGCTTGCCGGCGATATCGCAGCACCCGCCGGCATCGAGCTCGGCGTCGAGCGCGACCCGGAGATTTCCGATCTGATCAAGCACCTGCAGGCGCTGACGCCGCAGCAGACGAGGGTGCTCGGCATGTTGGCCGAAGGCCTGCTCAACAAGCAGATCGCCTATGAGCTCGGCGTCTCCGAAGCCACCATCAAGGCGCATGTCTCGGCTATATTGCAGAAGCTCGGCGTCGACAGCCGCACCCAGGCGGTCATCCAGCTTTCCAAGATCGGCGGCGACCCGCTGCAGCCGGTGAGCTGATCATTCCGCCGCGGGCGCCAGCGCCCTGACGCGCGCCATCATCGAGCGCAGCACGGCAGGCTTCAGCGGCTTGTTGATCACCGGCACATCGAGCAGACCAGCAGCAGTGCGCACCTCGCTGGAGCGGTCTGCGGTGACCAGCACGCAGGGCAGGTCCTTGCCGTAGGCGGCGCGCAGCCTGGCGATGGCGTCGAGCCCGGTGCCGCCGTCGAGATGATAGTCGGCGAGCACCACATCCGGCCTTGCCGCACCCGGGTGCATCAGATCCTGCGATCCCGAAGCGGTCTCGACGCTGCAGCCCCAGCCTTCGAGCAGCAGTCGCATGCCGTCGAGGATTCGCGCGTCATTGTCGATGCACAGCACATTGAGTCCGGCAAGTGAGGATGGCGCGCGCGCGGGCGCCTTTCCCGTCTCGCGCGGCGGCGCCGCGATCGCGGCGACCGGCAGGATGACGGAAAAACGCGTGCCCTTGCCGGGATTGGAGAAGATGCGGATTTCGAGCCTGAGAACCCTGGCGATGCGGTCGACGATGGAAAGGCCAAGGCCAAGGCCTTCGGCCTCGCGAGCGCCCTCGTCCAACCGGGTGAATTCGTGGAAGACGGTGTTCAGCTTGTCGGCGGCAATGCCGATGCCGGTGTCGATCACCTGGATCTCGGCCAGCTCGCCGCGCCTTCTCACCCCGACCAATATGCGGCCTTCGCGCGTGTATTTGATCGCATTGGAAACGAGGTTCTGGATCAGCCGGCGAAGCAAATTGCGGTCGGTCATCACGCCGAGCGACGACGGCATGATTTTCAGGCCGAGCTTCTTTTCGGCGGCGAGCGGGCGAAAATCGTTGCCGATCTGGCCAAGCAGCCCGCCGAGGCTGAAGGCGGTGTCCTCGGGCTTCAACGCGCCGGCGTCGAGCCGCGATATGTCGAGCACCGCGCCGAGGATGGTCTCGACCGATTCCAGTGAGGATTCGATGTTGGTCGCGGCCCTGCCGGCCGGCCCCTTGCCGGCCTTCTCGATCAGCGAGGAGCAATAGAGCCTGGCGGCGTTGAGCGGCTGCAGGATGTCGTGGCCCGCGGAGGCGAGGAAGCGCGTCTTGCTGAGATTGGCTTCCTCGGCAAGCATCTGCGCCTGCGCCAGCTCCTCGTTGACGCGGGTGAGCTCGGCGGTGCGGCTCCTGACCCGCTGCTCCAGCGATTCATTGGCCCGCTTCAGCGCCAGGTCCTGCTCGACGCGGCCGGAAATGTCGGCATAGGTGGCGACGATGCCGCCGTCGGGCATCGGGTTGGAACGCAGCTCCAGGATGCGGCCGCTGGTCCTGAGCTCCATCTGCCAAGGACCGACGAAGCTGGTCAGCCGGTTGAGCATCGTAACCCGCTGGTCGGCGGCGATATCGCCGCGCTCGGCCAGATGCCGCAGGATCTGGTCGAGCGACACGCCCACTTGGCCCATCTCGTCAGGCAGATCGAACAGCGCCCTGTATTGCCGGTTCCAGCAGATCAGCCGCAAATCCCGGTCGAAGACGGTGATGCCCTGCTCCATCTGGTCGAGCGCGATCTGCAGCAGGTCGCGGTTGTGCTGCAGCGCCTCGGTGGCGTCGTCGAGCAGCCGGAAGGCGTCCTTGGAGTCGCGGTCGTTGCGGCGGAACAGCAGCGACAGGATAAGCCGCGCCGACGACGAGCCCACGGCGCTCGCCAGCAACTGCTCCGAGAAACGGATGACGTCCATGCTGGCCTGTTCCTTGCCGTGCAGGGAGACGTTCGCGTTCTTCTCGAAGGACTGGAAGGAGCGCTCGGTGCGCTCGACGCCGAGATAGCGGGAAATCGTGTCCTTGAGGTCGTTGACCGTGACGGCGGTGCGGAAGCGGCGCAGGCTTGGCATCGGCCCCGCCTCGCGCGGCACGAAGATCGCCGCCTGGATACGCTCCAGTGGCACCGATGCGCGGGACAGCGAACCCATCACGAAGAACAGCGTGTTGACTGACAGGCTCCACAGCACGCCGTGGTTCAGCGGCTCGCCGACGGTGCCGAACAGCGCCTGGGGTCTCAGCGCCTCGAAGCCGAACAGTCCATGGACGACAAAGTCGGAGCCGGGACCGACGAGGGAAGGGAGCAGCAGCGTGTAACCCCAGACCGCGATGCCGGCGACCATGCCGAGGGCGGCGCCTCGGCCATTGGCGCGGCGCCAGATCAGCCCGCCGATCAGGGCGGGCGCGAATTGCGCGATCGCTGCGAAGGACATCAGCCCTATCGAGGACAGCCGCGCGCTGTTGGTGCTCTCGCGATAGTAGAGGAAGGCGATGAACAGCATGATGAAGATCGACGCTCGCCGAACGTTCAGGATCAGCGTCGACCAGTCTTCGTTCTCCGAAGAAGTGGTCTTGAGCAATCGACGCACGAACAGCGGGATGACGAGGTCGTTGGAGATCATGATCGACAGCGCCACGCTCTCGACGATGACCATGGCGGTGGCCGCCGACAGGCCGCCGATGAAAGCGATCATCGCCAGCACGTCGTGGCCGCTGAATAGCGGCAGCGACAGGACGTAGAGGTCGCTGCTGGTCCTTGCGCCGACCAGCGACAGCCCGGCAAAGGCGATCGGCAGGACGAACAGGTTGATCGCCACGAGATAGAGCGGAAACACCCAGGTCGCGGTGCGCAGCTCGGCCTCGCTGCGATTCTCGACGATGGTGACGTAGAATTGGCGCGGCAGCATCAGGATGGCGAAGCCGCTCAAGGTCGTCAGCACCAGCCAGGTGACCAAGGACGTGTTGTAGCCCATCGCCTGGCGCACCTCGGCATTCGCCCCGAGCGTCGCCAGCATGTCGCCGGGGCCGCCGAAGATGAGAAAGGTGACCATAAGGCCGATGGCGAGGAAGGCTGCGAGCTTGACCACCGTCTCGACCGCGACCGCCAGCACCAGCCCGTCCTGGTGCTCGGTGGCGTCGGCGTGGCGGGTGCCGAACAGGACCGCAAACAGCGCCAGCAGCATCGCCACCACCAGCGAGATGTCGCTTACAAAAGGATCAAAGGAGGGCGGCGATCCCGTATAGTGCTCGATCATCAGGCTGACCGAGCCGGAGATCGCCTTGAGCTGCAGCGCGATGTAGGGCACGGCGCCGACCGTGGCGATCAGCGTGGCGATCGCCGCGACGGCAAAACTCTTGCCGTAGCGGGCGCCGAGAAAGTCCGCAATCGAGGTGATCTTTTCGCTCTTTGCCAGCCGGACGATGCGGTTGAGCAGCGGGAAGCCGAACACGAAGACCAGCACCGGGCCGGTGTAGATGCCGAGGAATTCGAGACCCCGCTCGGAGGAGAGCCCGACCGAGCCGAAGAAGGTCCAGGAGGTGCAGTAGATGGCGAGGCTGAGCGCATAAATGGAGGGCCGTGCGCGGCCGAGTCCGGCTGCCACGGAGCGCCGGTCGCCGACGCTGGCGATGGCAAAAAGCAGCGTCACATAGGCGATCGCGATGATGACGACGAACCAGCCTTGCACGGTTCGAACTTCCTTCCTGACCGGCTGCTCGTCCGGTTATCAAACGCAACCACAGCTTTGACGCCAAGTCCACCGCGGCTTTCGGCGCATAGGTGCTTGGTGACGCCCAGAAGCGCGAACCAGTTAGGCACAAACCGGCGGCTCCGCCCTTTTTCCGGTTTTGCAACTGGGGGTTTTTGTTATTGTGGCTTCGGGGTCGGTGCCGGAGAGCCGGGGCGGCAGCGCGGCCCGTCATGGCAAGGAGGGTCGGATGCTGAAAGAATTCCAGGAATTCATCTCCAAGGGCAATGTGATGGACTTGGCCGTCGCCGTCATCATCGGCGCCGCCTTCGGCAAGATCGTCGATTCGCTGGTCAACGACATCATCATGCCGATCATCGGCGCGATTTTCGGCGGGCTTGACTTCAACAATTACTTCTTTGGGCTGTCCTCCAATGTGCACTCGGCCACGCTGGCCGAAGCCAAGAAAGAGGGAGCCGTTTTCGCCTATGGCAGCTTCATCACCGTCGTGCTGAATTTTCTGATCCTCGCCTTCATCATTTTCCTGATGGTCAAGGCGGTGAACAATCTGCGCAGGCGGCTGGAGCGAGAGAAGCCCGCGCCTGCCGCGGCGCCGCCGCCGGCGGATGTCCAGCTTCTGACCGAAATCCGCGACCTGCTCGCCAGGAAATAACGCATCCAACGCTCTTCGCTGGACCAAAACCCCGGCCGCTTGCGGCTGGGGTTTTCTGTTCAGTGATCTGGTAAGAGCGCAGCAAAACGAGCACGGATTTGTCCATGACCCTGATTGAGACCTTGCGCGCCGAAGCCCGTGCTGCCCCCGAAAGCGGCATTGTCGCCGTCGTCAATCACGGCCGCTTGCACGAAGGCCTTATTCCGCTCTGGGCCGGAGAGGGCGACCTGCCGACGCCTTCCTTCATCAGCGATGCCGCCGCAGGCGGCCTCGCCAATGGCGAGACCTTCTACACCTGGCAGAAGGGCATTCCCGAGCTTAGGCAGGCGCTCGCCCGCTACTATGCCAGGCATTTCGGCCAGCGCTTCGCCGAGGAAGAATTCATCGTCACCGGCTCGGGCATGCATGCCATTCAACTGGCCATCGACGCGATCGCCGGCAGCGGCGACGAGGTCGTCTATCTTTCGCCGGCGTGGCCGAATTTCGCTGCCGCCGCCGGTGTTGCCGGCGCTGTTCCCGTGCCGGTCACGCTCGACCAGTCCGGCAATGGCTGGTCCTGCGATGTCGACAAGATCGCAGCCGCCATCACGCCGCGTACCAAGGCGCTGTTCATCAATACCCCCTCGAATCCGACCGGCTGGACAGCCGACAAGGAAACGCTTCAAGCGATCCTCGATCTGGCCCGCACGAAGAAGCTTTGGATCATCGCCGACGAGATCTATGCGCTGTTCCACTATGGCCACGGCCGCGCGCCGTCTTTCCTCGATATCGCAACGGCGGAAGACCGCATCCTGTTCGTCAACAGCTTCTCCAAGAACTGGGCGATGACCGGCTGGCGAGTCGGCTGGATCAAGACGCATCCGGCGCTGCAGCAGGTGTTCGAGAACCTGATTCAGTATTCGACCTCGGGCGTCGCCCAGTTCATGCAGCGCGGCGCGGTTGCGGCCCTCGACAAGGGTGACGGCTTTATCGTCGAGCAGGTGGAGCGGGCACGTGCGGCGCGCGATCTGGTCTGCGACATCCTGGGTGCCACCGGCAAGGCGCGCTTCACCGTGCCGCAAGGTGCGTTCTACCTGTTCTTCACCGTCGACGGCATCACCGATTCCCGCGCCGCCGCCTTCGACATCGTCGACAACGCCAATGTCGGCCTGGCGCCCGGCACGGCCTTCGGCCCCGGCGGAGAGGCTTTCCTCAGACTATGCTTCCACCGCCGCCTCGATCAGCTTGAGGAAGCGGCAAATCGCCTGGCGAAATGGATGAAGACGGTCTGAGACGGGCGGCTTCAGCCGCCTGATTTCGGCACCAGGAGTGGAATAATCCGGTCGCTCTTGGCGACGGCCGGGCGGCCGGAGGCGGCATAGGGGATGCCGAGCGCGTCCCAGGTCTCGACCAGCGCGTCCTGCAGTTCGGCGATCAGCGCGTCCGAATGGAACGGGGTGGGCGTGATGCGCAGCCGTTCGGTGCCGCGCGGCACCGTCGGATAATTGATCGGCTGGATGTAGATGCCGTGGACGCCAAGCAGGCGGTCGCTCGCCATCTTGCAAAGCTCGGGATCGCCGACCAGCACCGGCACGATATGGGTGGCCGATTCCATCACCGGCAGCCCGGCCGCGGCAAGCACCTGCTTGGCCCGCGCGGCCTGGCGCTGCTGGGCGTCGCGCTCGGCCTGCGAGCGCTTCAAATGCCTGATCGAGGTGGTGGCGGCCGCCGCGATCGCGGGCGGCAGCGCGGTGGTGAAGATGAAGCCCGGCGCATAGGAGCGCACCGCGTCGATCACAGCGCTCGTGCCGGTGATGTAGCCGCCCAGCGTGCCGAAGGCCTTGGCCAGCGTCCCCTCGATGATGTCGATGCGGTCGGCAAGACCCTCGCGCTCGGTGATGCCGCCGCCGCGCGCACCGTACATGCCAACAGCATGCACCTCGTCGATATAGGTCATGGCGTTGTAGCGCTCGGCGAGCTCGACGATCTGCTTGATCGGCGCGATGTCGCCGTCCATCGAATAGACGCTTTCGAAGACGATCAGCTTGGCGCGCTCGCGTCCTGCCGCCTGCAGCAGGCTTTCCAGATGCGCAACGTCGTTGTGGCGAAAAATCTTCTTTTCGGCCCCGGAGCGGCGCACGCCCTCGATCATCGAGGCGTGGTTCAACTCGTCCGAGATGATCAGGCAGTTGGGCAAGAGCCTGGCGATGGTCGAAATCGAGGCTTCGTTGGAAACGAAACCGGAGGTGAAGACCAGCGCCGCCTCCTTGTCGTGCAGGTCGGCGAGCTCATGCTCCAGCTCGACCAGCGGGTTGGACGTGCCAGAAATGTTGCGGGTGCCGCCGGCGCCCGAGCCCATCCGGCCCGCCGCGTTCTGGAAGGCGGCGATGACGTCCGGATTCTGGCCCATGCCGAGATAGTCGTTGGAGCACCAGACGGTGATTTCCTGGGCGCGACCGTTGGAGCGCCAGATGGCGCGCGGGAACTTGCCCACGATGCGCTCGAGGTCGGCGAAAACGCGGTAGCGCCGCTCGGCATGGAGCTGGTCGATCGCGTCTTCGAAGAACCGCTGGTAGTTCATGTCGGCTTCCCAATTTTGCGCCGGATCATAGTCACGGGCCTATGTTACGTCCACCGCGCCGCACCGGTCAAAATGCCACGCCCCGCGCCTGTTCCTAACGATGCCGGATCATGGCCTATTCCCGGGGATGTGAACCAGCTTTGTTTCGGTACGATGCCTCGGGCAGGCGGAACTGTTACAGACTTAACACTAAAATGGGAGGCTAATGGGCTTACGGCGGGGTTTCCAGCACGGCGGCTGTTGAGACAGTTTCCGATAAATCTTGATCAGCGAGGTAAGCGATGACGGTTTTGGTGACGGGCGGTGCCGGCTATATCGGCAGCCACATGGTCTGGGAGCTTTTGGACGCCGGCGAAAGTGTCGTCGTGCTCGACAGGCTTTCCACCGGCTTCGAATGGGCGGTGGCGCCCGAGGCGAAGCTCGTCGTCGGCGACGTCGCCGATCGCGATCTGGTCGGCCGGATCATCCGGGAAAACAAGGTCGACGCCATCATCCATTTCGCCGGCTCGATCGTGGTGCCGGAATCGGTCGCCGATCCGCTCGGCTATTACGAGAACAACACCTGCAAGACGCGCGCGCTGATCGAAACCGCCGTGCGCGAGGGCGTGCCGCACTTCATCTTCTCGTCCACCGCAGCCGTCTATGGCGGCGCCGGGCTGGAGCCGGTGCGCGAGGACGCCCGGCTGGCGCCGGAATCCCCTTACGGCCTCTCCAAGCTGATGAGCGAGTGGATGCTGCGCGATGCCGCGATTGCGCACGACATCCGCTATACGGCGCTGCGCTATTTCAATGTCGCCGGCGCCGACCCCAAGGGCCGCACCGGACAGTCGACGCCCGGCGCCACGCATCTGATCAAGGTCGCCTGCGAGACGGCGCTCGGCAAGCGGCCATTCATGCAGGTCTTCGGCAAGGACTATCCGACACCGGACGGCACCTGCATCCGCGACTACATCCATGTGAGCGATCTGGCGGCGGCGCACCGGTTGGCACTGCAGCGGCTGCGCGATGGCGGGGAGAGCCTCGTCGCCAATTGCGGCTACAGCCATGGCTATTCGGTGCTGGAAGTGATCGACAGCGTGCGCCGCGCCTTCGGCCATGATTTCGACGTTCGCATGGGTGCGCGACGGCCGGGCGACGCCGCCGCCGTGGTCGCCAATTCCGACCTTGCCCGCAAGGAGTTCGGCTGGACCCCGCAGCGCGACGATCTCGACCAGATCGTCAAGGATGCGCTGGCCTGGGAACGCATCCTGACGACCAAGAACTCCGTTCGAAACTGAGCAGTTCAGGAAAGTGTGTAGCGGTTGGATTCGGCGACTTCGCCGTAGCCGTCGTCCGGAATTGCGTAAATGAGACTGACCTGTTGGGCCAAGGGCTCGTCCGGCGAGTTTAGACGCGGTATTCAGGCTCATGCGGTGGTGTGCCGAAGGCGCACTTTTTGAATGAGCCTTGAGGGACGGCATGAAGGTCTTGGTGCTCGGCGCCGGCGTGGTTGGCACGGCGGCCGCCTACTATCTGGCTAAAGACGGTCATGAGGTGACGGTGATCGAGCGCCATGAGGCAGCGGCGCGCGGCACCAGCCAGTCGAACGCCGGCCTGGTCTCGCCGGGCGACGCCACCGCCTGGGCCTCGCCGGCGGCGCTCAAGACCTTTCTGCGCGCGCTCTGGAACCATGACCTCGGCATCAAGGTCCGGCTGCGCCTCGATCCGTATTTCTATGCCTGGAGCCTGCGCTTCCTGCGCGAGTGCACCGTAGCGCGCCTGCGCGCCAACACCGACGTCAAGCTGAAGCTCGCGCTCTATTCGCGCGACTGCATCAATGCGCTCTCGGAGGCGACCGGCATCCATTACGACGAACGCAAGAAAGGCATCCTCTACTTCTTCCGCTCGCAGCAAAGCTTCGACACCGGCACCGACAATTACCGCTACCTCGGCGAGCGCGGCCTGCCGATCGAGATCGTCGGCCGCGACCGCTTGGCCGAGCTGGAGCCGGGCCTTGCCGGCGTGAAGGACAAGATCGCCGGCGGCATCTATTCGCCGATCGACCAGACCGGCGATTCCAAGCAATTCGTCGACAAGCTCGCCGCCTATGCGGCCGAGAAGCTCGGCGTCAGGTTCCTGTTCGGCACGACAATCGAGGGCCTCGACATCGAGGGCGACCGGGTGCGAGCCGTGATGACCTCGGCCGGACCGGTTGCGGGCGACGCCGTCGTCATCTCGATGGGAGCCGAAAGCGGCCTGTTCGGCCGCCGCTACGGCATCGACCTGCCCGTCTACCCGGTGAAGGGCTACACCGTGACCGTCCCGCTCGAGGACGAGAGCAAGGGCCCGACCATGGGCGGCGCCGACGAGGACCGGCTGATCGGCTATTCGAGGCTGGGCAACCGGCTGCGGATGTCCTCGACGGCGGAATTCATAGGCTTCGATCGCAGCTTCAAGCCGCGTGATTTCAGAACCATCCTGGAAACCGGCAAGGACCTGTTCCCGGGCGCCTTCGACGA
Source organism: Mesorhizobium sp. WSM3868 (assembly GCF_002294785.1). Taxonomy (NCBI): domain Bacteria; kingdom Pseudomonadati; phylum Pseudomonadota; class Alphaproteobacteria; order Hyphomicrobiales; family Phyllobacteriaceae; genus Mesorhizobium; species Mesorhizobium sp. WSM3868. The sequence continues at coordinate 91,001 of NZ_NSGB01000004.1, read as the reverse complement.
GAAGAAGGCGCTGCTTTGGGCAGGCCTGAGGCCGATGATGCCGAGTTCCGTGCCCATCTTCGGTCAGGCGAAATACCGCAACCTCTATCTCGACACCGGCCACGGCCATCTCGGCTGGACCATGGCTTGCGGCTCGGGAAAATTCCTGTCCGACCTCGTCGCCGGCCGCAAGCCCGAGATCGATCCGCAAGGGTTGCTTTACGCGACAGCGGGCTGAGACGTTCGGTCCGCAAGTTGCCACTTGCGTATGTCGGCGCTGGTCGGCGCGACCTGTCAGTTGTGGCAAAATACCACGGCGCGGATCACGTCCCGACGACCCGCTGCCACGCTCGCGCGTAATCGTGCCAAGCCGGATCTGCGGGTGGCTCGGTCCGCTCGCCTTTGCTGATGACGGTAGCGCGGTCTGACGCCAGCAGTGCCGCGCCGATGCTCGTCCCTGTCGACGTCTCCGACGCAATGACAGCCCGTCCCGTTGCTGCTGCCAGCATGCGGATGAAAAGTGGGTTCCGCGCAAAGGGCCCTTCGACCGTCGTCCGCCCGTCGCCGCCAATCAACTCCAGGCAGGTCGCGGTCATCAGCGCCAGATAGAACGAGATTGCGGTGAAGCGCTGGCCGGGGGGCAAGCCCTCGGCGTTGACCCATTGCGCGGCGCGGTGAGGGAATGGCCCGGAGCCTTGTTGGGTTGACGGCAGAAGCGATGCTTTTCGTGCCAGCACGGCGGCAACATCGGCCTCGGTCCAGTCCTGCCGCTGGCCTTCGGTCAGCAGCGAAAACTCGCGTCCACCCATGAAGCGCGCCGACGGCACGGGATCGCCGAGCGCATTGACATTGACCAGCGTGTCGCGCGCCGGGTCGAGCTCGACCTTCTTGCCGCCGACCGCCATCGACACCACCCATGTGCCGGTCGAGACGACGGAGAAGGGCGGCCGATCGGACAACAGATGCGGCAGAAGCGAGGCGTTGGAGTCGTGCAGGCCGCAGAACACGGGAGTCGCGGGGTCGAGCCCTGTCAGTCGGGCAATCGCCGGCAGGATCGATCCGAGCCTGTCCTTCGCCCGACGCACGGGCGCCATCAGCGGACGCCAGCCCATCCTGTCGACCAGCGAGGAATAGTCGGACGTCCAGGGGTTCCACAGATCGGTGTGGCAGCCCAGCGATGTCACTTCGTTGGCGGCGACGCCGGTCAGCCGCAGCGCCCAATATTGCGGATACATCAGCATCGCGGCGGACTTGGCGAATTCCACTGGAAAGCGCTTTTGCTGCCAGAAGAATTGCGCGCCGAGATTAAGGCCGATGGGCAACCGCGGCGTGCCTGTTTCGGCGAAGGGAGCGCGTACGGCGTCGTAGTCGGCCGCAAGCTGGTCGGGGCCGTCGAACTCATAGTCGAGCACCGGCAGCACCAGTTCGCCGGCGGCGTCGACCAGCGCCCCGGTCGCGCCATGCGTGGTGATCGAGATCGCATCGATCCGCCGCTCGCGGTTGATATCGGCGAGGCTGATCAGGATGAACGTCCACAGCGCCTCGACATCGTGATAGGGGTAGGGCGCCTGCCAAACGGGCGCGTTCGCGGTGCGGCGCAGCGCGATCTCGCTCGGCGTCGTGAGCTCGACCAGCGCCACCTTGGCGTTGGTCTTGCCGATATCGATGACGGCGACGTGGCGGATCATGCCATATGGAACATGGTTTCCAGCGGCACCGCCACCGGCTCATTGTCGGGTTTGGTTTCCATGAGGTCGGCCATATGCGCCCACCAGCGCTGCATCACAGGATGTTTCGGCAGGTCGGCCATGCCGTGATCGTCGCGTCGCCACAGCACGCCGAAGAGGATGCTGGTCTCCTCGTCGAGATGGATCGAATAGTCGGAGACGCCGGCATCTCTCAGCAGCTCCGCCAGCTCAGGCCAGATCTCGTCATGGCGGCGCTTGTACTCGGCCTTCATGCCGGGATTGAGCTTCATCTTGAAGGCGTGTTTCTCCATCAGGCGAAACGTCCTTCGCGCAGCCGCCGCCAGACGATCGGCAGCGCAATGACGATGATCAGCAGCAGGCCGATGAAGATCGACATGACGATGCCGGGCACGTTGAGCAGGCCGAGGCCGAAGGTCACCAGCCCCATCATGAAGGCGGCAAGCACCACGCCGAGGATGCTGCCGGCGCCGCCGAGGATCGACACGCCTCCCAGCACCACCATGGTGATGGCCTCCAGCTCATAGCTCTGCGCGATCGACGGCCTTGTCGAGCCGAGCCGCGACGTGATCAGCACCGAGGCGATGCCCGACATCAGCCCGGTGAGGCAGAAAAGGATGAATTTGATGCGGTCGACGCGCACGCCGGAGAACTGGCAGGCGACCGGATTGTTGCCAATGGCAAAGACGCGCCGGCCGAAGCTCGTGCGATGCAGCACGAACCAGTAGACGAGCGCCGCGAAAAGGAACAACGCCAGCTCGAACGAGAAAACCCACCAGACATAGCCCTGGCCGAAGAAGGCGAAACTTTCCGGATATCCCTTATAGGCCTGGTCGCCGAGGATGATGAAGGCGATGCCGCGAAACAGGCTCATCGTGCCGATGGTGACGACGATGGAGGGCAGGCCGAGCCTGGTGACGAGCAGCCCGTTGAAAGCGCCGCAGCCGAGCCCGACGGCGATGCCGATCGCGACCAGCACCGGCGTGCCGGCGCCCGCCTGCACCGCCATGCCCATCATCGTCGAAGCGAGCGCGACGATCGCGGCAACCGACAGGTCGATCTCGCCCGAGATGATCAGCAGCGCCATGGCGAGCGCAATCAGGCCCTTTTCGGTGAAGTTGAAGGTCAGATCCGAGAGCGACCACGGGTCGAGGAAATAGGGCGAGGCGAAGCTGTTCACCGCGAAGATGAGGATCGCGATGACGACGAGCAGTGCCTCCCAGGAAAAGATCGCCGAAGAAAGCGGCTTGTCGAGCCGGTCGGGGATATGGCGCGGGGCAGGGGTGTCGGTCATGCCGCTTCCGCCTTTCTGAGAATGATGCGGCCCTGCCGGCGTTCGCCGCGCGCGTTGAGCACCACGGCCAGGATGATGGCGCTGCCCGAGATCGCCATCTGCCAGAAGGGCGAGATGTTGATGACCGGTAGCGCGTTGGAGATGATGCCGAGGAAGAGCGCGCCGAGCACCGCGCCGCCGACCGAGCCGATGCCGCCGGCGATCGAAATGCCGCCGATGACGCAGGCGGCGATGATGTTGAGCTCATAGCCGTTGGCGACCTCGACCGAGGCGATCACGTAGCGCGAGATCCATAAGTACCCGGCGAGCCCGCCGATCATGCCGGAGATGCAGAAGACGATGAACTTGGTGCGACCGACATCGATGCCGGCATAGACCGAGGCGGTCGGGTTGACGCCGATGGCATAGATCGAGCGGCCGATCTGCGTGCGCGTCATCGCCAGAAAGAACAGCGCAATGACGAGAAGCGCGATCCACGACAGAACCGGCAGGCCGAGGAAGGCGGCGCGCTGGAAGTTGATGAAGTCGGGGCTCATCTGGTCGGCATTGACCCAGGCGCCGCCGGAGACGACGAAGGTGGCGCCGCGATAGATGGTGAGCGTGCCGAGCGTGACCACGATGGACGGGATATTCAGCCGCCACACCAGGATGCCGTTGATGGCGCCGAGCAGGAGGCCGACAAGCAGTGCGATGACGATCAGCACCGGGATCGGGATCGCCGGATGGGCGGCGTTGAGCATGGCCACCGCCATGCCGGTGAAGCAGAGATTGGACGCCATCGACAGATCGATCGAGCGCGTCAGGATCACCACCATCTGGCCGAGCGCCAGGATCATCAGGATCGATGTGTCGTTGAACACCTGGCGCAGATTGGCCGGATCGGCAAAACCGGGGAAGCGGGTCGAGATCAGCCCGATCAGCAGGACGATGCCGGCGAGCAGCCAGATCTCGCGGTATTTGAGAAAATTCTTCATGCCGCGATCCCCGCTGCGGTCCTGACCAGCGTCTCGGCGTCGAGGCCTTTGTTGTCGTAGGTGGCCGCGATACGGCCTTCACGCATGACGACGACCCGGTCGGACATGCCGAGGATTTCCGGCAATTCCGAGGAGACCATGATCACCGATAGCCCCTGCGCCACCAGCTCGGCCATGAAGCCGTGCACGGCGGCTTTGGAGCCGATGTCGATACCCTTGGTCGGCTCGTCGAGGATGATCACCTTCGGCGTCGTCGCCAGCCATTTAGCGATGACTACTTTCTGCTGGTTGCCGCCGGAAAGCGTGCCGACATCCTGGCTGAGCGACGAGGCGCGCAGGTCCAGCCGCTCGGTGTAGGAGCGGGCAAGTGAGAATTCTTCCGCCAGCTTGAGCACACCGGATTTCGAGGTGCGCGCAAGCGAAGGCAGCGATACGTTCTGAAAGATCGGCAGGCCGATGACGACACCCTGCTTGCCGCGCTCTTCCGGCACATACACGATGCCGGCCTCGATCGAATCCGCCGCCGATTTCGGCGCGATTGAGTTGCCGTCCAGCGAAATCGTGCCGCGGCTGGTGCGCGTGATGCCGGCGATCGCCTGCATCACCTCGCTGCGGCCGGCACCGACCAGGCCATAGAAGCCGAGGATTTCGCCCTTGCGCAATTCGAAGCCGATATCGTCGAACTCGGTCGGGTGCGACAGGCCGGAGACCGACAGCACCGGCGCGCCGATCTTCGGCTCGCGCTGCGGAAAGATGTGGTCGACGTTGCGGCCGACCATCATACGCACGATCTCGTTCTGGCCGGTGTCCTTGAGCAGGCCTTCGCCTACCATCTCGCCGTCGCGGAAGACGGTGTAGCGGTCGGCGATGCGGTAGATCTCGTCGAACTTGTGGCTGATGAAGAGCACCGCCTTGCCTTCGCTCTTCAGGAATTCGATCAAGAGGAAAAGCTCCTCGATCTCCTTCATCGAAAGTGCGGCGGTCGGCTCGTCCATGATGACGATGCGCGCGTCGATGGACATGGCGCGCGCCACAGCCACCAGATGCTTGTTGGCGATGCCAAGGTCCTTCAGCCGAGCATCGGCGTCGATATGGCCGGCGCGCATCGTCTCCAGCACCTCGCGCGCATTTTTGCGCATGGTGCGCCAGTCGATGGTGCCGAAGCGGGTGCGCGGCGCATGGCCTAGGAAGATGTTTTCGGCGACAGAAAGGTCGTCGAACAGCACCGTCTCCTGATGGATGGCGGTGATGCCGTGGGCGAACGCGGCATGGGCACTGGGCAGCGCCGTGGCCTGGCCGTCGATGCTGATTTCGCCGGCGTCGGGCTGGTAGATGCCGGTCATGATCTTGACCAGCGTCGACTTGCCGGCGCCGTTCTCGCCGATCAGCGCCGTCACCTGTCCGGGATAGAGCGACAGGCTGACATTGTGCAGCGCCCGAACGCCCGGAAAACTCTTGGAGATGCCTGAGAGCGTCAGGCGCGGGGCCAATTTGCCCTCGCCCTCGCGGGGAGGGTCGCGAACAAAGTGAGCGGGATGGGGGTTGTCTAGCATATCAAGTTAAGGTCCTGGTGCATGGAAGCGTCGTCGCCTCCGCCCCGTCTCGCCAGTTTTGCTTCGCGACACCGCCTCGCCGACCCTCCCCACAAGGGGGAGGGTGCAAGCTCCTCAGATCAATAGATCTTTGAGAACTTCTCGATGTTGGTCTTGTCGAACTGGAAGGGCGGAGCCATCGCAGCCGAGTTGGTATCGTCGAGCGTCACCTTGCCGACGCGGCCGATCGACAGCGTGGCGCCGGGCTTGGCCTCTTCTTTCTTCACCGCCAGGTCATGCGCGAGATAGATCGCCGAGTAGCCGAGGTCGATCGGGTTCCACAGCGCGACCGCCTGGCTGGCGCCGTTGTCGATGAACTTCTTGAACTCCGACGGCAGCGCGAGGCCGGTGACGTTGACCTTGCCGATCAGGTTCTCGTCGGTGACGACCTGCGCGGCGGCAACGACGCCGACGGTGGTCGGCGCGATGATCGCCTTGAGGTTCGGATAGGATTTCAACAGGCCCTTGGCTTCGTCGGTGCTCTTGGCGGAGTCGTCGTCGCCATAGACGGTGGCGACCAGCTTGATCTTCGGGAACTTCTCCGGCAGCATCTTCTTGGCCGCTTCGATCCAGGCATTCTGGTTGGTCGCGGTCGACGATGCCGAGAGGATGGCGACATCGCCGCCTTCCGGCAGGTAGTCGGCGGCGAGCTTGATGATGGTTTCGCCGATCAAATTGGTGTCGGACGGGTTGAGGTGGAGCTGGCGGCCTTCCTTGGCGACGCCGGAGTCCCACGAGATCACGGTGATGCCGCGATCCATCGCCTTCTTCAGCACCGGCACCAGCGCATCGGCGTCATTGGCCGAGACGGCGATGGCATTGACCTTCTGCGCGATCAGCGAGTTGATCACCTCGATCTGCGCCTCCGCCGTCGCTTTGGTCGGACCGGTATAGATCACGTCGACGTCGCCCAGTTCCTTGGCCGCTTCCTCGGCGCCCTTGTTGGCGGCGTCGAAGAAGCCGTTGCCGAGCGACTTCACGACCAGCGCGATCTTGACGTTCTCGGCATAGGCGCCATTCACGAACATGGCGGCGGAAAAGGCCGCCGTAACCAGCAGTTTCTTCAAAAAGCTCATCGAATATCCTCCCTTGAGCGTTGCATTTCCATCGCCGCTGCGGGCGCGAGTTGTCCTCAGGCCTGCAGTGAAGATTCCTCCTTGTCGCTTGACTGTTTGCGGGCGACGATCAGCGCCACACCCGCGGTTTCCAGCATCTTGGCTTCGCGGTCGTCGATGCCGTCGTCTGTGATCACCGTCGTGATGCGCGACAGCCCGCACAGGATCAGGCTGGAGCGCATGCGGAATTTCGAGGAATCGACCAGCACCACCAGCTCGTCGGCCTGGTCAATCAGTTTTTGCTCCGCCTGGATCAGCAGCGGGTCGCCTTCCATCAGGCCGAGCGGTCCCAACCCTTGAGCGCCCATGAACATGCGCCGCGCATAGAAATTGCGCGTCACGTCGTTGTCGAAGGGCGACAGGATGATGTTCTGCTCGCGATAGATCGTGCCGCCCGACAGCATCACCGTGTTCTTCGAGTGCTTGAGCAGGTGCTCGGCGATCGGGAACGAGTTGGTGAAGATCGGCATGCGGCGGCCGGTCAGGAAATGCACCATCTGGAAGGTCGTGGTGCCGCCATTGATGATGATCGGCTCGCCGTCCTTGCAAAGGTTCACCGCTTCGCGGGCGATCGCCCGCTTCTGCGCGGCGTTCAGCGTTTCGTTGACCGAGAAGGGCCGGCCGGCAAGGCCGATGACTTGCGGCGGTGAGATCGCCTCGGCGCCGCCGCGCACCCGGCGCAGGCGCTTTTGCACATGCAGCGCCGCGATATCGCGCCGAATCGTCGCCTCGGAGGAGTCCGTCAGGTCGACCATTTCCTGCACCGTCACCACAGGCTTTTCCTGGACGGCGGACAGAATGATCCTGTGGCGCTCTTTTTCGTGCATGGTTCCTCCCTGCCTGGCTATCAGGCACCAGAAAACGCGCAGTGTCAATCATTTCCGATCACATATTTTCATTGTGCAGTGCAATATGATCGATCTTGATCGTTTATGATTGACAAGAGGCCCTGTTGCGTAGACATTCCAGCCAAATTGGACTGCTCGGTTTTAGCGTCCCAAGGGAGGATACCTATGCTCGACAAGCGCTCCGGCTCGCGCCTCGCCAATCTGTGGGACGATGCAAGGGCCGAAGGGATGAGCGGTCCCGAGCTTCTGGTCTATCGCTCGAACACGCTGGGTTCAGACAAGCGCGTCACCAATTATGGCGGCGGCAACACCTCGTCCAAGGTCTGGCAGAAAGACCCGCTGACCGGTGAGGACGTCGAGGTGCTGTGGGTCAAGGGCTCGGGCGGCGACAGCGCTTCGATCAAGCTCGACGGGTTCGCGACCCTCTACATGGACAAGCTGCGCGCGCTGAAGAGCCTCTATCGCGGCGTCGACCACGAGGATGAGATGGTGGGCTACCTGCCCCACTGCACCTTCAACCTCAATCCGCGCGCGGCTTCCATCGACACGCCGCTGCATGCCTTCGTGCCGAAGGGTTGCGTCGACCACATGCATCCCGATGCCATTATCGCGATAGCCGCGGCGAAGGACTCCAGAGCGATCACGAAAGAGGTGTTTGGCGAGGCCATCGGCTGGCTGCCCTGGAAGCGGCCGGGCTTCGAGCTTGGGCTGTGGCTGGAGAAATTCTGCCGCGAGAACCCCGACGCCAAGGGGGTGGTTCTCGAAAGCCACGGCCTGTTCACCTGGGGCGACACGCCGAAGGAATGTTACGAAACGACGATCTCGGTGATCAATCAGGCGATCGACTGGTTCGAGCGCAAATCCCAGGGCAAGGCGATCTTCGGCGGCGAGGTGGTGAAGGCGCTCGAGGCGCCGGCACGGCGTGCCATTGCCGCGAAACTCATGCCCAGAATCCGCGGCCTGATCTCGGAAAAGAGCCATAAGCTCGGCCACTTCGACGACCAGCCAGCAGTGCTCGAATTCGTCAATTCGAAAGACCTGCGCCCGCTGGCGGCCCTGGGCACGTCCTGTCCGGACCATTTCCTGCGCACCAAGATCCGGCCATTGGTGATCGAGTTCGATCCGGCAAGGCCGGATGTCGATGCCGTCATCGCGCGCCTCGCCGACGACATTGAGGCCTATCGCGTCGGCTACCAGGCCTATTACGACAGCTGCAAACATAAGGACTCGCCCGCCATCCGCGATCCGAACGCGGTCGTCTATCTGATGCCGGGCGTCGGCATGTTCACCTTCGCCGGGGACAAGGCGACGGCGCGCATCTCCGGCGAGTTCTACGTCAACGCCATCAACGTCATGCGCGGCGCCTCGACGGTCTCGTCCTATGTCGGCTTGCCGGCGCAGGAGGCCTTCGACATCGAATACTGGCAGTTGGAAGAAGCCAAGCTCCAGCGCCTGCCGAAGCCGAAGGCGCTGGCGGGACAGATCGCCCTGGTCACCGGCGGTGCCGGCGGCATCGGCCGCGCCACCGCCAACCGCCTGCTGCGCGAAGGCGCCTGCGTCGTGCTGGCCGATATCGATGAGACCGCGCTTGCCGGCGCTCACGAAGAGCTGTCGAAAGCCTACGGCAAAGACTTCGTCCGTCCGGTGCGGATCGACGTGACCTCGGAAGATCAGGTCACGTCGGGCTTTGCCGAAACTTCGGTCGAGTTCGGCGGCATCGACATTCTCGTTTCCAATGCCGGCTTGGCCTCCTCGGCGCCGATCGAGGAGACGACGCTGGCGTTGTGGAACAAGAATATGGACATCCTGTCGACCGGCTATTTCCTCGTTTCGCGCGAGGCTTTCCGGCTGTTCCGCGCGCAGAAGATCGGCGGCAATGTCGTCTTCGTCGCCTCCAAGAACGGCCTTGCCGCTTCGCCCAACGCCGCCGCTTACTGCACGGCCAAGGCGGCCGAGATCCATCTCGCGCGCTGTCTCGCGCTTGAGGGTGCGGAGGCGCAGATCAGGGTCAACGTCGTCAATCCGGACGCCGTGCTGCGCGGCTCCAAGATCTGGACCGGCGAATGGAAGGAACAGCGCGCCGCCGCCTACAAGATGTCGACCGACGATCTCGAGGAGCACTACCGGTCGCGTTCGATGCTGAAACGCTCGGTATTTCCGGAAGATATCGCCGAAGCGATCTACTTCTTCGCTTCCGACATGTCGGCCAAGTCGACCGGCAACATCGTCAATGTCGACGCCGGCAACGCGCAGAGCTTTACGCGGTAAATTGTCAGAGCCAGCGCTGCCCCTCACCCTTACCCTCGTAAGAACGGGGAGAGGGGGCGCCAGCGCTGGAGCGCGTTCCTTCTCCCCGTGACTATACGGGGAGAAGGTGCCGCTAGGCGGATGAGGGGCAGCGCAGACGAATTGGGAGGAAAAAATGTCCGAACAGATCATCTCAGCCGACCTCGTCGCCAACCACAACTCGGCTCGCCAACCCGCCCTCGAGCGCGACTACGCCTCGCTCGGCGAGCGCCTCGACCGGCGCGGCATAGCCATTGATGCGATCCGCGACCAAGTCGAAAAATTCGGCGTCGCGATCCCCTCCTGGGGCGTCGGCACCGGCGGCACGCGCTTTGCCCGTTTTCCCGGCCCCGGCGAGCCGCGCGACATCTTCGACAAGATCGAGGATTGCGCCGTCATCAGCCAGCTGACGCAAGCGACGCCTACCGTCTCGCTGCATATCCCGTGGGACAAGGCCGATCCGAACCGGCTGAAGCAGGCGGCGGCGCGTTTCGGGCTCGGGTTCGATGCGATGAACTCCAACACCTTTTCCGACGCGAAGGACCAGAAGCTCTCCTACAAATTTGGCTCGCTGTCGCACGCCGATGCCGGCACGCGCCGCCAGGCGGTCGAGCACAATCTCGAATGCATCGAGATCGGCAGGACGCTTGGGTCGAAGGCGCTGACGGTATGGATCGGCGACGGCTCGAACTTCCCCGGCCAGGTCAGTTTCGCCAAGGCCTTCGAGCGCTATCTCGACGCCATGCGGCAAATCTACGCCGGCCTGCCGGACGACTGGCGGCTGTTTACCGAGCACAAGATGTACGAGCCGGCCTTCTATTCGACCGTCGTGCAGGACTGGGGCACGAACTACATCATCGCCAAGGAGCTCGGCGACAAGGCCTTCTGCCTCGTCGACCTCGGCCACCACGCGCCCAACGTCAACATCGAGATGATCGTGTCGCGGCTGATTCAATTCGGCAAGCTCGGCGGCTTCCACTTCAACGATTCCAAATATGGCGACGACGATCTCGACGCCGGTTCGATCGATCCTTACCGGCTGTTTTTGGTCTTCAACGAGCTGGTCGATGCAGAGCTTTCGGGTGCCAAGGGCTTCCATCCCGCGCATATGCTCGACCAGAGCCATAACGTCACCGATCCGATCGAAAGCTTGATGCTGTCCGCGGTCGAGGTGCAGCGCGCCTATGCGCAGGCGCTGCTGGTCGACCGCAAGGCGCTGGACGGGTTTCAGGAAGCGAACGACGCGCTGATGGCGACGCAGACGCTGAAGACGGCCTACCGCACCGATGTCGAGCCGATCCTCGCCATGGCGCGGCTGAGAACCGGCGGCGCCATTGATCCGGTCGCCGCCTATCGCGAGGCCGGCTACCGGGCGGGGGTCGCGGCGGAGCGGCCGGCCGTCGCCGGCGGTGGCGGCGGGATCGTCTGACACCCTCATCCGGCCGCTTCGCGGCCATCTTCCTCTCAGGGGAGAAGCGGTTGGCGTCGGCGCTGACGAGCTCCTTCCCCCGCGGGAAGAGGTCGGACTGCCCCGAATTGCCCTTCGCAATTCGGGGCAGGTGAGGGGCTCTGCCCAATGCTACTCCAATTGTTATGGACTAACGCGCTCCAACGGTCTTTCCTGGGTGTCCCCCCGCCTTGGAGACCCACCATGCATCTCACCCGCCGGACGCTGATCGCCGTCAGCTTTGCGCTCACTGTTGCCTTCACACCATCGACCGCCGTTTTTGCGGCTTCGCCGGCTCCCGCCAAGGGCGAGCACGGCATGGTGGTGACCGCCCAGCATCTCGCCACCGAAGTCGGCATCGACGTGCTGAAGAAGGGCGGCAACGCCGTCGATGCGGCGGTCGCCGTCGGCTATGCGCTGGCCGTCGTCTATCCGAATGCCGGCAATATCGGCGGCGGCGGTTTCATGACCATCCGCTTGAAGGACGGCCGTTCGACCTTCATCGATTTCCGCGAGCGCGCGCCCCTTGCGGCGACCAAGACGATGTATCTCGATAAGGAGGGCAAGCCGATCAAAGGTGCCAGCCTTGACGGTTATCTCGCCGTCGGCGTGCCTGGTTCGGTGGCCGGCTTCGAGATGGCGCGCGAGAGATACGGGACCTTGTCCAGACAGGATCTCATGGCCCCGGCGATCGCCTATGCCAAGGACGGCTTCGTCCTCAACCAGGGCGACGCGGCCTCCTTCGCCGGCGGCGCCGACCGGCTGGCCAAGGATCCGGCAGCGGCCGCTATTTTTCTGAAAAAAGACGGGAAGCCCTATGGCATCGGCGAGAAGCTAGTTCAGCCGGACCTTGCGGCCTCGCTCTCGGCGATCTCCGAGAAAGGCCCCGATGCCTTCTACAAGGGGCCGATTGCCGACGCGATCGTTAAGGCGAGCGGCGCCAAGGGCGGCATCCTCGCCAAAGGCGATTTCGAGCAATACGCGGTGCGCGAGCTGAAGCCGGTGACCTGTTCCTATCGCGGCTACGAGATCATCTCCTCGCCGCCGCCGAGTTCGGGCGGCGTCATCATCTGCGAAATCCTCAATGTGCTCGAAGGCTATCCGCTGTCCTATCTCGGAGCCGGCTCGGCCGAGACCGTCCACGTCATGGTCGAGGCCATGCGTCATGCCTATGTCGACCGCAATTCGGCGCTCGGCGATCCGGATTTCGTCGACAATCCGGTCTCGAAACTGCTCGACAAGGGCTATGCCAAGGACATCCGCGACAAGATCGATCCGTTCCGCGCCGGCGTCTCGAAGGACTTGATGCCCAAGGGCTTCGGCGAGTCGAAGGAAACCACCCATTATTCTATCATCGACAGGGACGGCAACGCGGTAGCCGTCACCTATACGCTCAATGGTTCCTTTGGCGCCGGCGTCGTCGCCGACGGCACCGGGATCCTGCTCAACAACGAAATGGACGATTTCACCCAGAAGCCCGGCGTGCCCAACCTCTACGGACTGGTCCAAGGCGAGGCCAACGCGATCCAGCCGAAGAAGACGCCGCTGTCCTCGATGAGCCCGACCGTCGTTGTGAAGGACGGCAAGCCGTTCATGGTCATCGGCAGCCCGGGTGGCTCGCGCATCATCACCATCACGCTGGAGGCGATCGTCAACGTCATCGACCACGGCATGAACATTCAGGAGGCGATCGACGCCCCGCGCATCCACCATCAATGGCTGCCCGACACCGTCTATGTCGAGCCTTTCGGGCTTTCTCCCGACACCGAAAGGCTGCTTGCCGGCATGGGCTATCATCTCGATCTCAGCGACCAGACCTGGGGCCAGGCGGCCGGCATCCTGGTCGGCGGCAAGAGCCTGGCGGAGATCGAGAAAGGCGGCGGGGCCCGCTACAACGGAGCCATCGACAGCCGCGCCGCTTCCGGCGAGGCGCTGGGCTACTGACTATACGACAAGGGTAATGGTCGAGGCAATCAGCAGCACCGCGGCGATGCCGACGAACAGCGCATAAATGCGCGGCCGGTCAATCAGCAGCGCGTTGCCCGAAATCCAGGCCGAAGTGGCGCCGCCCAACGCAAACAGGAAGCCGTTGCGGTGGCCGAAGGTCATCGAGGCGGCCATCAGGCCGCCGATGATCAGCGCGCCGAACACGATGATGACGGCAACGGCATATTTCTCGAAATCATTGCCGCTGCCCATCGCCGGTCCCATGGCGTTGAGATTCGGCAGATCGTCCGGATCAAAGGGGCTGGCCGAGCCGTATTCGTCTTGACCGAGGGATTCGCGCATCATTCGTTCTCCGCTGAGCGGCAACAAACCATCAACGCTTGCCAAGTGCAACCGGCAACGCCACCACCATCATGCGTTCGCCACCCGGCTGGTGCCAACGTGCCACGGTTCCTGGATAGCCTCAACGCCGGGGGCTTCGATCGGGTTCCACAAGCTTGATCTCTCTGGAAAAATCGCTGCGCACGATGCCGTGCCGCTGCAGCTTGTCGTAGAAGGTCTTGCGCGGAATGCCGAGCGCCTCGATCGTACGCCGGACATCGCCGCCATTGCGGCCAAGTGTCTCGCGGATGATCTCGGCCTCGTAGCGCTCCAGCCGTTCCGGCAAGGGCATCGAGACGTCCAAATCTGTCGGCTGAGCGGCGGGGCTGCTGCCGATCTCTTCCAGTCCGAGCACGAAGCGCTCGGCAAAATGGGCGAGCTCGCGGACATTGCCGGGCCAGTCGTGTTCGCGCAGATGGCGCTGGACGGCGGCCGGCGCCGCGGGCACCTGGCGATGAAAGCGGGCGGCGGCGCGCTCGGCGAAATACCCGAACAGCAGCGGCACGTCGTCCCGCCGCTCGCGCAGCGGCGGGATCGACAGCGTCACCACATTGAGCCGATAGTAGAGGTCTTCGCGGAAATTGCCGCGCTGGCCGGGATCGCCGAGATCGACCTTGGCGGCGGCAACGACGCGCAGGTCGACGGGCCGGATTTCGTTGGTGCCGAGTGGCGTCACCTCGCGCATTTCGAGTACGCGCAGCATCTGCACCTGAGTGGAGGGTGGCATGCTTTCGATCTCGTCGAGAAACAGCGTACCGCCGCTCGAATGCTCGATGCGGCCGACGCGCTTCTTCTGCGCGCCGGTGAAGGCGCCGGCCTCATGACCGAACAACTCGCTTTCGATCACTGTCTCCGGCAACGTGCCGCAATTGAGCGCGACGAAATTGCCCTTGGCGCGGCGGCTCCAGCGATGCAGCAGGCTCGCCACCACCTCCTTGCCCGAGCCTGTCTCGCCGGTCACCAGCACATCGACATCGGTGTCGGCGATCTGTCTCAGCGTGCGGCGCAGCCGCTCCATCGCCGGCGTCTGGCCGATCAGCGGCAGGCCTTCCTGCGCCTGCTCGGCCGCTTCGCGCAAGGCGCGGTTCTCCATAACAAGACGGCGCTTTTCCGCGGCGCGCCATACACTTTGCGCCAGCCGGTCGGCGGCGAAGGGCTTGGTGATGAAGTCATAGGCGCCGTCCTTGATCGCCTTCACCGCCATGGCGATATCGCCGTGCCCGGTGACGAGGATGACGGGAATATCCGGGTCAAGGTCGACCACGAGGTCGAAAAGCTGCAGGCCGTCCATTTCGGGCATGCGGATGTCTGACACCAAGACGCCGGCAAAGCCGGCATCGAGGCCGGCGAGTGCCTCGCTTGCAGCGGAAAAGGCAGACACGGCAAAACCGGCGAGTTCGAGCGTCTGCTTCGTCGCCTTGAGCAGGTCGCTATCGTCATCGATCAGGATGACCGGATTGCCGTCTGTCATCTCGGGCCAGCCTTCGAGAGATGGATGGTGAAGCGGGTGCCGGTCCCGCTGCTTGTCACCTCGATACGCCCGCCATAGTCGGCGACGATGTCCTTCGAGATGACGAGCCCGAGCCCCAAGCCCTTTTCCTTCGAGGTATTGAAAGGCGTGAACAGCGATTTCAGGATCGCCGGCGGAATCCCCGGTCCGTTATCGGACACGATCAGCGCGACGCCGTCGGCGGTTTCCGCGGCGGACACTTCGACCCGAGCACCGTCACGACCATCGAGCGCTTCCAGCGCGTTCTGGAACAGGTTGATCAGCACCTGCTCCAGCCGCAGCCGGTTGCCCATCACTTTCAGCGTCGCCGGTGGCAGCGTGATCGCCAGCGCGTCCAGCCGGCCGGCAAAGCGGCTCCTGAGCAGCACCACGGCGCCTTCGATGACGCTGCGCAACTCGACCGGCTCGGCGGCGGTGCGACCCTTGCGGGCGAAAGCTTTCAGCTCCTCGGTAATGGAGCCGATGCGTTCGGTCAGCGCGGCGATGGCGCCGAGATTTTCCTCCGCCGGCGCCGTCTGCTTGCGTTCCAGGAAAACGCGCGCATTGTCGGCATAGGCGCGGATGGTCGCCACCGGCTGGTTGATCTCATGCGCGACGCCCGCGGCAACCTGGCCGAGCGTCGCCAGGCGGTTGGCCTGCACCAGTTCCTGCTGCATGACCTGCAGCTTGGCTTCGGTGCTGCGGTGGTCGGCGATCTCGGCCTGCAGCCGGTCGCGCGCGAGGCTGAGGTCCTGCGTGCGCTCGACGACGCGCCGTTCGAGTTCGGCGCGCGCCACCTGCTCGGCAGCGATCCGCATCTGCGCGGACTGCCGGCGCCACAACAGATAGGCGGCCAAAGCGAGCAGCGGGACAAGGACGCCGAGGGCCAACAAACGCATTTCGCGCTGCGCCGCCGCGATCGGCGCTTCCGCCAGCACGAGATAGTCGAGGCGCCATGGCGTCGACGGCACGGCGGTGGATAGCCGCAGATACTCCGCGTCGCTGCCGCCGGGCGTGATGGCGTGCACCAACGCGACATCGGGGCTGAGCGGTTGTGGCCTCGTGATGGGCAACGGCACCAGCGGAGCCTCGCCGAACTGCTGGCTGGCGCGGATGTCGGCCGCGACTGGAGCGGCCAGCGGCGCCGTCGTCATGAAGCGCCAGGAGGGCACGCTGGTGATCAGCACCACCCCATGCTCGTCGCTGACATAGGCCGGGCGGTTCGCCTCGTGCCAGTCGGCTTCGAGCTGGTCGAACTCCATCTTGACCACGACGACGCCGAGCGGGGCCGCCGCACTCCCGACACGGCGCGAAATGTAGAGGCCCGGGCGCTTGCTGACATTGCCGAGCGCGAAATACTCAGCCGTGCCGGATTGCATGGCGCCCGAGAAATAGGCGCGAAAACCGTAGTCATTGCCGACGAAGCTTACCGGCTCGCGCCAGTTGCTGGAAGCGATGGCCAGCCCGTCCGGGCCGGTGACGTAAAGCACCGAGGCCTTGGTGCCCGAAACCAGCCCTTCGAGCTTGCGGTTCAGCACGTCGATCGAGGCGGGGCTGCGCTCAGCGAGCGCGTCATGCACCTGCTGGTCTTCGGACAGAAGCAGCGGCAGCGCGCGCGGATTTTCCAGCACCGCGCGCAGCAGTGCCACCTTGAGATTGGCGTCGGTCCGCCCTTGCGCCGACAGCGCCTCGATCTCGGTCGAGCGCCCGTAGAGGCCGGCGCCATAGAGCGCTGCAAAGACGATGAGAAGCGCCACCGCCGCAAACAGCAGCCAGGCGCGCCGCGCCCGCCCGGCGAGCAGTTCGGGCGTCGAAGCGAGGGCAGCGGCGGGGCGTTGCAGCATCGCCCATTTGTGCATGATTTCGCACAAAGCACAATTCGAGCTATGCGGATCGCCGCACTGCGCTGTCGAATGGCAAAGCGCGTTGCGTCAGAAAACCAAACAAAATCAATACTCGACGCCTTAAAGCGCAATCTGGCACGGCCGTTGCAAATGCATCCGCAGCAGCCGCGAGGCTGTGAAGGTCAACTGCCCCGGGAGGTCGAGCTTCTCGATCGGGGCCGAACGGAGGACATCATGCAGACGGCAATCGCTGCCGCGGAACCGCGCGGCAAAGTTCCCTTTTATCGGCATCTTTACGTGCAGGTCCTGGCGGCGATCGCCGCCGGCATCCTGCTCGGCCATTTCTATCCCGACATCGGCGCCTCGTTGAAGCCGCTCGGCGATGCCTTCATCAAGCTGGTCAAGATGGTGATCGCGCCAGTGATCTTCCTCACCGTCGCGACCGGCATCGCCGGCGTCTCCGACCTGCACAAGGTCGGCCGGGTCGCCGGCAAGGCGATGATCTATTTCCTCGTCTTCTCGACACTGGCGCTCATCGTTGGCCTGATCGTGTCAAATGTCGTCCAGCCCGGCGCCGGCATGCACATCAATCCGGCGACGCTCGACGCCTCGAAGGTCTCGACCTTCACCGAGAAGGCGCATGATACGACGATCGTCGGCTTCCTGCTGAACATCATCCCCGACACCATAACCGGCGCCTTCGCCCAGGGCGACATCCTGCAGGTGTTGTTCTTCTCGGTGCTGTTCGGCGTCGCTCTCGCTTTGGTCGGCGAGCGCGCTCGTCCGGTGGTCGACTTCCTGCAGGCGCTGACGGCGCCGATCTTCCGCCTCGTCGCCATCCTGATGAAGGCTGCGCCCATCGGCGCCTTCGGCGCCATGGCCTTCACCGTCGGCAAATACGGCATCGGCGCGATCGCCAATCTCGCCTTCCTGATCGGCACCTTTTACCTGACGTCGCTGCTCTTCGTGCTGATCGTGCTGGGCGCGGTGGCATGGTACAACGGCTTCTCCATCCTGGCGCTGATCCGCTACATCAAGGAAGAGCTGCTCCTGGTGCTGGGCACCTCATCGTCGGAGGCAGCACTTCCCGGCCTGATGGCCAAGATGGAGCGCGCCGGCTGCAATCGCTCGGTGGTCGGTCTTGTCATCCCGACCGGCTATTCTTTCAACCTCGACGGCACCAACATCTACATGACGCTGGCAGCGCTGTTCATCGCCCAGGCGACCGATACGCCGCTCACCTTCGGCGACCAGATCCTGCTGCTGCTCGTTGCCATGCTGAGCTCCAAGGGTGCCGCCGGCATCACCGGCGCCGGCTTCATCACCTTGGCGGCCACGCTTTCGGTCGTGCCTTCGGTGCCGGTTGCCGGCATGGCGCTGATCCTCGGCGTGGACCGCTTCATGTCGGAGTGTCGCGCGCTCACCAACTTCGTCGGCAATGCCGTCGCGACCATCGTCGTGGCGCGCTGGGAAGGCGAGCTCGACCAGAAGCAGTTCGCCGCCGCCATGGCCGGCCAGATGCCGGAGGAGGCAGACCTCGCGCTCTCAGGCGGCCTGCAGCCGGCCTGAGCGATCGAAACAATTCCCGGAAAATTGCCTCGGTGACTTCACCGTAGCCTTCGATCCGGAGTTGCACAGACAAAGAGCGTCCACCCAAGCCGAAACAGGCCGTGGCTCCGCCGCGGCCTGTTCTTTTTGTCGGACGCCGCATAGGGTGGCGCGGGCCGGCATTCTTGCCGGTGCATCCAAGCGTGAGGGCCGGCGGATGAGCAGCGCGTTTCCCGAGATCTACCTTGTCCGCCATGGCGAGACGGAATGGAGCGCATCGGGAAAGCATACCGGCCGCACCGACATTCCGTTGACCTCGGAAGGCGAACAGGCCGCAGGCGGCGTCGCCGACCGCCTCAAGGAGCACACCTTCCAGGCGGTCTGGTCGAGCCCGTCGCAGCGCGCCTTCGACACCTGCCGGCTGGCCGGCTTCGGCGAGCGCGCGCTCAAGAAGGCCGACCTGCAGGAATGGGACTACGGCGCCTATGAAGGCGTGACAACGAAGGAAATCCTTGCCGGACGTCCGGGCTGGCAGTTGTTTCGCGACGGCTGCCCGGGCGGCGAGACGGCGGCCGATGTAGGCGCCAGGGCCAATGCGATCGTGGCCGAAATCCGGACGGTGGCCGGCAATGTGCTCATCTTCTCGAGCTCGCATTTCCTGCGCGTGCTTGCGGCGCGCTGGATCGGCCTGCCGCCGGAAGGCGGCGAACATTTCGTCCTCGATACCGCGAGCCTCAGCATCCTCGGCTACGAGCACGACCTGACCGAGCCGGTCATCCGCCGCTGGAACCAAAAGTAGTTCCGGCCCCTGTTAAGCGGCAAGTATCGCCAGCTCCTCGGCCGTCAAATGCCGCGCCTTGCCCTTCGCGAGATCACCCAACTGCAGCTGCCCGATCGCCACCCGTACCAACCTGAGCACGCCGATGTCGAAGGCGCCGAGCATGCGGCGGACCTGGCGGTTGCGGCCTTCGTCGAGGACTATCTCCAGCCAGGCCGTGCGCCCGCCGCTGCGCAAGAGCGCGATCGAGCTCGCCGTCAGCAATTCGCCGTCGACGACAGCGCCTTGGCGGAACCGCTCGAGCATCTTCTCGTCGGGCACGGAAGCAATCTGCACATGATAGGTCTTCCCGACATGCGAGGCAGGATCGAGCAAACGGTTCGCCCAGCGCGTGTCGTTGGTCATCAACAGCAGACCTTCGCTCGCCTTGTCGAGACGCCCGACCGGCGACACGAAGGGCAGGTCGAGATCGGCAAGGCAGTCATAGACCGTGCCGCGCCCGTCGGGGTCGTCGCGCGTGGTGACCAGCCCGCGCGGCTTGTTGAGCATCAGATACACTTTTCGTTCCGCGGCGATCTGTGCGCCATCGACTGTGATGCGGTCGCGATCCGGATCGACGCGCAGCGACGGGTCGCGCGCCACCTTGCCGGCAACGCGCACGCGTCCTTCGGCGATCATCAGCTCGGCCTGCTTGCGCGAGCAGAATCCTAGCTTCGAGAGCGCTCGGTTGAGGCTGACTTTTCCAGCGACCGGTCGTCGCGGGAATTCGGGAAGCTGTCGTAGGGGCTTGCGTGTCATCGGCCGACAGATGCCATGCCGGGCGACGCCGGCGCAACCTGGCGCGCCGTGCTTGCACTGCCCTTCGCACGCAGATCGGCCGCACCTTGATCCCGCGCCAGATCCCGGCCGGCCTGGTCGCCACGCTCGCTGGCGGTCCCGTGCTGATGTGGCTGCTCCGGTGACGAGAAGCGGTGCAGCCAGCGTTTCGGGTGGAGACGAGTACCTGACTTTGCTGAACCGGCAGCGTCGTCGACCGCAATCAAATCACGGTTCCGGCGGAGCGCTCAACCGCAGGTAAGGGACGCCGTCGAAGGTTGCCGTCACGAAGCTCTTCACCGACATCTTGCGCTTATGGCCGTCGCTGCAGGCATAGACCGGCCAGCCGGCCTCGCTGCATTCGCTGGCCGCGCAGAGGCGGGCAAGGCAGTTGCCGACAGTCAGCCGGAAGCCGCCTTTGCCGGCGAAGCCCTGCAGCAGGCTGCCATCGGCCGAGCGCCATGTCCGCTGGCGAAATTCCGGCCGCAGGGCCAAAGGTTCGAGAGGGGCGGCGAGATTGGCGGTGCCGGTACGCGCCATGAGCTGAAGACGGTACCGGGCCATCCCGCTCGTATAGGCGGTTACGAGGTCGGACTCACCGGAATACGTGGATGCCAGATCGGAGCGGTCGAAGAGGGGAGCCGCTCGCTCGCCTGCTTCTGTTGGCCTCGCAAGGGCAACAAGGGCGACAAGGGCCAAACAAGCTCGCACCATTTTGTTTTCCAGCAGCCATGCATCTCCGGCCTGCCAGCGCCCCCGGCTGCCTTCCACACCATCCCGCCAATTGCTGCGCGGTGCAAGCCGCTGCGCCAATAACCCGTGTCACCCATTGGGCGCCGGCGGCAGTTCGAACAGGGTGGCGCCATTCTCCTGTCCCCGCTCGACATAGCCGATGAGCCGAAACCATTTTGCGACGTCCGGTCCATCGAGCCAGCTGCGCGAGTGCACGGGCAGGTTGCCGGCGAGCGCTTGGATGTGGCGGATGTGACGCCTGCAGAAGCGAACGGTTGCCGCTCTGAAGAAGTCCTCCTGCGCGGCAAACAGCGTGTCGGCCGCGTCGCCATGCTCATGCCAGGCGATAAAGGCGACGGCCTGCTCGCCCTCGACCAGCGCATGGGCCCGGCCTTCCTTCAGGTTCATCATCAGATTGTCGTAGGCGGCCTTGCTGTCCTTGCCGGCCGCCAGGTACTCGTCCGACATTCGCTTGGACAGGCCGCGGAAAACATCCTCGAGATCTCCGACCGTCGCTGCGCGTGCTCTCATTTCTCCTCCTGACAGCCCGGCGGGAGTTTGCCCCATGGGAGGAGGATCACCAAGCAAATGAAATCCGCCATGCGCCTGACACGCGCAAATGCATTTCACTTTGCTTAGATGGCCGATACCGCGCTCGTACGACGCGCGATCTCGATTGCTCAATGGACACAGGTGTCCATTCAAGCTAAGTTCGCGCCGCGCGAAGCTCGGCGACTCTTGTCGAACCGCGGCAGAACGGGATGGGTTATGGACTTTCGAGGACGGGGCGAGTTGATTGCGCCGGTTTTGGTACGGCGCCGCCGATCTGGCGTCTCAGCGGTTCTTGGCACCCTTGCAATATCGCTCACGTGATGCGGGCCTGAGCGCATGACAAGGCACTATTCAGCGCTTTCGCTATTCAAGGAAGGCGTCGCCGGCCAGACAGGCTGGGAGAAGGCCTGGCGCTCGCCGGAGCCCAAACCGCGTTACGACGCCATCGTCATCGGCGGTGGCGGCCACGGCCTCGCTACGGCCTACTATCTCGCAAAGAACCACGGCGTCACCAATGTGGCGGTGCTCGAGAAAGGCTGGATCGGCGGCGGCAACACCGGCCGCAACACAACCGTCGTCCGCTCAAATTACTTCTACCCGGAAAGCGCAGCGATCTACGGATTGGCGCATAGCCTCTACAAGAGGCTATCGAAGGATCTGAACTACAATGTGATGTTTTCCGCGCGCGGCATTCTCACCCTCGCGCATAGTGAAGCGGGAATGGAAACCGCTGCCCGGTCCGTCAACGCCATCCAGGTCAACGGCATCGATTGCGAATTGTTCTCGGTCGAGGACGTGCGCCGGGTGGTGCCGATCTACAATTTCAGCCCGGATGCCCGCTACCCCGTCTATGGCGGCACCTGGCAGCCGAGCGGCGGCACTGCCCGTCATGACGCTGTCGCCTGGGGCTATGCGCGCGCCGCCAGCCGTCTCGGCGTCGACATCATTCAGAACTGCGAGATCAGCGACTTTATCATCGAGGACGGGCGCTGCCGCGGGGTCGTCACATCGCGCGGCGCAATCCGGGCAGAGCGTACGGGGATGGCGGTGGCCGGCCACTCCTCGGTGCTGGCGGCGAAGGCGGGATTCCGGCTGCCGGTCAATTCCTATGCGCTGCAGGCCTGCGTGTCCGAGCCGGTCAAGCCCATCATCGACACGGTGGTGATCTCGCCGGATACGGGCGTTTATGTCAGCCAATCGGACAAGGGCGAACTGGTGATCGGCGGCGCGCTCGACCGCATCCCGTCCTATGGCCAGCGCGGCAACTTGCCGGTGCTGGAAGGCGTGATCGCAGGCATGCTCGAAATGTTCCCGATATTCGGCCAGCTGAAGATGATGCGGCAATGGGCAGGCATCGTCGACGCCGTCCCCGATTCCTCGCCCATCATCGGCGAATCGCCGTTGCCCGGGCTTTTCCTCAATTGTGGCTGGGGCACGGGCGGCTTCAAGGCGATTCCCGCCGGCGGCACGCTGCTTGCCCATTTGCTTGCAACCGGCAGGCACCACGACATCAGCCGGCCTTTCGATCTCGACCGCTTCGCCCGCGGCCGGCTGATCGACGAGGCTGCCGGCTCCGGCATTGCCCATTGAAGGTATAGCAAAGATGCAGCTCTTTCCCTGTCCGTTCTGCGGGCCGCGCGAAGAAAGCGAATTTCACTATGGCGGAGAGGCCGGCAATTTGCGGCCCGACGGCGACGACGTGACGGCCGAGCGCTGGGCCGGCTATCTCCACATGCGCGACAACCCGAAGGGGCCGACCCGCGAGATCTGGGTGCACCTGACCTGCGGCGAGTTCTTTGCGATGAGCCGCGACAGCGTCAATCACAAGGTGTCGGGTTCCTCCGTGCTCGGCGAAGCGGAGCATGGCGCATGAGCGCTTCGCGTCTTGCCAATGGCGGCAGCGACATCGATCGGGCCCGTCCGCTGAGCTTCACTTTTGACGGCACGCGCGTCGACGGCTTTGCCGGCGACACGATCGCTTCTGCCTTGCTGGCGAACGGCCGGGCGATCGTCGGCCGCAGCTTCAAATATCATCGGCCGCGTGGCATCTGGGGATCCGGCGTGGAGGAGCCCAACGCGCTGGTCGATGTCGAGAGCGCCGGCGGCCGCGTGCCCAATGCGCGGGCAACGACCGTGCCGGCGCGGGACGGCCTCACGGTCAAGAGCGTCAACGCGTCGCCGACGGCGCTGGCCGACCGCAACGCGGTGCTGGACCGCCTTGCCCGTTTCCTGCCCGCCGCATTTTACTACAAGACCTTCATGTGGCCGGACTGGCACCTGTTCCAGCCGCGCATCCGCGCCATGGCCGGGCTCGGCGTCGTCGACCGCAATTGGAAGCCGCGTCACGTCTCGGACCAGATCAATCACCATTGCGACGTCCTGGTGGTCGGCGCCGGACCGGCCGGACTCGCCGCGGCAACCGGCGCGGCGGCAGCCGGGCACTCGGTCGTGCTGGTCGACGAGCGGACGCATCCCGGCGGGTCGCTGCGCCACCGTGCAGGCGAAGTCGACGGCGTCAAGGGTGCGGCCTGGATCGATGCGACGGTGGCCCGGCTGAAGAGCAGTGGGCATCTCGTGCTCAGCGATACGACCGCCTTCGGCCTCTATGATCACAATCTGGTCGCTCTCAACCAGCTTCACCGCGACGGCCGACCCGACACGCTGTGGCGCGTGCGCCCGCGCCGCATCGTGCTGGCGACGGGCGCGATCGAGCGGCCGGTCCCGTTCGCCAACAACGACCTTCCGGGCATACTCTCCGCTGACGCGGCGTTGAGCTACCTGCGCAGGCATGGCGTCCTTGTGGGCCGGCAGATCGTGGTCGCAACCAACAATGACAGCGCCTACGAGCCGGCCTCGGCGCTGGCTGCGGCCGGCGCTTCGGTGACGGTGGTTGATTGCCGGCGTGAGGGTGGCGTACAGGCGAAGAGCGGTATTCGGGCCCTCGCCGGACACGCCATTGCAGCGGCGCGCGGCCGCAACGCCGTTCAGAGTGTTCTGCTCGACGACGGTACCGCCCTTGCGGCCGATTGCCTGCTCGTCTCGGGCGGCTGGACACCCACCGTGCATCTGTTCTCGCAGGCAAAAGGCAAGCTCGCCTGGAGCGATCAACTGTCGGCTTTCATTCCCGCAGAAGCGATCGAGGGGATCGGCGTAGCCGGCGCCGTCGCCGGCACGGTCTCGCTTTCCGAAACTTTGGCCAGCGGCCTAGCGGCCCTCGGCGGGTTCGGCTCGGCGCCGCCGGCACCTCGCAGCACTGGCGAGGAAGCAAAGCTTGGCGTCGTCAGCCTGTGGCCGAAGCCCAAAGCCAAGGGCCGCGTCTGGATCGACTACCAGAGCGACGTCACCGCCAAGGACGTCGAACTGGCGGCGCGGGAGAATTTCGTCTCCGTCGAGCACCTGAAGCGCTATACGACGCTTGGCATGGCGACCGACCAGGGCAAGACGTCGAACCTGAACGGTCTGGCGCTGCTGGCCGCGGTTACCGGCCGCGCCATCTCGGATGTCGGCACCACCACCTACCGGCCGCCTTTCACGCCTGTGCCGTTCGCCAGCCTGGCGGGAGCGCATCGCGGCAACATGCACGCCCCGGTCCGTCGCCTGCCGCTGGAGGCAAACCATCGCGCAGCAGGCGGAGTGTTCCAGGAATATGGCGGCTGGCTGAGGCCGGCCTATTACGGAAGCGGCGAAGCCGGAGCCACGATCCAGGATGAAGCGCGGCGCGCCCGGCAGTCCGTTGCGCTCTTCGACGGCTCGACGCTCGGCAAGATCGAGGTGATCGGTCCGCGCGCGGCCGAATTCGTCGACTTCATCTATTACAATACCATGTCGACCCTCAAACCCGGCCATTGCCGCTACGGTTTCATGCTGTCGGAAAATGGCGTCGTCTTCGATGACGGCGTGCTGGTTCATCTCGACGAGCACCGCTTCATCGTCTCCTGCTCGTCGTCGCATGTCGCCGCTGTCCACGCGCGTCTCGAAGAATGGCGGCAGGATCGTTTCGGCCGCGATGCGGTCTATATCCACAACGCCACCGCGCAATACGCCACCTTGACCGTCTCGGGTCCGAACGCGCGCGGGCTGATAGAGGGGCTCGATCTGGGTGCCGCGCTGGACGATGCCAGCCTGCCGCACATGGCGGTTACCGCCGGCCGCTTTGCCGGCGACGAGGTGCGCATTGCCCGGGTCTCCTTCACCGGCGACCGGAGCTACGAGATCTCCATCCGCGCCGACCGGGCCGAGGTGCTCTGGGCAAGGATGCAGCAGGAGGGCCGCGCGTTCGACGCCGTGCTGCTCGGGCTTGAATCCCTGATGATCTTGCGCGCCGAGAAGGGTTACATCGTCATCGGCAAGGACACCGACGGCAACGTCATGCCGCACGACCTCGGCGTCGCGGGACCGCGGACCAAGCGTACAGGTGAGTTCGTCGGCCGGCGCTCGCTTTTCACCGAAGCGGCGAGCCGAACCGATCGCAATCAGCTTGTCGGCCTGGCTGTCGGCGAAGGCGAGGCGCCGCTGGCGACCGGCGCGCATGGTGTGGAGAAAAGCGGCGGCCGGCTCCGGAGCATCGGCTTCGTCACCTCCAGCTATCAAAGCCCGACCCTCGGGCGCCCGGTCGCCCTGGCGCTCATCGAACGGGGTGCCGCGCGGCATGGCCAAACGATCGGCGTTCAACATCTCGGCGTCCTGCGCCGGGCCACCATCGTCGCGCCCTGCGCCTTCGATCCGGAAGGGAGCCGCCTGCATGCGTAACCTTGCCGAAAAATGGCCCCCAGCGCCTGACTGGACCACCGCGGTCCTGAACACGGACGGGATTAGCGTGCGCACATTGGACGGGCTGAACCAGCTTCTGGTCAGCGGCGACCTGACGGCTTGGGCGCAGGCTTCGGGTCTCGCGGGGGAAGGGGTCGAAGCCGGCACGGTTGCCAACGGCGACAAATACATGGTGCGCATCGCGCGCGATCGCATTCTCGCCGTGAGCGGACGGCCATTACCCGTCGCGGCCGGCTGGCACGCGGCCGGTTTCGCGGTCACGGTCATGGATGCCGGGCTGCATGTATTCGAGATGAAAGGGCCGGGATTGGCCGGTCTGGTCGCCAGGGGCACAGCGCTCGATCCGAGGCAGGCAAGTCCCTCGGCTTCGATCCTTTTTGCCGGCGCCGGCGTTCTCTTCTACCGGTTCGGCAACCCCGATCGGGCGCGTGTGCACGTCGACCGGGGTCTTGCCCCGTATCTCTGGGAGTGGCTCGAACAGGTGCAAGTATTGTAGCGGGGGCGGTTTCAGGTCTATCTAGCCGGCATTCAAACCTGGCCAGCCCGACATGCCTTCCGATTCCAGTGCAGATGCAGTCGTGCAACGGTCCGGTCTGATCGGCAACACCAAGGTGACGCGCGAGGACTGGATGAAGCTCGCGCTGGAGACGCTGATCTCAGAGGGCGTGGAGGCGGTGCGCGTCCTCGCGCTCGGGCAGAAGCTGAACGTCTCCCGTTCCAGTTTCTACTGGTACTTCAAGAGCCGTCAGGACCTGCTCGATCAGCTTCTCGACTATTGGCGCAACAACAACACCCGCTTCATCCTCGAGCAGGCCGGCCGGCCCGCCGCGTCGATAACTGAGGCCGTGCTCAATGTCTTCGAGTGCTGGCTGGATGAGAAGCTGTTCAATCCGCGCTTGGATTTCGCCGTGCGTGCCTGGTCGCGCCAGTCCGCCAAGGTCCATGGTATCGTGAACGAGGAAGACGATGCGCGGGTCGATGCCATCCGGGCGATGTTTTTGCGGCACGGTTACGCAGACACCGAAGCCTTCGTGCGGGCGCGCGTGCTGTACTTCACGCAGATCGGCTATTACTCGCTCGAGATCGTCGAGCCGGTGAGCAACCGTCTGTCTCTGACGCCGGCCTACCTGCTCACGCACACCGGCAAGCAACCTCGCCAGGGCGAGGTGGAGGCCTTCGCCGAAAAGGTGCGGGTGCGTACCGGCAGTTGACCATGGCCGACTGGCGGTCCGCAGCGCCGTCACCTGCAAACGTTTCTCAAACACGTTTCAGCGCTGCGAGATCGGAAATCGTCTTCCTGATGACCGCTTCCACCTTCGACCGTTCCTCGCCGCCGATCGGCAGGCGCGGCTTTCGAACGTGTTCCGGAGCGCCGTACACCAGATGCTCGGCGAATTTGATGTACTGCACCAGCTTGACGTCCGTATCGAGATGAAATGCCGGCGTCATCAGCCGGTAGAGCGGAAGCGCTGCCGCGAAATCCCCGCCGCGGGCGGCGTTGAACAGCGATACGCACTCGGCCGGCCATGCATTGGTCATGCCCGACACCCAGCCGACAACACCGAGCGTCAGGCTTTCAAGGATAAGATCGTCGACACCGCAAAAGATGTCGAAACGGTCGCCGAAGGCGTTGAACAGGTCGGTTACCCTGCGGATATCGCCGGTCTCTTCCTTGATGGCGACGATGCCGGGAACATCGACCAGCGCCTTCAGCGTCTCGACGTCGACGTCGACCTTGTAGGCGAGCGGATTGTTGTAGATCATCACCGGCAGATCGCTGGCCTCGGCCACGGTCTTGTACCATGCCACGGTCTCATGGCGGTCGGTGCGATAGGCGAGGCTGGGGAAGGTCATCAGCCCCTCGGCTCCGAGCTTCTGGTAGTTGCGAGCCGCCGCAGCCGCGTCGTCGGTGGATAATTCCGCAAGACCGGAGAGCAGCGGCACCCGTCCCGCCACGACTTCCCTGGCTGCTGAAACCACGGCATCGCGCTCGGCCTGTGTCAGCGTGGCATTCTCGCCAAGCATGGGCAGGACGATCACGCCCGACACGCCGTTCTGAACAAGCCGCTCGATGCTGGCTTGCGTGGCTTTCAGGTCGACTGCGCCGGAAGCCTGCATCTTGGTCGTCACTGCTGGAAACACGCCGCTCCAGGTCATGGAATGCTCCTTGGTTGGGGTGTGGCCGGCGGAGGCGTCATAGAAGGGACGCATGCCGTATCGCCGGTCGGCACCAGCTTCCCATTTCTAACGCCACATGTTGACCTGCCAAGCCGCAAATGCGTCTTCGCCATAGCCCAGCGGTTTGTCGCGAAAAAACCGCCGCCGACCGTCAGCGGCCTATTGCAGCGGATGCCGATGCGATCGGCGCCAGCAGCAGCATGCCAAGAGCCGTGCGCATAAGACGGCAGCTTCGGGTAACGGCGCCTAACCGGTCGCCAAGGCGCGCGCCGCTCTGATCAGGCCGTCACGTAAATGCTCCCGGCCTCGACCGTGACTGGGAACGTCCGCGCGCGAACGGACGGGTTGACCAGGGCCGCACCCGTCTGGATGTCGAACTCCCACCCATGCCAGGCGCAGCGAACGATTTCGTTCTCACGGTGGTAGATGAATTCGGGTCCCTCGACGGGAGCGGTCGTTCCGCATTGCGGCCCTTCGCAAAGCGGAGCGCCTCGGTGAGGGCAAACATTCAGCAGCGCATGGAAACTATCGCCGATCCGGAACACGCCGATCGACAGGCTGCGCACCTTGGCGATGAATGGCGTCCCGACCTGGATCTCGTCGGCGCGACAAATATACGTCTTCTCAGCCATTTGGTCCTCGTCACGCTGCCGCGGCGGCTTGCGGGCGGGGGATCCGCTTGTAGACATCGAGCGCATTCTGGCCGAGCACCTTGCCGCGCCATTCCGGCGGGATGTGCAGCGTGTTGACGTCATCGTAATCCCAATGCGGGTAGTCGGACGCAAACAGCAGCGTGTTCTCCCCGTCCATCGCCTCCAGGATCGCCCAGAGGTGTTTGACGTTCGACGGTTGCTCCAACGGCTGCGTGGAGAAGCGTATGTTGCGTCGACAATATTCCGACGGCAGCATCTTCAGCCATGGCGTCTCCTTGCGCAGGGCTTTGTAGTCGGCGTCAAGTCGCCAGAGCACCGACGGCACCCAGGCGATGCCGCACTCGATGACGACAAAGTAAAGATCCGGCCATTTCTCGAACACACCATGCGCGATCATGCTCGCGACATGCGACATGGCCGACATGTGCAGGATCGCATGGGTCTCCCAGAAGAAAGTGGTGGGCGCCGGCGCGACGGCATTCCAGTTGATGCCGCCATGCCCGCCAAGATGTATGGCGAACGGCAAGCCGACCTCGGCACAGGCCTCGAAGATCGGGTGATAGAACGGATCGCCATACGGCCGCACCGAGCCTTGGGAGGCCAGAACTTGCGCCATCCGGGGATGCGCGCCGAGCCGCCGGATCTCCGCCGCCGCAAGGCGTGGGTCCTGCGGCGCGATGACGATGGAGCCCATCAAGCGGCTGTCTTTCGGCAGCCATTCATTGATCTGATAGTCGTTATAGGCGCTTACCAGCGCGCTGGCATAATAGGGATTTGCCAGCGTCGAAGCCTCGATCGGCTCGTCGCCAGTCAGGATTGCCACTCCGATATTGTATTTATCGAGGTGCTTCTCCTTCATGATCAGGTAATTGTCCGCCTCGACCTTCGGCCGCACATCCTTGCGGGAGAAATCCTGCGGATGAAACCATGGGCGATGGCCGTGTGGAAAGGCGCCGACGGGGCCGGTCTTCTCGCCTTCTATGAACATGTCTTTCCAGACGCCGGTCAGGTAGGGCTCCAGCACCGTCGCGCTGGACCAGTAATTGTGGCAATCGCAATCGACTATGAACACTTGTCCCTCTAAATGATGCGGGCGCGCTGGAGGCCCTGGGTTGCTTTCATCGAACTTCTGCCTTGTCAGTGTTTGGATCAAGCGTATGATCGGGCGGATACGATCGTAAAAATCGATTGGCTGGCCCATGCAGCTGGAACAGGTCGAAACCTTTCTGGACATCATCGAATCGCGGAACTTCAACCGGTCGGCGGAGCGCCTCGGACTGACGCAATCGACGGTCAGCACCCGTATCAAAAATCTAGAAACCGCCGTTGGATCCGAGCTCTTCCACCGCGGCCGCGCCGGTGCCGAGCCGACGGCGGCAGGGCGGCGGTTTGAGGCCTATGCGCGGTCGATGCTGTCGACCTGGTCCCAGGCGCGTCACGATGTGCGCGCCTTCAACAGGTTCGAGGGCAGCCTACGGGTCGCTGCCCAGGTCGGGATGACCCGCTCGATCCTGCCTGGTTGGCTGGAAATGCTGCTGCAAGTCTTGCCCCGGTCCTCGATCCACGTCGAATCCGATTATTCGCCGCAGATGATATCGGATCTGAGCCTGGGAAACCTTGATATTGCCGTTGTTTACGCTCCGCGCTACCTGCCCGAGATCACATATGACCAGCTCATGGTCGAAGAATATGTGATGGTCTCGACCACGGCGCGAAGGCTTTGCGATGTAAGCCCCGACAGTTACATCCGGCCGGGTTACACGGTGGCGCTCGAGAAGGCTCATGCCGAGGCGCTGCCAAACCTGACTGCGTGCCGGCTTTCGATGGGCTCCGAGACGCTTGCGGACAATATGCTGCGGCGGGCCGGCGGCACATGCTACATGCGCGCCGACGATGCGCGACGCTTCGCCGCCGAGCGGCCCTCCCACATCGTGGAAGAAGCTCCAACTCTGCATCAGCCTGTGTACACGGCGGTCCTCGCCCGACGCCGACATGAGCCGATCATTAAGAAAGGCGTCCGTGCGCTTCACCTTGCCGTCATGTCGCTGGAGAGTTGATCGATACAATCGATCGTAAACGTCTGGAGCACCCTCCTGCATCGAACGCAGGCCTGCTGGCAAGCTCGGCTCGTTTAACGCGAGCCAGCTGATGAACGCCTTCAGTTCTTTTTGCTCGTCCTGCCGATCCGACCGCTTCAGGGGCGTCTTACGCTGATCTGTCGCCGCACCATTCAGGAGACACACGACGTAAAGACGTTCGTCTTCTCGCCAAAGGGCGGGCAGTCGAGCCAGTTCAAAGCTGGCCAGTTCATCATGCTGAATCCGGTGATCGGCGTTGCTCCGGTCGCACGCAACTACTCGATCTCTTCATCGCCCACGCGGCCGGATGACCTGAGATGACGGTCAAGCGCGTCCCCGGCTGAGCGGCGATGTGGAAATGCTCGATCTCGGCGGGCTCAGCGCAGAGGAGAAGGCCATGCGATGCGTACTCGCCTGCTGCACCGTCCCCTATGGCCGGTCTGCGTGAACCTCTAATCAAGGCGGCGCATCCAACAGGAGGATGGCCGACGTCTCTGCAGCGATCGTGCCGATCGGCACGGCGGCACACGGTCCTAAGCGATCTTCATCGCCTTGCAGATTTCTTCGACCAGCATTGCGGCCCGCGATCGCCGGCCGGCGTGCCTTCTACGCGCGACCGCGGGTCCAGCGTGTCCCCATCATAGCTGGGCCTCACCTGGATGAGCCGCATAGAGGCGTTCCGGTCGTGGCGCGAAACGGTCGCGGTTGTGACGACGCGGCACTGGATGGCGGCGGGCCAGTCGCGGGGATGACCCAGCCTGCCTTCAGACCGGAAACAGGAAGGCCGTAGCGGGATCGAAGAAAATCTGCCGGCCAGAAGCGGCATCGGTGCCGCCCGGTTCGGCTGTATCCGAAGTTGGCCTGACGTCGATCTCGTCGCCCGACCCCGTGCGCGCCACGACGCGCCGGCGATCGCCGAAGAAGGCGGTGTCGACGATCTCGACGGCAAGCGACGCATTCCCCTCCATGGGCGTCAGGCGGAACGCTTCCGGCCGCACCATCAGCCTGGCCTTTTGGCCGCGGCCGAGCCCCTGTGTGGCTTTCACGCCCTTGACGAGCGAGCCATCGGCCAGCCGCACCAAGGCAACGCCGTTCTCTGTTTCGAGGTGCTCCGCCGGCAGGAAGTTGGAATTGCCGATGAAGCCGGCGACGAACTCGCTCGCTGGTCTGAGATAAAGGTCCTCGCCGGTGCCGATCTGCTCGATGCGGCCTTCCTTGAACAAGGCGATGCGGTCGGAAAGGTGCAGCGCCTCTTCCTGGTCGTGCGTGACATAGAGGACGGTGACGCCGGTCTCGCGGTGGATGCGGCGGATCTCGGCCTGGATTTCCTGGCGCAGTTTCTTGTCGAGGGCCGACAGCGGCTCGTCCATCAACAGGATCGGGGGATCGTAGGCGAGCGCGCGGGCAAGCGCCACGCGCTGCTGCTGGCCGCCGGACAGCGCGCCCGGATAGCGGTCGGCAAATTTTTCCAGGCGCACCAGCGCCAGCATATCGGCGACCTTGCGCTTCACTTCGGCATCCGGCCGGCGGCGCACCCGCAGCGGAAAGGCTACGTTCTCGGCGACGCTCAGATGCGGGAACAGCGTGTAGCGCTGGAACACCATGCCGATGTTGCGCTTGTGCGACGGCACCGAAAGCAGCGACTTGTCTTCCAAAAGCACGTCGCCCGACGTCGGATCCTGGAAACCGGCGATCGCATAGAGCGTCGTCGACTTGCCGGAGCCTGACGGCCCGAGAAAGGTCAGGAATTCGCCCTTCGGCACATCGATGGTGACGTCGTGGACGGCGACGAAGGCGCCGAACGCCTTTCTCACCGCGCGGATGGACAGGAATGGCCGGGTCATCTGGACAGTCTTCTGCGAAGGAGTGCGGTGACGATCATCAGGCACAGGGTGAGGCCGACGAGCAGGCTGGAGGCGGCGGCGACGACCGGGCTCAGATCGGCACGCAGGCTGCCCCAGATCTTCACCGGCAAGGTCTGCAGGGTCGGGCTCGCCATGAAGATCGCCACCACCACCTCGTCCCATGAGGCGAGGAAGGAAAAGATCGCCGCCGAGAAGATGCCGATGCGGATCGAGGGCAGGGTGATCCTGAGCCTCGCCTGCAGCGGACTGGCCCCGCACACGATTGCCGCGTCCTCGATGGATTTGTCGAAACCTTCGAGCGCGGTGGCGATCGGAATGATGGCGAAGGGCAGCGCCAGGATGGTGTGGGCGATGACGAAACCGATCGTCGTGCCGGCGAGCCCGATGCGCAGGAAAAAGGCGTAGATGGCGATGGCGAAAACCACCACCGGCAGCACCATCGGCGTCAGCAGCAGGCCGCGCAGGAGCTGCCGGCCGCGAAACTCGCCCCTGACCAGGCTGAAGGAGGCGAGCAGGCCGATCAGAACCGCGAGGATGGCGGCCATCGCGGCGATCTTCGCGCTGGTCAAAGCGGCTTCGACCCAGGCCGGGTCGGCGAGCAGTTCCTGATACCATTTCAGCGTCCAGCCGGGTGGCGGAAAGGCCAGCCAGCGCGACGAGCCGAACGACAACAGGACGATGAAGACCACCGGTAACAGAAGGAAAGCCGTGATGAGCGCAGTGAAGCCGGCGAGCGCCGCACGCAGCCATCCGAGCCGGTCGTAGTCGAGCAGCATCTTAGAGCCCTCCGGCGAGGCGCCTGGCGCCGACCATGCGCAATTGGATCGCGTAGAGCACCATGGTGACGGCGAGCAGCACGAAGGCCGCAGCACTTCCGAGCCCCCAGTTGAGCAGCGACTGCACCGTCTGGGCGATCATTTCGGCGAGCATCATGTTCGATGTGCCGCCGAGCAGCGCGGGCGTCACGAAATAGCCGAGCGACATGACGAAGACCATCAGCCCGCCGGCGGCGATGCCGGGCAGCGACAGCGGTAGCAGGATGCGGCGGAATGCCTGCGACGGGCTTGCGCCGCAAAGGGCGGCGGCGCGCAGCGTCATCGGATCGATGGCACGCAGCGTGCCGACCAGCGGCAGGATCATGAAGGGCAGCATGATGTAGACCATGCCGATGGTGACGCCGGTCAAATTGTTGATGAGCGGCAGCGGCTCGTGGATGACGCCGAGCCCCATCAGCGCCCGGTTGATCACACCGGTGCGCTGCAAAAGCACCATCCAGGCATAGGTGCGGGTGAGGAGATTGGTCCACATCGACAGGATGATGATGCCGAAGACGACCGAACCGAGCGCCGGCGGCATGATCGCCAGCATCCAGGCGACCGGAAACGCGACGACGATGGTTACGACGGTGACGACGGCCGCGACCAGGAAGGTGTTGAGAAACACCCGCACATAAGTGCCGCTGCCGAACAGCGCGGCATAGTTCTGCAGGCCGGGCTCGGGATCGGTGACGCTGCGCAGCAAGAGCGCGACCACCGGCACGACAAAGAACAGGCCGACCAGCACCAGGGCCGGCAGGGCGCCGCCGCTGCCGGCCGGCAGGCCGGCAATCGAGCCGCGGCTGAGGGAGTGTGCTTGCATCGAGCGGTTCCCGTCGTCCGAAGGGGGCGCGGCTTGCCGCGCCCCGGCTTCCTGTGGCGCTACTTGGTCTGCCAGGCGTACCAACGCGTGGCGATCTCGTCGCGGTGCTCGGCCCAGTAGTTCATGTCGAGATTGATCTGACCCTCGACATGCGCGTCGGGCAGCCCTTTCACCACGTCGGCGGGCATTTCGGCCTTGGCCTTGGTGTTGATCGGCGCGTAGCCGCTTGCCTCGGCGAATTTCGCCTGGCCGGTCGGGCTGGTCGCGGCGGCGAGGAACTTCATCGCGCTGTCCTTGTTCTTGGCGCCCTTCGGCACGACGAGAACGTCAGCGGCGGTGAGGTTCTGGTTCCAGGAGACGCCGACATCGGCGCCGTCCTTCTCGAGCGCAAAGACACGGCCGTTCCAGAGCTGCCCGAAGGCAGCCTCGCCCGAAGCGATGAGCTGCTGCGACTCCGCGCCGCCGCCCCACCAGACGATATCCGACTTGATCGTGTCGAGCTTCTTGAAAGCGCGCTCGAGATCGAGCGGATAGAGCTTGTCCGCCGGCACACCGTCGGCGAGCAGCGCGATCTCGATCACGCCCGGCGCCGACCATTTGTAGAAGGTCCGTTTGCCGGGAAACTTCTTGGTGTCGAACATGTCGGCCCAGCTTGTCGGTTCACCCGAAACCACGCCCTTGTTCCAGGCCAGCACGAAGGAATAGTAGAAGCTGCCGACGGCGTGCTCGTTGCTGAAGCGTGGGTCGAGATCGGCCTTCGGCACGGCGGCGAAGTCGATCGGCTCGAGCAGCCCGTCCTTGGCGGCCTTGATGGCGAAATCCATTTCCACGTCGACCACGTCCCAGGTCACGTTCTTGGCGTCCACCATGGCCTTCAGCTTGCCGTAGTCGGTCGGGCCGTCCTGCAGCACCTTGATGCCGGAGCTCGCCGCGAATGGCTCGGCCCAGGACTTGGTCTGCGCTTCCTGCGTGGTGCCGCCCCAGCTGGTGAATACCATTTCGTCGGCCTTGGCGGCGGTTGCCGACAGCAGTCCGGCGAGCACGCCGGCTAAGATCAGTCTCATGTCATTCTCCTCTGATTTCTCTGTTCCGTTTCTTGTTCTTGTCGCTGCACCCTCGGCATGCGTTCTCAGCGCATGACGAAGGGATCGGGAATCGGCTCGTCCGAGGTCTTGATCCAGACCGATTTCGAGCGCGTGTAGTCGCGGATGGCGTCGAGCCCGCCTTCGCGGCCAAGACCCGACAACCCGTAGCCGCCGAAGGGAACGAGCGGCGAAACGGCGCGATAGGTGTTGACCCAGACGACGCCGGCACGGATGTCGCGCGCCATGCGGTGCGCCTTGCCGAGATTCGAGGTGAAGACGCCGGAGGCGAGACCGAAGGGCGTGTCGTTGGCTAGAGCCAATGCCTCGGCCTCGGTGTCGAAGGCGAGCACGCTCAACACCGGCCCGAACAATTCCTCGCGCACGCAGGGCAGGTTGCTATCACCGGCATCGACAATCGTCGGTGCATAGTAGAAGCCAGCGCCGGCGTCGGGGCGTTTGCCGCCGGTGACCAGCATGCCGCCGGCGGCGAGGCTTTCGGCGACGATCGTCTCGATCCGGTCGCGCTGGCGCAGGGTCGCGAGCGGCCCCATTTCGGTGGCCGGATCCTGAGGATCGCCGATGCGGATCGCTTCGGCCTTGCGCTTCAACCGGCCGAGGAATTCTTGCCTCGCGGAGCGCTCGATCAGCAGGCGCGAGCCGGCGACGCAGCTCTGTCCGGTCGCCGCAAAGATGCCGGCGACAACCGCATTGGCGGCGCTGTCGAGGTCGGCGTCGGCGAAGACGACTACCGGGCTCTTGCCGCCGAGCTCGAGGGTCGTGTGCGCGAGGTTTTCCGCCGTGTTCCTGACGATGGCGCGCGCCGTGGCCGGGCCGCCGGTGAAAGCGACGCGCGAGACCAGCGGATGACTGGTCAGGCGCCGTCCGCACTCCTGGCCGAAGCCCGTGAGGATATTGACGGTGCCGGCCGGAAAGCCGGCTTCGCTGACCAACTCGGCGAAGGCGAGCAACGGTGCCGGGCCGTCTTCTGAGGCCTTGAGCACCACCGTGCAGCCCGCGGCAAGCGCCGGGCCGAGCTTGACCGCCGAGAGGAAGAGCTGCGAGTTCCACGGCACCACCGCGGCGACGACGCCGATCGGCTCGCGGCGGATGGTGACGTCGAGATCGGCCTTGTCGATCGGCACATGCGCGCCTTCATGCTTGTCGGCGAGCCCGCCATAGTAGCGGTAATAGTCGCCGACATAGGCGATCTGGGCGCGCGTCTCGCGGATGATCTTGCCGGTGTCGCGCGTCTCCAACTCGGCTAGGCGGCCCGCATTGGCGGCCACGAGGTCG
Organism: Mesorhizobium sp. WSM3868; assembly: GCF_002294785.1. NCBI lineage: Bacteria > Pseudomonadati > Pseudomonadota > Alphaproteobacteria > Hyphomicrobiales > Phyllobacteriaceae > Mesorhizobium > Mesorhizobium sp. WSM3868. The sequence continues at coordinate 54,113 of NZ_NSGB01000004.1, read as the reverse complement.
CCGAGCCTGACCAGCAGCTTGCCCCGCGCGGTTGCTGTCATCGACGCCCAGGGGCCGGTGCGCAGCGCACGATGCGCGGCCTCGACGGCGCGGTCGACATCGGCTTCATCCGCCGCCGGCATCTTCGCCCATGGCGCGCCGGTCGACGGATCGATGCTGTCGAAGCTGGCCGACGGCTCGTCGAAGCGGCCGTCGATGAAGTTCCTGAATGCGGCGTCGGTCATGGCCTTGCCCGTTCGTTCGCGATCAGATGAAGGCCGGCATCACCCGGTCGATGAACAATTGCAGCGATTTCTTCTTGCGCGCGTGCGAAAGGCCGCTGTCGATCCAGATCGAGTACTGGTCGAAGCCTAGCGTCTCATAGGCTTTCAGCCGCGCGACCACCTCGTGCGCCTCGCCGATCACCAGGTTCTGGCGCATCTTGTCCGGCGCGTATTGCGGCATGGCCGCGATCTCTTCGGCGCTCAGCGGTTCCAAAATGCCCTGGTGCACCGGCTTCTTGTTCTGGAACCAGGCGCCGAACTGGCAGTAGAAATTCGACAGATCCTGGCTCAGCCGATCGGCATCGGCGGCGTTCTCGGCGACGAACGTGTGCATCAAGAGCATGATTTCCGGACGCGGGATTTCAGGATGCGCGGCGCAGGCGTCGTTGAACCGCTGCATCAGGCTTGCAACCTCATCGTCGCCGGACGCCAGCGGCGTCACTTGGACCTTGCATCCGTTGGCGACAGCGAAGTCGTGCGAGTTCGGATCGCGCGCCGCCACCCAGATCGGCGGGTAGGGTTCTTGCAGGGGCTTGGGAGAGGAGGTGGTTGGCGGGAACTGCCAGAATTCGCTGGAGTGCTCGTAGTCGCCGTCCCAGAGACCCCGGATCGCCGGAATGATCTCGCGCATGCGCTGCCCGGCGCCCCAGGCATCGAGCCCGGGGAAGACGCGCTGATATTCGTAGCTGTAGGCGCCCCGGGCGATGCCGATGTCGAGCCGGCCGCCGGCAATCACGTCGGTCATCGCCGCCTCGCCGGCAAGCTTGATCGGGTGCCAGAAGGGCGCGATGATGGTTCCGGTGCCGAGGCGGATGCGGCTGGTCTTGGCCGCAAGATAGGCGATGTTGATGAACGGATTGGGTGAGATGGTGAACTCCATCCCGTGATGCTCGCCGATCCAGGCGGTCTCGAAGCCCGCCTGTTCCGCCAGCAGGACCAGCTCACCCAACTCGCGCAACAACTCCGAATGCGGCTTGGCGAGATCCGAGCGTTCCATATGCACGAAGAGCGAGAACTTCATCCCTGGTCACCTGTATTGAGGGCGGCGGTCCTGGCGAGCGGCCTTACCTCGCCTTCGACCTCGTTGCCGACATAGACGCCGAATGCGTCTTCAGTGCATTCGCGCACATAGCGGGTGAGCATCGAGCGGATGGCCGGATCGGCGATCTTCAAGCCGTCGATCGCGTCGATGTCGATCAGCCGGATGCCGCGATCGCTGGAAGCCGGCACGTCGAAGGTACCGCGATAGTAAACATGGGTGCGCGAGGGATTGCCCGCGTCGTCCCATACGGCGAAGAGGAAGCCGAGCTGGGCCTCGATGGCCTTTTCGGCCAGAAGCCCGTTGAGGCTCTTGCCGTCGCTTGCCGAGCCCAGCCCCCGGCCGCGCGGCAGTTCGAGGAAGCCGTCTGGCGTTTCCAGGAACAGGATACGGCCGCCGTTTTCGAGGATGGCGCCGACATCGGTGCCGGGCTGGGCGGCGGCCAGCGCCTCCTGACTGAGCCCGGGCGTGATGTAGGCGCCGCGGCAATAGCCGAGAGGCTGCGAGGAATTGTGCTGGAAGTCGCGGACGCGGCCGATCAGGATCGAATGGTCGCCCGCCTCGACCAACCGCTCCAGATCGCAGTCGAAGGTTGCGACCGAGCCGTCGAGAACCGGACTGCCGGTCTTCCCCGGGCGCCAGTCGACCGACGCGAATTTATCCGCTGCCTTGGAGGCGAAGATGCCGGAGGCCGCTTTCTGGGTCTCGTTCAAAATGTTGATGGCGAAGCTCTTCGATGTCGCGAACACCGGATGACCGAGCGCCTTGTGGGCGATGCAGACCAGCACCAGCGGCGGATCAAGCGACACCGATGTGAACGAGTTGGCGGTGAACCCGCGCGGCTCGCCTTCCGCGCCGATCGTGGTGACGATGGTGACGCCGGTTAGGAAGGAGCCGAGCGCACGCCGGAACTCGCCGCTGTCGAAGCTGGCGTCCGCTGCTGCTCCTTGCTCCAGGCTTTCACCTTCGTTCAGGAACTCGGCGATGCATCGTGAGGTGAGATCCGGTGCCGCCACCGCCATCATGTGCCTTTGGCCGGCGAGAACGGTGCAGCGGCCATGCGGCGCGAGCCTGGCCATGGTGGCCGACATTGCCGGCGAGGAGTTCTTGTCCTCGGAGCCGGTGATGAACAGGGCCGGCATGGCCAGGGTCTGCAGGCGCTCGGCGTGGTCGCCGTCGGCACGGGCGAACAGGCGATAAGTGCGGGCGTAGCCTTCGGGATCGACCTCGCTCAACGCTGCCGCCGCCTTCCCGGCCGCCGCCGTGAGCTCGGCCGGAACCGGATCGCCGAACCAGCGGGCGATGGTCTGGGCGACCCCCGCCGCATCGCCGTGGCCGGTGAGCGCCGCCGCGCGCTCGAGCACGGCTTGGGCCAGATCAGGCGGACGACGGAACACGGCGTTGAGCGACACGACACGGCGGATGCGCTCCGGCGCTAGCAGCGCGAGTTCCTGCGCGACCAAAGCCCCCATCGAGTGACCGACGACGGACACCTTGTCGAGGCCGAGATGATCGAGCAGCCGGATCGCCTGCGCGGCATAGTCGGCGAGTTCCGGCTCCTGCGGCGGCAGCGGCGAGCGGCCGTGGCCAAGCATGTCGATGGCGATCAGGTCGAAGCGGTCGACCATCCGCTCGATCTGCGGCTGCCAGATCGTCGCGTTCATGCCGACGCCGTGGATGAACAGCACCGGCGCGCCCGATCCGGCGCGGATAAAGCCGGTTCCGTTGGGCGCGGCGGCCCGGGTCCATCCAGGTGCGACGGCGTCAGCCATGCAGGTCGCCCACTTCCTTGAGGTCCTGATAGCGGTCGCCGATGCGATGGTGAGGACGGCCGCCGATCGAAGCACCGAGCGCCACGACCAACTCGTCCGGCGCCGGTGCGTCGCCGATCTGGAAATGCACGGTCAGATAGTGCGAGCGGCGGCCCTCGTCATTCTTGTCCATCAGCGGAATCATGATCGGTGTGTTCGGCCCACCACGCAGATTGGTGAAGGCGAGATAGGTCTTGGCGGCGACGGCGCGGCGATAATGATTGCCGAAATGCAGTGTGTGGATCAGCGCCGAGGCATGCTCGATCTCGCCCGACGTGCCGCAGATCGCGGCCTTGCCGTAGCCCTCGATCGCCTCGGCCGAGCCGGCGGCGGCAACGATCTCGCGGGTCAGGGTTTCTCCAAGCGCCGGCGCAAAGGCGCGGATTTCGGGCGAAAGATCCTCGATGAAGCCGCGACCCGCCCAGGGGTTCGTCAGCACGGCGGCGATGCCGATCAGGCGCAGCGGCTTGGATGCTGCCTTGCCGCCTTCGATCAGCGTGTTCTCGCTGTAAGTGACGATCTTGCGAATGGCCGGCTGCATGGAAACCTCTGTCAGGTGGCGCTCGAGAAAATGCCAACTTCTCTGATCTTATGGTATACCATAGTATGGAGCACCAAATACCTTGTCAACCGGCCATGGAATCTGTTTTCGTGGCGGCCAAGGGAGCAGAGACATGCAGGACGACACGCTTCGCATCGATCGCAGCGCCAAAACCTTGAGAACATTGGCCCTTGAGCGCATGCGCGAGGCCATAATGGATTTTCATTTCCAGCCCGGCGAAAGGCTCGTCGAGCGGCCGCTTTGCGACCAGCTCGGCGTCAGCCGATCGGTTGTGCGCGAGGTCCTGCGGCAGCTGGAGGCTGAAGGCCTTGTGCAGATGATCCCCGGGCATGGTCCGGCTGTGGCCAAACCGGATATCGGCCGCACCGACGAGATCTATGAGCTCAGGGCTTTGCTCGAGGGCATCGCGGCGCGCGCCTGCGCGCAATCGGCCACCAATGGCCAACTGGCCGTACTGGAGCACGCCCTCGGCGAGCTCTTCGAGGCCTGGGCCTCGGGCAAGCCGCCGGCAGTGATGCGCGCGACGACGAAGTTCTACGAAGCGCTTTTCGAGGCTGCGGACAAGCGTGTCGCCTGGGAGATCGTCAGCGGGTTGAATGTGCGCATCAACCAGCTGCGTTCGATGACGATCGCCTCGGCAAACCGTCGCGAGCCGGCGATCGCCGAGATGAACGCGATTATGGATGCGATCCGGGCGCGTAAGCCGCAGGAGGCGGAAGCCGCGGCACGGCGCCACGTCGAATCCGCCTGGAAGATCGCCCGGGACAAACTGCGCCTCGACCCTCTCTAAAGCGCGTCGCGCTGGAACGGATTCAGGCGACGCGCTTTCGCACAAATCCCGCCATGCCGAATTCCGGTTCTATCCTATTGGGGACCACTTAGGGGAAGACGGTCAGGCGAGCTCCGCCACAGCTCCTATCCGACGGTAAATGAAGGGTTCGCCCGCCGCACTGTCTGCCGCGGCGCGCCGCGTTTCATCGGTGAGCATGCCCACCCGGGCATGGATCGGCGATTTGATGCAGACCGGATCCGTTGCGGCGGCATCGCCGGCAATCGCCATCGCTTGACATCTGCAGCCGCCCCAATCGATCTCGCGCCGCTCGCAGCTTCGGCACGGCTCCAGCATCCATTCGGTACCGCGAAAGGCATTGAATGCCGGTGAATCGGTCCAGATCTCGGCCAGCGAGCGCTCTCCGAAACGCTCGAAGCGGAGCGCAGGAATGGTCTGCGCGGCATGGCATGGCAGCACCGTGCCGTCGGGCGTCACCATGAAGGCGTCGCGCGCCCAGCCGCCCATGCACGGCTTGGGATAGACGGCGAAATAGTCCGGCGGGACGAAATCGATGTTGATGACGCCGGCAAGCCGTGCTTGCGCCGCCGCGACGATCTCCGCCTGCCGTTCGACCGCGGCGCGTTCGGGCATCAGCGTATTGCGATTGGCCAGCGCCCAGCCGGCATACTGCACATTGGCGATCTCGAGCCGCTCGGCGTCCAGCGAAAGAGCCAGGTCGATGAATTCCGGCACTTCCTCGATGTTGTGGCGATGGATCGGCGCATTGATGGTGAGCGGCAACCCGGCCGCGCGGGCGCGGCGTGCCGTCTCCAGCTTCTTTTCGTGGCTGCCGCTGTGGTTGCCGATACGGTCGGTCGTCGCCGGGCGGGCGCCCTGGAAGCTCAGCTGCAGGTGGTCGAGCCCGGCTTCGGCAAAGGCCGCGATCCGGCCCTCGGCAATGTTGATGCCGGCGGTGATGAGGTTGGTGTAGACACCGCGCGCCGAAAGCCCGGCGATCAATTGCTCGAGATCGCGGCGCAGCGTCGGCTCGCCGCCGGACAGATGCACCTGCAGAACGCCGAGATCGGCGGCCTGCGAGAAAAGATCGAGCCAGGTCTGGGTGTCGAGCTCACGATTGGCCTTGAGCAATTCGAGCGGATTGGAGCAATAAGGGCACTGCAGCGGGCAGCGATGCGCCAGTTCCGCCAGCATGCCGATCGGAGGCAGAAGCGGCTCGCTCATAGCTTCACCAGCAGCTTGTCCGACCATTCCTGCAGGAAGGCGATGACATCGGCCGCTACGGCCTCCTGTTCAGCATCGTAATCGGCCGCAAGACCAGCGATGATGTAGCCGACCGCGGACCGCCCGTCGCAGCGGCGCAATATGTCGAGACTGATATCGTTCGGCCAGAATACCTTTTCCGGCGAAAGCACGGCGAAGGCCTGTCGCACGGGGTCGTACTGAATACGCACGTGCCTCGGCAGCGATGGCATTGATTGCAAGGAGACGATGGCTCTCTCGCGCGGCGCCATCATCGGGTTGCCTCCGGCTGGAAGGCGCCCGGAGGGACGTTTCCCGGCGCGCCATAGGCATGTTGAAGCGCATCGAGCATGGCCCACAATATATCGCATTTGAACACCAGCGCATCGATCGCCTGCTGCTGGCGCTCGGCCGTATCGGCGTGGCTCAGCACATAGGCGAGGGCGAAGTCGGCGTCGCGCGTTGCCTGTTCCGGCCGCCGGCTGAAATAGACCAGCGTGTCCTCGGTGATGTAGTCGTATTTGGCCAGCATCGCCGGCACTCGCTCGCCGATGATGATCGGCGAGAACATCTCGGTCAGCGACGATGCCACCGCCTCGAGCAGCGTGCGGTTCGTGCAGAAGGAAAGATAGGCGCCGACGGCGAAGCGGGTCGCCGGCAGCGCCAGCCTTTCGCTCTTGACGGCTTCGGCATCGAGCCCGAGCGAGGTCGCCAGATGCAGCCAGCGCGCGATGCCGCCGCTCCAGCCGTCCTCGCCGTCCTGATCCTCGATGCGATTGCGCCAGGCGGCGCGAAACGCCGGATCCTCGGCATGTGCCAGGATCACGGCGTCCTTGCGCGGAATGACGGTCTGGTAGCAGTAGCGGTTCAATGCCCAGGCCTGCATTTCGGCCTTCGTCAGCACGCCACTGGTCATCCTGTGATGAAAGGGATGGCGGTTGTGATAACGCTCGGCGCCGACCTGCCGCAGCACGGCCTCGAGCTCGCTCTTGGACAGACCATGTCGCGCCGCGTCGTGGAAGTCGCTCAAAGTTCGATCTCCATTCCGTCGCTCCCGATCTCCCAGCCAGCCGCTCTGACCGCCGCGTGTTCGGCGGAACTCTCGTCGAGAACAGGATTGGTATTGTTGATGTGGACGAAGACGCGGCGGCCGATCCTCACATCGACCAAGGCGGCGATCGAACCCGCTTCTCCAGACATTGCGATGTGCCCCATGCGCGCACCGGTCTTCTGGCCGACGCCGGCGAGGATCATCTCGTCGTCTGCATAGACAGTGCCGTCGAACAGAAGGCAGGCGGCGTCCGCCAGACGCGTGCGCAGGGCGGCATCGATGCGCGCGCAGCCGGGAATGTAGAAGACAGCAGCGCGACTTCCAGCCCCGCTGATACGCACGCCGATCGTGTCGCCCGTGTCGGAGCTGAAATCGGCACTTGGATCGCCTCTTTGCTCGAGATAGAGCGCGATCTTGCCGGGCACGGGAAAGGCGTCGACGACCACGCCGGTCTCCTGGCCGTCCGCGTTGCAGATCGCCAGTTCCTCCGTTAGCGCCAGAATGCGGCGCGGCACGATCGCCGGATCGAGAACGTTGAAGATCGAATTCGCCGCCAGTGTCGCCAGCACCTGGGCCGTTGCATAGATTGCGAAGGGCTGCCGCTCCCGCAGGCTGAGCAGGCCAGCGACATGGTCGACGTCGCCATTGGTCAGCACGACTGCACGGATGGGCGTCGAGCGCAGCAGCGCATCGGCCGCGGGCTGCAGTTCAGGCGTTTGCGCAATCTGCCGGCCAATGTCGGGCGACGCGTTGAACAGAACCCAGCCTGTCCCGTCAGCCGATACGGCAATGGACGACTGGGTCCGCGAATGCACGCCAGCCATGCCGCTCCGAGCCGAGCGGCTCAGGCGATAGTTGCAGTTCCATTGCGGAAATCCGCCTCCCGCCGCCGATCCTATGATCTTCACGCGCATGGCGATGCCTGCTCTGCGGCCCATTTGACCGACGCCAAATTCTCGGTGCCAAACGGCTTCGCGCCCGCGCTTCCCGCGGCAGCCCCCGTCTCGACGACCTCAAGCGGCAAGGGGATGCATGCCCCCGCAGCCAGGGACACGCAGCTCTGCGGCCTACTTCCTGGGAGGCGTTTCAGCAGGCAGATACCGCGAAATCTCGAAGCCCGCGGCAACCTGGCACATCGTCGGTTTCTTCCAGCTCTTCTTCTTCATTGCATTCTCCTCTTTAGCCAGCCCGAAGGGACCGGTCGTCATTGGCGCCATTGCGGGCAATGCAATGGCTCATCCATCACCTCACAATGGACAAATGAAACGCTGGGTTCTCAAACAGCCAAAAAACACAGGAACAGAACACAACTGCCTAGCTCAAGGATCAGTTCCTTAGCTCCGTCTCTCTCCCGTTCGATCAAGCTCACCCCGGCGACCAGTTGCGGCACCTTGCGCTGCATGCAGGGCCAGTCCGGATCGGTGTTCGCGGCCGTGGCGCCGGCGTGGGGCATGAGCATGACAGCCGCAACCAGGCTGCGAACAAGGCTCATCCGTTCCATCAACCGTTTCCTCCCGTGCCTTGCTTGCGGGTTATCAGGCCGCGCGAAGGGTCATAAGCGATGATGGCGCCCCCGAGAAACAGCAGCGTGCAGCCGGCGACGACACCCAGCGACACCCAATCGATCTGCCCGTAGAAGGCGAAGCGGATCAGCTCGACGGCATAAGTAAAGGGGTTGGCGAGGCAGAGCTTGTAAAGCAGCGGGCTCGCTTCCTGGATGCGCCATAATGGGTAGAGCGCCGGCGACGCGAAATAGCCGGGAAAGATGACGAAGTTCATGATGCCGGCGAAGTTCTCGAGCTGCTTGATCATCGAGGACAAAAGCATGCCGAGCGCGCAAAGCATCATCCCCGACAGGAACAGGGCCGGCAGCACGAATAGGTAACCGAGCGGCGGCCCCTTGACGCCCCAGAACCAGGCAACGATCAGAAAGGCATAAACCTGCGCGATCGACACGGAGACGCCGGCGAGCATCTTCGACACCAGCAGATACCAGCGGGGAAATGGGCTGACCAGCAGGATTCGCATATTGCCCATCTCACGGTCGTAGACCATCGACAGCGAAGACTGCATGCCCGAGAACAGCAGGATCATGCCGCACAAGCCCGGCGTGATGTAGACCTCGTAGAGCACGTAGGTCTTGTAGGGCGGGATGATCGAGACACCGAGCACCTGCCGGAACCCGGCGGCAAAAATGAACAGCCAGACGAGCGGTCGCACCAGCGACGAGATGAAGCGCTCGCGCTGGTGCAGGAAGCGCAGCCCTTCCCGCACGACGACGCCTTTGAGGCAGATGAGGTAGTGACGAAAGCCGAACGCGCCGGACTTCACCGGCGTGACGGATGCGACCTTTTCCGGCATTGCGGGAGTGCTCATGGCGAGATCTCCGCCTGGCCGGCTGCTTCGCCGCGGCTGAGTTTGGAAAAGGCGTCGCGGATCGACGCGGCGCCACTCGCTTGGACCACGTCGGCCACTTTGCCTTTGGCGACCAGGTCACCTTGCCGCAGCACGACGACATGGTCGCCGTCTTCAACCTCGTCGATCAGGTGGGTGGCCCAAAGCACGCCGATGCCCTCGGTTTCGACCAGCTTGCGGATGGTGGCGAGAATGCCCGCGCGCGATTGGATGTCGAGACCCACCGTCGCCTCGTCGAGCAGCAGCAGGGACGGGCTATGGAGCAGCGCCCGGGCGATCTCGATGCGCCGCATCTGACCGCCGGAAAGGCCGCGAGCCTTGTCATGCTGACGGCCTTGCATGTCGACCGTCTCGATCAGCGCTGCAATGCGCTGCCGGGCTTCATGCCGTCCGATGCCGTGCAGCGAGGCGTGATAGGAGAGGTTCTGGTATACGCTCAGGTCGAGGTCGAGCGTGCGTGCCTGGAACACAATGCCGACCCGCCTCAGCGCCTCGCCGGACGCACGGCGGACGTCATGGCCGAAGATGCGGATCGATCCCTGGCGCGTGTCGTAGAGGTGGCTGATCAGCGAGAAAAGGGTCGTCTTGCCGGCGCCGTTGAGACCGAGAAGGGCGGTGAAAGTCGCCGGCGCGATCGAGAACGAGACGTCGTTGAGCGCCCGCTTCGGACCATAGGAATGGCTGACGCCGGCGACATCGAGTGCCGCCGCTCCGATCCCCGTTTTCGCCGTCCTCGCATGCTGCATGGATGCTCCTTCAGGATGCTATCTAGCGCGCTCGACGTCTTTGGCCCCGGCTTCAGGCCTTAATCTTTCGGCTGCTTTTCTATTTGGGCGATATGACCACGCCCCACGGCTGCTGCCCCACGGTGACCGACTGAACCGGCTCCTCGGTCGCCGTATCGATGAAAGTGATGTCGTTGGAATTGCCGTTCGTCGTGATCAGTGTCTTCTGATCGGGGGTGAAGTCCAGATGCCAGACGCGCTGTCCGACGAGGATGTATTTTTCAACCTCGTAGGTTTCGGTGTTGATCACTGCGACATGGTTCGCCGGGCCGAGCGCGATATAGGCCTTCTTCCCGTTGGCGCTGATGGCGATGCCGACCGGCTGGATGGTTTCGGCTCGCAGTCCGGGAATCGCGAACTTGATCCTCTTCACGACCTGGCGCTTGGCGTTGTCGATGACGCTGACGGTGCCGCCGATCTCGGCACTGACCCAGGCCTGCGAGCCGTCGGGCTTGAACGCGGCGAAGCGCGGGCGCGTGTCGACCAGCACGTTGTCGGTTACCTCATGGCTCTCGGTGTCGATGAAATGCGCCATGCTGGTGGTCTCCGAGGTGTTGACCAGGGTCTTGCCGTCGGGGCTGACGGCCATGCCTTCGGGTTCCACGCCGACCGGGATCTCGGACGTGACTTGCTTGCTGTCGAGGTCGATCGCGGTGACCAGATTGTCGTTTTCGTTGGCGACGTAGAGCGTCTTGCCGTCGGGCGAAAGCACGAACAATTCGGGATCGTCGCCGGAGGGCAGCGTGCCGACGACCTGCAGCGTCGTGGTATCGATGATTTGGATCGTATTGTCGTCGCTGGCGCACAAATAGATGAACTTGCCGTCGTGCGAGATGGTGATGCCGCGCGGTCTCTGGCCGACGTCGGCGGTCTTGACCACCTGCATCGTTGCCGTGTCGACGACGGTGATCGTATTGTCCTTCTCGTTTGAGACGTAGGCCGTGTAGGCCGATGCCGGGTCGGCCATGACGCCGGTTGCGAGAATGGCGAGTATGCAAGCTCGGCTCTGCACGAATTCCTCCCGATCGGCGCTACTTGAGAACGCATTTCGTTTCCGGCTGATCGATGCCGAGGGTGTCGAGCTCGGAGACCTGGTGGAGATAGCCCTCCTGGGGAGATGTCGAGACGACCGATGTGGCATCGCCAAGCAGGATCGGCTGGCGAAGCTGGAGGTTCCATTTGCGGAAGGTCAGCTTCTGCCCCTTGAAGGCGGCGACCGAGAAGTCGTCCGAGCGGATGTAATCGCTGATCTTTTTCGGATCGCCGCCATTGGTGCGCGTGGTGGCTTCGCCGATGGCCCGCACGGCCGTCCAGGCCGACATGTCCTTGGACAGCATTCGCCGGCCTGCCGTCTTGAGGAAGCGATTTTGCATTTGAATGCCGCCCCACTGTTCACTCGCGGGATGCCATGACGATGCCACAAGACCGGCCGTGCCTGCGACGAGCCGCGGCGTCCAACTGCGGTAGGGCACGTAGGTCCCGAACACCTCGCTTTCATCGGCCACAAGCAGCACGTCATGCTCCGGCAGGTCTTGCGTGAATACCGAAATCTGTTGCTGTATCTGCGTGGCTCCGGTGTCAGTGCGGCGCGCCGTCCCGGTATCCTTGAATTCTTTCTCCGCGACGATCTGTCCGCCGAAGCGGGCTGCCGCGCGGCGCAACGCGTCGGCATAGAGGCGGTCCTCATCATGCGAGCCGTAGAGCAGCACCCAGCTCGGCCATTTCTTGACCATCAGATACTGGGCCAGAGCGTCGGCGAGCATGCTTCGCGTCGGCGCGATGTGGAAGACGTTTATGCGGCATTCCTCCTCGCGCAGTCTGTCGTCGGTGGCGCCGACGTTGAAGATAAGCACGCCCTTGTCGCGGGCGATGTCGGCGATCGACAGCAGCTGCTTGGCCGAGAGATCCGCGATGACATAGCGGTCGCCTTTGGAAATCAACGCGTTGAATGCCTCAACCGCGTCGGCCTCCGGTTTTATCTCGGTGACGTCGAGGCTGAATTTCTGATTGATGAACCTGCCCGTGGTGTTGTTGTCGCCGATGGCGACATTGGCGCCCGCGACACCTTCGTCACGCGGCGGCTCGTCCAGCAGGGAAAGCGTCAGGCGCGGCGCGTAGGCCCGTAAATAGCCTATCTTGATTTCGGTTGTCTTCTCGTCCGGCTTGATCGCTCCGGCCGGCTGCACGGTCGGTTGCTGGGCGAACGCACGCGGAGCAGCAGCGGTCAGGGACAGAAAGCACAAAAGGGCCGCCAAGGTGCCCGACACCGCGCTTGTCATCGACAAATCACCGTTCTTGCGCCTAAGTCCGATCGTTTGCCGGACCAGCGCGAAGTAAAGGTGCCCCAAGGCGAACTTAGAGAGCCGGCGGGATTTATCAACCTCGTGAGCAGGACGTCTCGGCTCTGCTTGCGACGGATCGCGGTCTTCAGGGCTGCTGGCCGCGCGACGGTCCGAAGCGGCCCGGACGTATCTCAGGGAAGAGGACGCGGGCTGCTTCGGCTGAACCATTTGTCTTTCGTCGCCCCCGCCCCCCCACCGGTTCACGCAGGTTTGCGCTCGGGACCACGGCGCTCCTGAAGCAAACTTGCGATTTGACGCCCTCAGCTTGACCTTGCGGCGAGGCCTGTCCTCTGATTCCCTGATCTTGGCGGGACCATCTGATTCGTTTGCTAGTTGCTCTGGCGCAGCCACTGCGTCCCGTAGAGAGATCACAATGACTGCCAAGCCGGAAATCCTGGAGATGAGACCTAAGATCACAGTTGTCGGGGTCGGCGGCGCTGGCGGAAACGCCGTCAACAACATGATCGCTGAAGGCCTGCAGGGGGTCGAGTTCGTCGTCGCCAATACCGACGCCCAGGCGCTCACCATGTCGAAGTCGCCGAGACTGATCCAGTTGGGTGCGCATGTGACCGAGGGCTTGGGCGCCGGATCTCTCCCCCACGTCGGCAGCGCGGCCGCCGAGGAATCCATCGACGAGATCATGGATCATCTTGCGGGAACGCATATGTGTTTCATCACGGCGGGCATGGGCGGCGGCACCGGGACTGGCGCCGCGCCCGTTATTGCGCGTGCGGCGCGCGATGCCGGCATTTTGACGGTGGCGGTGGTTACCAAGCCTTTCACGTTCGAGGGCAAGCGCAGGTCCCAGGCCGCCGAAGAGGGCATAGAACGCCTTCGCGAAAGCGCCGACACCGTGATCGTCATCCCCAACCAGAACCTTTTCAGGGTCGCCGACGCCAGGACGACGTTTGCCGATGCCTTCGCTATGGCGGACCGTGTTCTCTACGCCGGTGTCGGCTGCATCACGGATCTCATCGTGAAGGAAGGCCTGATCAATCTCGATTTTGCCGACGTGAAGTCGGTGATGCGAGACATGGGCCGGGCGATGATGGGAACCGGTGAGGCCTCGGGGGAGGGCCGCGCAAGGACGGCGGCCGAGGCAGCAATCGCCAACCCGCTGCTCGATGAGGCTTCCATGACGGGCGCCAGAGGCCTGCTGGTATCGATCTGCGGCGGCACGGACATGACGCTCTTCGAGGTCGACGAAGCCGCGACACGGATACGGGAAGAGGTCGACGCCGACGCCGACATTATCGTCGGCGCCATCTTCGACCAGGCGTTGGCCGGAAAGTTTCGGGTGTCGGTCGTCGCAACGGGTCTGCGGAAGAGCGAAGACATGCCGCAGCTTCAGCAGAGGATCGCCTGAAGCCGGCCTTCCTGGTTGGCGAGATCCCGCCGGCGAATCTCTACTCGTCGCTATGACTTGACCTGGTTGGCTTTCGGTGGCCTGCCCAGGCCCCTGCGGCCGGGATGGCGGCGAGCGGATCCTAGCTAGGGTTTTCAGTCGAACGAAGCTGGAGCAGATCAGCTGGCCATTCTTTAATAACGGGCCATTGTCTCGGCGATGAGGCCCGGGCGGGCTGCGATTTTTGCGCCGGCGCCGGTGAACATTTTTCCCCTGAGACAGTTTGGAGTGCCTTGGGGAATACCGGAAAGCCACTTGGACAACACGGGATTAACGGACAGCACGACCAGTGACGCGGAGCGCGTGCTCGCTGTCCGGTCCGCGGGTCTGCAGTGGATCACGGTGGCCGGCTCATATTTCGCCACTGAGGACGGCGAGCCGTGGATGCCGATCGGGCAGAATGACGCGATAAGCTGGCCTGAGCTAAATGGGCTGTTCCGGCGCAAGGACATAGCCGGCGTGGAGGCTCACCTCCGCTGGCTTAAGCAAAGCGGCGTCACCTGCCTCAGGCTGATGCTGGAATATGCTCAGGTCCGCCACCGCTACTTCGAGCGGCCGCTCGGTCGCTTCGTTCCTGCCATGGTGCGGCTGTGGGACGATCTTTTTCGTCTCTGTGAAAAGCACGGTTTGAGAATACTGCTCACCCCGTTCGATACATTTTGGCAGTGGCGGCACTGGCGTCATCACCCCTATAATCAGAGGAACGGCGGCGTGCTGGATCAGCCCTCGCGCTTTCTGGTCTGCACGGCCACGCGCCGCGCCATCAAGGCAAGGCTGGAATTCGCGGTGCGCAGATGGGGCGGCAGCGGCGCGCTCTTCGCTTGGGACCTCTGGAACGAGATCCATCCCGAGCAGGCCGAAGGCAGCGCCGACGATTTCGGCGACTTCATCCACGATCTCGGTGCTTTCGTTCGCCGGCTGGAGATTTCGCTCTACGGCCGCTCCCACCCGCAAACGGTTTCGCTCTTCGGACCGGAGCTTCGCTGGCGGGCGCACATGCCGCTCCGCGAACCCATCTTCCGGCATCCGGATCTCGACTTCGCCTCCCTCCACATCTACGAGGAGGGCACGATCGATCATCCCCGCGACACAGTGGCCCCGGCGCTCGGCCTGGGGCGGATCGTCGGCGAGGCCCTGGCCGAAACTCGCGATGGCCGGCCGTTCCTCGACAGCGAACATGGCCCGATCCATACCTTCAAGGACAAGAAGATCACGCTGCCGGAGCCGTTCGACGACGAATATTTCCGCCATATGCAATGGGCGCACCTGGCTGCCGGCGGTGCCGGTGGCGGCATGCGCTGGCCGAACCGTACGCCGCATATGCTCACACCCGGCATGCGGCGGGCGCAGCGCTCGCTGGCGGGTTTCCTGCCGCTGATCGACTGGAGTCGGTTCCGACGTGTCCATCTCTGCGGCCGGGTGCGGGTTTCCCGCCCCGATGTCGCGGCGGTAGCCTGCGGCGACGATGCCCAGGCGGTGGCCTGGTTGGTGCACCGCGAAACGATCGGGCCCAACGGCATGCTGCAGGCCGACGTGCAAACCGAGCCCGTCATGATCGACCTGCCTGGGCTGGCTCCGGGTAGCTACCACATAGTCGGCTGGGATACTGCGGCCGGCACGCAAGCGGCGGAATGGCGGGCGCAAGCGGACGGTAGGTTGAAGCTGGAGGTGCCACCGTTCGCGACCGATGTCGCGCTCGCGATCCGCCGATGCTGAGAGGGACCGAAGCCAGCCCGTCCGTCTCTGCTTTGCCTTGCTCGATGGCAGCTCCGAGACCTTGCCGAGACCGACCGGGAGTATCGGCGGTCTTCTAGATTTTCGCGGCTGAGCGGGGAACACTTCATCCACCTTCGGGTTCGGAAGTTATGCGTCATGCGCCGCCCGCGGCAGCCCGCTCAGCTTCGGCAATGAACGAGGACCCGATTATTCCACTCGCAAAAGCGATCCGAGAGCGCAATGCGGTGCTCTTTGTCGGAGCTGGTGTTTCGATGAGCGTGGGGCTGCCTTCCTGGGAGAAGCTGATTGAACGCATGGCGAGCGAACTCGGCCTGGATGGGGCGAGACCGCGTGATCGCTTCCAAACCCTGGCCGAGTATTACCGGATCAAGCATGGCAGCATCGGGCCGTTGCGCAGTTGGATGGACAGGCACTGGACCGTGACGAGGGAGAAGATTCGGGAGTCCGAACTGCATCGTCTGATCGTCGCACTGGATTTTCCGGTGATCTACACCACCAACTATGACCGGAACCTCGAAGTCGCCTTTGAGATACACGGCCGCGCATACGTGAAGGTGGCCAATGCTCGGGATGTCTCGAAGGCTCGCCGGGACGTCGCGTGCATCGTGAAATTCCACGGCGACTTCGATGACGATTCCTCGCTGGTCCTTACGGAAACCGACTATCTCGATCGGTTATCCTTCGATTCGCCGCTCGATGTGCGGTTTCGTTCCGATGCGCTGGGCAGCACGGTTCTGTTCGTCGGCTATAGCTTGTCGGACCTGAACATCCGGCTGCTGTTGCATCGGCTTTGGCAGACATGGAATCGATCGGGCTACGAGGCGGATCGGCCGCCGTCATACATTTTCATGGCGAGCCGAGACCCCGTCGAAGAAGCCGTGCTGGGGCGTTGGGGTATCTCCGTGCTCACAGGCGACAACGACGATCCGGAAGTCGGTCTCGTGAGTTTCCTCAGTCGGCTGGCCGAGGTTGTGAACGATCAGGAGATCACGCTGGGCTGAACGCCGTTCAGCACGCGGCAAGAACGAAGAATTTGCCCAACCCAAAGAGGGTTTCGGCCGTTGGTCGACCGTGCCGGCCAATCCAAGGAGTAAGAATGTGCCGCATGCCGTTAGCCCAAACGTGAATCCGGCTGCCAGCGCGGTCACATTCGACAGTTTTTTCATGGGCGGTTTCGAATGCTCCTCGCACCGGCGAAAGGATGGCGTGCGTCTCGATCTCGTGCGGGCGACTGGCCATGATTCTCACGCAGAACGCGACTATCGCGGCTGCGCGAACCTTGGGCTCAGAACTGTTCGTGACGGGCTACGCTGGCACCTGATCGAGAAGGCGCCGGGCGTGTACGATTGGTCGAGTTGGGCGCCGATGATCGAAGCGGCAAATCTCGCCGGCGTTCAGGTCATCTGGGATGTCTTTCACTACGGAACCCCCGATTATCTTGACCAGGGCGGGAAGGAGCTGATCGAACGCTATGCCGATTTCGCAGCGGAAGCTGTCCGGTTGCATCGGGCCGTCAGCGGGAAGCCTGCGCTCGTCTGCCCGATCAACGAGATATCGTTCTTCGCCTGGGCAGTCGAAGTGGGCTATTTTCCACCGGCCGGCCCAAGGCGAAGGGGTTGGTTCAAACGCCACCTCGTCAAGGCTGCCGTGCAAGGCATACGAGCCATGCGCGAAGCGGATCCAGAATGCCGGTTCATCTGGGCCGAGCCGCTTATTCACATCGCGCCGCGCGATCGAAGCCGCGCGGAAATGCGGGCGGCTGAAAAAGTCCGTCAAGGACAGTTCGAAGCGTACGACATGCTGATGGGGCGCGTCGAGCCGCAGCTTGGGGGCAGCGAAGATCTCATCGATGTCATCGGTCTGAATTTCTATCCGCACAATCAGTGGTACCTGCACGGGCCAACAATCCCGATGGGGCATCACGAATACCGGGCTCTGTCGGAAATGCTCGTCGAGGTCGCCCAGCGCTACCGACAGCCGATGTACATTGCGGAGACCGGTGCGGAGGGATCGGGGGGGCCGGCATGGCTTCACTATGTGTGCGACGAGGTGCGGGAGGCTATGAATCAAGGCGCGCCCGTCGGGGGTATTTGCCTTTATCCGATCACGGCTTACCCGGGATGGGACAATTCACGCCACGCCGAAGTTGGCCTTTTCTCCGTCATCCATGCGGATGGATCGCGTCGCACCCGTCAGCCGATGGCCGATGAACTGGCGAGGCAGCAGAGGCTGTTTGGCCAGCATTCTCGATCCACGCAGCCTTGCATGCCGGAGTAGCAAGCGGCTTTAGCCCGGCACAGCCATTGCCGGCTGCAAGGCGCCTCCAATTGGGACCGTCTTCTGAATGCGGGCGAAAGTAGCCAGAGCCTGACCCACGACCTGGTCCATGTTGTAATAGCGGTACGTCGCAAGGCGTCCGACAAACCAGACATCCGGGCGACTGGCGGACAAGGCTTCATATTGCTTGTAGAGCGCTTCGTTTTCCGGCCTGGGCACCGGATAATACGGATCGCCAATGTCGGTCGGGTATTCATAGGTGAGGCTTGTCCGGGCGTTCTTCTGACCGGTCAGATGCTTGTACTCGGTGATCCGGGTGAAGTCCTCCGTTTGCGGATAGTTGACCACAGCGACTGGCTGGAACTGTTCACAGTCGACGGTCACGTGCTCGAAACGCAGTGAGCGATACGGCAGGCGGCCAAGTCTCCAGTCGAAGAATTCGTCGACAGGGCCGGTGTAGATCAGCTTGCGGAACGGAATCCGGTCCCGGACCTCACGATAATCCGTCTGCAGCATGATCTTGATATTGGGATGGTTGAGCATGCGCTCGAACATGCGCGTGTACCCGTTCGCGGGCATGTGCTGGAAGCTGTCACCGAAGTAGCGGTCGTCGCGGTTGGTCCTGGTCGGAACCCGGGCGGTTACCGATTTGCTAAGCTGGGAGGGGTCTACGCCCCATTGCTTCCTGGTGTAGCCGCGGAAGAATTTCTCATAGAGTTCCCGCCCGACAGTGCTGACCACGACGTCCTCGGCCGTGTGGACTTCCTCGATCGTCTCGCGGCGAGACGCGAAGAAGTCTTCCAGTTCCACCGGATCCAAATCGAGACCATAGAGGCGGTTGATCGTATCGAGATTGATGGGGATCGGGAGAAGCATTCCGTCGACCGCCGCCAGCACACGATGTTCATACGGCCGCCATGTCGTGAAGTGTGACAGATAGTCCACGATGGACCGGGCATTTGTATGGAATATGTGCGGCCCGTAGCGGTGGATGAGGATGCCTGCTTCGTCGTAGCAGTCATAGGCGTTACCCCCGATGTGATTGCGGCGATCGATGAGGAGAACACTTTCTCGCCGCTGCGAGGCAATGCGTTCGGCGAGAACGCTGCCGGCGAAGCCGGCGCCGACGATCAGCCAGTCGAACATGGTCAGGCGCTCCTGCGGAACGGGACGACCTTTTTCCTCGCACTGGCGTTCCTGATGTGAGCGGCCATGCCATTCCATGTGCGCTTCCAGGACATGTCCGCGAGATAGGCATCGACCTGCGGAAGCCGCGCCTCGCGCGATTGGGTAAGGACGGATCGCAGCTTGGTGTCGACGTCCTCGGCGTCCACTATGTCGACGAGCCCGGCTGCGCCGTAGGTTCGCACAACATCGACAATTGCTGTTGAAACCACCGGCAGGCCAGCGGCGAGGAACTCCGGCGTTTTTGTCGGGCTGATGAAGCGTGTGGCCTCGTTGAGCGCGAACGGCATCCAGCCGGCGTCCCAGTGGCGCAGATAATCTGGAAGATCGGCATAGGCTTTCCCGCCGAGCCAATGCAGATTGCCCGCTGTCGGCAGGCTGCTCGGGTCGATCTTGACCACCGGACCGAGCATGACGAAATGCACGTCCGGCATGGCCTTGGAGGCCTGGGCCACGAGATCGATGTCGAGGCGCTCGTCGATGACGCCGAAGAAGCCCACCCGTGGATGAGGAATGCCGAATTGATCGGCCGGGTCCTTGCCGGGTGTCCTTGCCTTGTGGAAGTGGCTGACGTCGATGCTGCTCGGAAACGGATAGATGGCACGGTGCTGGCAGCGCTTCGCTTCAAAGAGGCTCAAGCCGCCGGTGAAGACCACGTCGGCGCGCCCGAATAGCGCTCGCTCCATCATGGCCAGCTCGGTTGGCGCATTCTTGAACGCCGAAAGTTCGTCCATGCAGTCATAGACGCAGACATCGCAATTGATGTGCGCGCTGAAGCGTAGGGCCATGGGCGTGTAGTACCAGGCGGTCAGGTTGGTGTGCGGCGTCGAAGCGATGATCCGGTCGAGATATTTGCGCTGCACGGCATCAGCTCCGGCCGGGCTTGTGCCAATTGGAAGCAGAGGAGTCGCGACCCGAATTGCCGGCGCCACCTCTGAGAAACGCATCGAGGGATGCGAGCGCTCCTCGAAAACAGGTTCCTCGAAATAGATAATCTCATGCTCCTTCGCGGCCAAGGTAAGAATATGCTGTGGACGCTGATAGACAAAATTCCATCGTAAATGAGAGAAGCATATAAGTAAGTCTTGCGTCTTCGTAGTTTTTCTGCGAGTTGGTATTCTTATTGCCGCGTCCATACAAATTTTCCCTAGTGGCAGCACAGGTTTATATTGCGATTAACATTTGTTAATCGCAGGCAGCGGAGGCCAGCTCCGCCTTTCCGTCTAACTTTCCGTCGAATAACTTGTTCCAGCCGCGAACCGTTAAAGCGGCGAAGGATCTTAGCTGCTGCCCTTGGCAGGTGCGGCCAAGATTCGCACGCAGCTTCCTGGGGACGGTCACTCGGTGGCCGTATTTCGGTAGCATGGGCAGCTAAGCTGTTCGACGGCTCCAACGATTCGCCTGGACCGGAGCCAAACGAGCCTCAAACGGCCGGCAATTGCTGGGGCAAGTGATGAAGATCGAGTTCGAGACGAATGTGTTCCCGCTCTTCCATCCGCAGGCGGTGGATGATCTCAAGGATCCATGCCCCGTCTTTGACGGCAGGCTTTGGCACGTCTTCGGCTCGAGCGGCACGGTAACAACCGAGAGCTGGAAGATACTTCACGCAACCGCGCCGGAGCTGCATGGTCCCTGGACGGAGCACGAGCCCATCGAGCTTCCTGTCACAGGATCGGGCGTTGCCGCGCCCGGTGTTGTCTACGAGCTCGGCGTCTTCCACATGTTCATCCAGACCGAGTTCATGAAGTCCGGCGGCCGCTGTGAGCACGCGGTGTCGAATGATGGCTTCAACTGGGTCGTGCTCAACCCGGCAATCCTGTCGATCCCTGGCACGGACGAAGATGGGATCTATGATCCGCATCCGGCGATCATCGGCGGCAAGCGCTACATCGTCTATTCCGGCATGCCGAAATTCAGTCGTGTGCCGCAACCCGACATCTACCTGGCGCGCAGCCAGTCGGACTCGTGGTTCGGACCTTGGAAGCGGCTGGGCAGGATCCTCGACCATAGTGATATCCCACACCACAATACGCGCGATGATCCCGACTACGAGTGGGGGATCGAAGGCGCCCAACTGGTCGAGCTCCCCGATGGCCGCGTGCTTCTGAACGCCACGTGCTTCCTTCCGCGGGGAGCGCGAGGAAGCCGACAACGCGTGTTTTTCGCCATCGCCGCCGAGGTTACCGGACCCTACGTCTCGGTAGGTCCGGTTCTTGATCCAGGCGGGCCAGGAGAAAACGGTCACTCGACCGTCATGATCGAGGGCGAACAGCTCACGCTTTTTTACCAGAGCCGTGTCGCGGCGACGAACCATCGCTGGCGATATGGCCTCGCCAGATGCGATGTCAGCGTCCTGTCGAAGGTTGCGTGACAGCCCGGGTTCCGACCCGGCGGGGTTCAATCATTTCAAAGCATAGAGATAGGCCGCGATATCACGCGCCTGCTGCTCGGTGATCCTCGTCGATGGCATGGCGGTGTGCGGATTAATCTCTCTGGCGCCGCGTATCCAGCGGATCAGGTTCTCCGGATTGTTCGCCAGCACGCCGCCGATAATGACCCGGCCGGCGAGGCTGGCGTCGAGGCGCGGGCCGACCTGACCTTGCGCGCCCGGCACGCCAGGGATCGTATGGCAGCCGGAGCAGCCGTTCGCGGTCATGATCGGAATGGCGCGCGCGCCCACGCCGCCGGTTGCCGCATCCGACTCGTGCCGGACACGATCACGCCGGTCGGCCCATAAGGCCACGGCGGCGACGGCTACGGCAACTACGATCATGGCGGCGAGGGCGCCGGCGATCAGTCTAGCCAGATCGGAGCGCATGCGTCGCCTCCCTGGTTCCGCTCTTGCTTATCCAGAGGCCGGCGAGCAGCAAAGCGGCTCCGCCATAGATCAGGCCAGCCGGAACCCACATCACCAGACCCGCAAGCTGCTGGTCCTCGATCGGGCTTAAACCCCACAGCGCTGCGCCACCGGCATTTTCCGGATACCAGAGTTTGGGCGACAGCAGCAGCAGCACGCCGAGCAGGCCGGTGTGCATCGAGGTGAAGAAGAGATGCATGACAGCGCTGCCATAGGCCTGCTGCCGACCGGAACGGGGCAGAAGCGCCCACCAGAACAGCAAGGCAGTGCCGAGGAAGCTCGCATGCTGGGTATAGTGCAGCACGCCCCGCTGCAGGGCTGCCTCGAACAGGAACGGGATGTGCCAGATCCAGATGGCGATCGCGTGGATGATTGTTGCGTTGAGAGGGCGGCTGGCGAAGGCCCAGACCGCCTGCAGCATCTTGCCATGCGTGAGCCTTCCCGTTCTCTGCCGAAACGCGACCGGTAATGCCCATACCAGGGCCGCGCCGGGGCGGGCTGCAACCAGCAGCGGAGCCGCCAGCGCCATCAGCAGCTCGTGCTCGATCATGTGAGCGGCAAAGACCCGCTCGCCGAGCGCATGGATCGGGCTGACCAGCGCTCCCGTCAGCACGCACCACCCTGCGGCGAACAGCAAGGTTTGTCGTATCCGCTCTGGTCGGCCTCGGCTGCTGCGGCGCCACAGCCGGTTGGCGCCGGTCGCATAGACCAGCGCGAGCGCGGCCAGCGGAAGCGTGATGGGAAGGGCAAGCGTCCACCCGGCCTCGGGCGCGCCGGCGCCGTAGCAGATCGAGGTCGAGAAGAACGCCTCGAAGCTCATCGCAGGCACTCGTCGAGGATGAGCGCGGCGCTGCCCTGGATGACGATGACGAGGGCAAACAGCAAAGCCGAAAGCATGCCGAGATCGGCGATGAATCGCTCGGTGCTGCGTGTACGCTCCGGTTTGAAGGCGGCGCCGCCTTGCCGCTTCGCCTGCCACGACAGGACGCCGCCGAGGAGCGAAAACACCATGAGCACCAGTGCGACGGGAAGCACCACCGGGACCTGGCGATTACATTGCCAGGGCACCAGCGCGTAATTCAGCTGCGTAGAGATGGCCCAGGCCAGAGGCCCCGACACAAGACCACCCCAGGACGTTCCCAAACGCAGCGCGCGCATCAGCCTAGCCTCGGGACCCAGTAGATGAGCAGATAGATCGGGATCCAGGTCAAGACCACGAAATCCCAGTAGAAGACGTTGTCGCCGACGTCGCCGAAACGCCGGCCGCTATAGGCGTGGCGCGTGAACATCAGCACTGTCAGAACGATCGTGTCGCCGACATCGGTGATCAGATGGATGGTGTGCAGGCCGAGCAGCACCCAGAGCATCGAGCCATAAGCGTTGGTGTCCCAATAGATGTTCAGGGCCGGAAACTCGAACCAGCGCACGATGAGCGGCACGCTGCCGAGCAGCGACATCACCACCATGCCGATCCGCACCGGCCCGATGGCGCATTGCTTGGCGTAGCGGTTGAGGAGGTGGTTCGGCACCAGGCTGACGATGAGAAGCAGCGTCACGATCGTTCCCGGCAAATGGTTGGGCTCCGGGGCGCTCAGACGCCAGTTGGGCCACAAGGTCGCCAGATACAGATAAGCGCCGGCCGCCAGCGCAAAGCCCATTCCTTCCAACGCCATGAAACCGAGCGTACCCCACCAGGTCGGGCTGCGCGGACCAAGCCCGAAGCTTGGCAGGCCCGACAGATCGGCGGCGGGACGCTGCTTCATTCCTCGTCCTCCGGCGTATCTTTCGGCCAGAACCAGCCGATCAGGGTGATCGCGATCGGCGCGGCGCCCCAGACGATCGCCCAGGGCGTGAAGATCGAATACAGAAAGGTGCCGCCGACAGCGATCGCAGCGAACAAGGGCCAGATCGACGGCGTCGCCGATTTCTCGCGGATATCGGGATGCGCTTCCGCCACCGTCGAGATGAGGAGCTCGCGCACATCGACGCGAAGGCCGGTGGCGACGGGAAGGGCCTCGCGTTCGGCCCAGAGCGGCTCGACATTCGTGACGATTGGAATGCGCGCGAAATTATAGCTTGGAGGCGGCGAAGACGTGGCCCATTCCAGCGTGCCGGCATCCCAGGGATTGTCGCCGGCCGGCGCGCCTTTCAAGGCGCCATGCACGAGGTTGAAGGTGAACAGCACGAAGCTCAGGAAGAAGAGCACCGCGCCGCCGGTGATGAACAGGTTGATGTTCCCCCAGCCAAGCTCGGCCGGATAGGTATAGACCCTACGCGGCATGCCCCACAGGCCGACAAGGTGCATCGGGAAGAAGGCCGCGTTGAAGCCGATGAAGGCCAGCCAGAAATGCCAGCGTCCGAGGCGCTCGCTCATCATGCGGCCGGTGATCTTGGGGAACCAGAAATAGGCGGCACCCAGCAGTGGGAAAACCGAGCCACCGATCAGCACATAGTGGAAATGCGCGACGACGAAATAGGTGTCGTGCACCTGCAGGTCGAGCGGCACCGAGGCCAGCATGACACCGGTGAGACCGCCAATGACGAAGATGAAGAAGAAACCGAAGACGAAGAGCAACGGCGTGCGGATCACCGGTCTGCCGTCCCACAAGGTCGCCAACCAGCAAAAGATCTGCACGCCGTTGGGAATGGCGATCAACATGCTGGATGCCGTGAAGAAGCTTGCACCGAGGTTCGGCAATCCCGTCGCGAACATGTGGTGGACCCAGAGACCGAACGACAGGAAGCCGACCGCGATCAACGACAGGACCAGCCCGAGATAGCCGAACGCCGGCCTTCGAGCGAAAGCGGGAATGATCGCGGAGACGATGCCTGTCGCCGGCAGGAAGATGATGTAGACCTCGGGGTGACCGAAGAACCAGAACAGGTGCTGGAACAGCAGGGCGTCGCCGCCCTCCGCTGGATTGAAAATATGCGTTCCGACCAGTCGGTCGAGGATCAGGAAGGTCGAGGTGATCATGACCGCCGGCATGGCGAAGACGACGACGAATGAGGTCACCAGCAACGCCCAGACATAGAGCGGGATCTTGTCCAGCGACATGCCTGGCGCACGCTGCTTCAATACGGTGACGATGGTCGCGACGGCGACCGCCAGCGATGAGACCTCGGTATAGGTGATCATCTGCGCCCACACGTCGGCGCGCTTGCCGGGACTGAATTCGGGACCTGACAGCGGCACATAGGCGAACCAGCCGACATCCGGCGCCATTGAAAGGGCGAAGGACACCCAGGCGAAGAGGCCTCCCGAGACATAAATCCAGTAACTGAACGCGTTCAGGCGCGGAAAGGCGATGTTGCGGCTGCCGACCATCAGCGGCACCAGATAGATGCCGGTCGCCTGGACGATGGGCACGGCAAACAGGAACATCATGGTGACGCCATGCATGGTGAACAGCTGGTTGTAGAGGTCCGGCCCGATCAGGCCGCGTTGCGGTCCCGAAAGCTGGATGCGCATGGCGACGGCGCTCAGCCCGCCCAGGCACAGAAACCCGAATGCCGTGATCAGATAGCGCCTTGCGACGACCTTGTGATCAACGCTGGACAACGCGCCGAGGATGCCGGGCGGCGTCCGCCATGTGCGCGCGAGCCAGCGGTGAAGGCTGGCATCGTCCATGCCGGTGTCGCGCGGCCCATCACGTTCGGGGGCAACGTCGCCCTTGGCAGTCGCCTCACGTTCCGGCGGCAGGTCGCGTTCGCTGGCCAGGTCCGCGCTGCTCATTTCAGGCCCTCGAGATAGGCGACGATCGCGTTGAGCTCGTCGCCATTGAGCTCGACCACCGGCATGTGGGAGCCGGGCTTGATGCCTTGCGGATCGGCTATCCAGGCGGCGAGATTGCCGCGGCTCATCGTCAAGGTTCCCGCGGCAAGTGTTTGCCGGCTGGCAATATGGGTGAGATCCGGAGCGACCGTTCCGCCCACGGGCGTGCCGCCGATCTTGTGGCACATCACGCAGGGACGCTTGAGAAACAAGTCTGCGCCCGCCTTCGCCTCGTCGCCCGTCGGGGCTGCGGCCGGCTGCAGCTGGTCGTTCCACCAGGCGTCGAACTTTGCCCGCGGCTCGGCGATGATAAAGGTGCCCATGTTCGCATGCTGCGCACCGCAGAACTCGGCGCACTGGCCGCGATAGGTTCCGGGCTTGTCCGCCTTGATATCCAGCACGTTCATGTGACCGGGGATGAGGTCGAGCTTGCCGGCCAGACTTGGGATCCAGAAGGAATGGATCACATCGGTCGAGGTCAGAAGAAGCCGCACCGGCTCGCCGGCGGGAATGTGGATTTCGTTCGCCGTCGTCAGGATGCGGCTCGGCGTGGCATCCTCATAGCGCACCTCCCACCACCACTGGTGCCCGGTCACCCGAATGGTGAGCGCAGCGTTCGAGCCGATTGCCGCAAGCGTCCTGTTGGCGAAGAAGCTGAGCAGGGTCAGCCCGACCAGCGTCGCTGCGGTCAGCCCGACAGCGATGACCACAACGCGCAATTTGCGATGGTCGGCGCTGGCGTCGAGCATCAGCGGCTCGGTGCGCCTGGGTGGCCGCATCAACAGCGGTGCGGCGAGAGCGATCATCACCAGCACCCACACTACCGAGCAAAGCCCTACGAAGAACCAGATCAGCCATGCCAACTCGTTCGCCGCGGGGCCTTTCGGGTCGAGGGCCGATTGCCAGCCCGCGCATCCCTGGAGAGAAAGGACGCTTGCCGCGGCAAACGCCATCGAGGCGAGGCCTTTCACGGCGACTTCCCCAGCGTGGCGGCATCCGGCATGCGGTTTTCCGACGGATGGGGCATCATGTCGTCATTTCGCTGTGGCGCAGCGGAAGAGGGCGCGTTGCCGCTTAGCGAACGCACGAAGGCCGCCAGTTCCCAGATCTGATCGTCGGGGATCTTGTTGCGGAAGCTCGGCATCCCGTTCGGACGTCCGTCGCGGATGGTGGCGTGAATGCTTTCCATCGAGCTGCCATAGATCCACTTCTGGTCCATCAGCGCCGGGCCCATGCCGCCGCCGCCATTGGCGTGGCATCCCGAACAGTTGAACCAGCCGAACAGGCGCTTGCCCTCGCTGAGATGAAAGGCGTTCGCCTCGAAGCTCGCTGCCTTGTTGTTGCTGGGGGAGGGCCTTTGGCCGCCAGGTTCCAGCGTAGTCACGGGCGTCGGCTGCCCGCCGGAGCCGAGCGAAGATTGGGGACGCGTGTCCCGCTCCTCGCGCTGGCATGCCGCCAAGGCAAGCGTCACGGACAGCAGCGTCGCGAAACCCAGCCTCATCGCACCGGGCTCCCGGCGATGTCGAGAAGCGGAACGCCATATTGCGTCAGAACCGCGTCGATCTCGGCCTTGTGCCTGGCGAGCGCGCTATTCACATCGCCGCGCAGTCGATCGTCCTCGCGCCGAACGCCCATCGAGATGTCGTACATCAGCGGCAGTTGCGGTCCATCAATGCGAGGTGTGACCGGCGTGATCCGGAGCGGCACCTTTTGCTTCGTAGCGAAGTAACCGGCGAGCGGGCCCCAGACCACGGCGACGTCGACCTCGCCGCTCGCGACAGCTTCGACGATGCGCGCCACAGGGTTAGGAGCGGAATAGTCTCCGTAGACCGGGTAGCCGACGAGATGTCCGACAATGCCGCGACGGCCAAGCGCCTGGACCGGCGGCGAATTGGCGCCGTCATCGCCGATGAGCTGAACGCCGATGCGCATGTCGCGCAGCCGTGGATCGTTAAAGGACGTTACGTCCGGCCCATCCTGTCGTGCGACAAAGACGTAGGAGGATCTGTAATAGGGCGAGGTGGTGCGCAGCATTTCGACATTTGCGGGCGTTCCGAGCACCAGATCGCAAAGCCCGGCTTTCAGCGTGTTGCGAACGAAGCCGCGGCGCTGCGCCCACCAGGTGTAGGTAAGCTTGGCGCCAAGGTCGGCCGCAACGATCTCGGCGATCTTGTTCTCGAAGCCTTCGCCGCTGGCGTCGGAGAACGGCATGTTGTTGGGATCGGCGCAGGCGCGGAGTTCCCGCGCATCCGCCGCGCCGGCCAGAACCAGCCAGACCAACGCGACGAGACCGGCCACGAGGGCCCGCAGGGAGGATCTTTTCGCCAGTGCCGTCGGTTTGAATGCATCAAGGCAGTCGGAACACATAGAGCGTGCCTCCCGCCGTTGTCGTGTTTTTCAAGTCCTTCATTGCGTTGACGAAACCGAGCGCAGCAGTGGCATCGCGTGGGTCGAGATCGCCCGAGACGATGGCGCCGGCCCAGCCGCCGACGCCGGACAGGATCGCGACATATTGGTGTCCGTCGGGGCCGCGATAAGTCACCGGCTGGCCGATGATGCCGGAGGAGGTCTTGAACTGCCAAAGCAGTTCGCCGGTCTTCGCGCTGACGGCCTTGAACCAGCCTTCCATGGTTCCGTAGAAGACGATATCGCCGGCGGTTACGACCGCGCCGCTCCATACCGGGAAGTTTTCCTTGAGGCTCCAGGCCGGTTTCTCTGCGGCAATGTCCCAGGCAGTGAAGGCGCCCCGATTGCCGCCGGGGCCTGGGATCATTCGCACGTTCATTCCGACATAGGGCGTGCCGGCGATGTAGTTCACCTCGACGCCTTCCTCGTCCATGCACAGATTGTTGTGCGGGATATAGAGCAGGCCCGTCTTCGGCGAGAAGGCGGAAGGCTGCCAGTCCTTGAGCCCCGAGGCGGTCGGGCAGATGTCGCGGACGACCTTGCCGGTCCCGGTCTTCTTGTCCGGGTTTGCCATCAGCCTGCCCGTCTTGAGATCCACACCCTTGCTGGAGTTGACGGGGCCATAGGGTTTTGCGGACAGGACCTCGCCGGTGGTGCGATCAAGGACGTAGAGATAGCCGTTGCGCTCCGGCCGGACCAGCACCTTGCGCGGCTTGCCCTGCCAGTTCATGTCGAGCAGGATCTGCTCATTGATGCCGTCATAGTCGTGCAGATCGTGCGGCGTCCACTGATAGAACCATTTAGCCGCTCCGGTATCGGGGTCGCGGGCAAAAATGCCCGATGTCCATTTGTTGTCGCCGGGGCGCAGGTCAGGGTTCCAGGGGCCTGGATTGCCGGTGCCGTGGAAGATCAGATCGAGATCGGGATCATAGGAGATCCAGCCCCACATATTGCCGCCCCCGATCTTCCAGGCCTCCGGCGGCCATGTCGTCACACCAAGGTCCTTGCCCTTGTCCATGTCGTAATGCGGCTTGAAATCCGGGCCGATCAGCACCTCCTTGTCGGGACCCGTGCTGAAAGCCGTCCATATGACATGGCCATCGCCGGCGTCGAGCGCCTTGACCCAGCCGCGTACGCCCATCTCGCCGCCCGAATTGCCGACGAGCACTTTGCCCTTCACCACCAGCGGCGCCATGGTGAGGGTCTCGCCGACATTGATGTTGCCGATATGGGTGTTCCAGATCGGCTGGCCGGAGTTCGCATCGAGCGCTATCGTGTGGCCGTCCAGCGTGTTGAAGAAGATGCGCCCGTCGGTGAAGGCGGCGCCGCGATTGACGACGTCGCAGCACGCCACCCCTTGTGCCGCGGGCTCGGGATTGGGTTCGTATTTCCACTTGATCGGTGCGCCAGGTTTGGAGAGGTCGAGCGCGTAGACGATGTTGGGAAAGGGCGTCACGATATACATCGTGCTGCCGACCACCAGCGGTGCCGCTTCCTGGCCCTTGTTCACGCCGGTCGAGAAGGTGAAGGCGACCTGCAGGTTCTTGACGTTGCCTGCATTGATTTCCGCGAGCTCGCTATAGCGGGTCGAGGCGTAGTTCTTGGCTGGCATCGTCCATTGGCCGTCGTCGGGCGGGGCGGCGGAGGCCGGCGGCGAGATCGCAGGCGTCGAGGGCGACTCCGAGGCGGCCATCAGAACTGGGAGACAGGCCAGCATCATCGCCCCAACAATGCTTAATCCCGCATATTGCCGCGCAGCCCGGGTGAGGCGAGCGCGTCCGGACTGCGCACACCTCGCCGTCAGCTGTCGCGCTGCCTTCATTTCGGGACCGAGCCTCCGACGCTAGCGCCCAGTTCGGCGGCTATGTCGGCCTCGCGCCCGGCGCAAAGCGGATGACCCCAGCCGGATGCGCTTTTGCCGCCTGGGTCGAGGTCATAGATGATGGCGTCCTTGCGATTGGGGTTGACGCCTGCCGGAACCTTGTCGAGGCCGAGCGCTGCGCGGACGCGCCAGGCGACGTTGTGGTCGGCGCAGGAGGAATCGCCGCTGACCCCGAGGCCGCCGACGATCGCCTTGCCGTCGTACAGGGCCAGGCCTCCGCCGAACACCACCACGCCTCCGATCGGTTTGCCGATCAGCGGATCATTGGGGCTGCCGAATGTCTTGGCGTCGCCGGCGTAAGCCGCCGCCTGATTGACGGGGTTGGTGGCCTGCAGGCCGAACAGCGGCCCGCCTGGTTGCACCCCGGCATAAAGATTGGCGGTCGACAGGGCCATATTCGCCAGGCTGAGCCCGTTGGCCGTGTTGGCCTTCTCGGCCGCGACCAGCCGGCCGCCGGGCCATTGGGCGTCCACGGTAGGGCCGCTGAAGGCGACGGCGCAGACCGTACCGTCACGGGCAACGATCGCGGCCCATTCATTGGTCTCGAAGCCGCCATTTGCCGGCCCGCCACTCGCCCTGACATTGGCCTTCAAGACCGACAGCAGTTTGTCGTGATCGGCCGGGCAGGGCGCTTGCGCCCAAACGGGATTGTGCGGCAGCACCGCGATGGCCAATAGCAGGAGGCCAAGAGCGACCGACGGACACTGGCGGTAATGCATGGCGCTTCGGAACACCTTGTTCAACGCGGCAACAAGGCAACAACCGAAGCCGGGCGGCAGAAACTCCGGTCTCGCCGTTCTGCAAGCTGATCCTGCTCTTGCTGCGCGAAACCGAACGGACAACGAGCCCCTTTGTTCCTGCTGCCCAGAAAGGGACTGCAAGAATTGCGTGTGGCAGGTGCATCCATATCGAAGTCCGACCCAACCGCACCAAGGCCCTGGCGGTGCCATCACCGCTCCTGGGAGGCGGCCAGCGTTCCTCGATCGCTGCAGCCGTCAACAGCAGGAGGTACGCGGCTGCTTGGTCTTGCGACATGTGCAGTAGAGGAACCAGCTGTGCCGCCCTGCGTTGGACGGGCAATGGAGCAGCTTCGTTCAGATTTCGCGCCGATCGCACAGCCCGGTTACTGGCTGGCCCTGCTGCTTTTGTTGCTTCCCTATGGGGTCGGCGTGTTCTTCCTCATCAGGACGTGCCACTGCCTGTGACTTGATCCGCTGCCTCGGCGGCGTCGAGCTCGAGGCAAGGCGCGCTCGCGCAAATCCCGGTCTGGATCGCCCAACTGACGAACACTTTCCTGGCCGCGGCGACCGGCCCGCGGCCATCATATGCCGCGCAGCAAGCGTCGCTGGCCAAACCGTGCAGGCGGCACCGCTTCTCGAAGGGCCACTCCTCCAGGAATTCGATGGCGTCCATCGCGCAACGGATTTTCCTCACGCCAAATGGCACGTCATCAACAAGGACAGGTTCAGCGAACACATCAGTGCTCATTGCGCCTGGTTCTGCCGCGCCGTGGTCGTGACCATAGTTGTCGCTTTGCCGAGAAATCAAAGCACGCCCAGCGGGCTCCCCGAAGACATTTGGGCCCATGACCTTCCTCCGCTTGATGCGCCAATCGCCGGCAGGCCAAACAGATGCTCAGCAAGGTGTTGGGCATGTGCCGGCGGCGCTGAAGTGAAATATTGGAAGCGCGATTTTCGGCGTCAAGAGCCGCCCCGTGGCGGCCGACCCTGGCTCACCTGGGGTGGGTTGGCAACTCCGCCGATCTGGGTGACGGGCGGCCGAAGAGACAAGCAGCGGCTGGTGTTTTGCGTTCGGCTCCATGGGCTGACTAGAGCTGCGCGTGGAGCGTGCTGGCCAGCCAATCGGTGAACTTTTCGCGCATGGGACGCGATCTCCATTCGGCAAGGCTGATCTGCCTCGAGCGCTTCAGATCTTGGTTGAACAAGTCGATCTGCGTTCGTGCGAATTCCTTGCCATAGACGTTGAGCGTGGCCTCATCGTTCAAACGCAAAGACCGCTGGTCCAGGTTGGTGGAACCGAAGCTCGCCCAGACGTCGTCCACGATCAGCAGTTTGGGGTGATACATCGTGGGCTGAAACTCGTAGATCCGCACCCCGGCCTCGAGCAATTTGCCCCAGAAATAGCGCGAAGCTTTGCGGACGATCGGAACATCCGTCAGGGAATTGGGAACGATCACGTCGACGGCGACGCCTCTTTTTCTGGCGTCCAATATCTGCTGCAGGGCGATGTCGTCCGGGACGAAATAGGCCATGCCGATGCGCAGGTGGTCTTTGGCCGCGGCTATGGCGGCCAGCATCATCAGCTCCATGTTTTCGGAGCCGTTCGGCTGCGAAGAAAGGATCAGCTGGGCACGGAGCGCACCCGCGGCTTCGGGCGGCAGGTAGAAGTTCTCGCCCTGCAACGTCTCGCCCACTGTTTCCAGCCAGTTCTCGGCGAAGGCCGCCTGGAACCCGGGCACAGCAGGCCCTTCGATCTGGTAGTGCGTGTCGCGCCACTCATTGGGGTTGCGCGCATCTCCCAGCCAGTTGTCCGCGATGCCGACCCCGCCTGTGAAGGCGACCCGCCCGTCCACAATGAGCAGCTTGCGATGCGTTCGGTTGTTGACGCGGTCGAGCGTGTACCAGTGGATCGGCCGATAGCGCTCGAACCGAACGCCAGCTCTCGTCATGATTTGGATCAGCTTCTCATCGAAGGGAAGACTGCCAAGCCAATCGACGAGCACGCGCACTTCGACACCCTCTCGGGCTTTCGCAGCCAAAGACGTGGCGAACTCGTAGCCGACCGAGCCCGACCAATAGATGTAGGTTTCCATGTTGATGGTCTTTCGGGCCGAACGGATCGCTTGCAGCATGGCGGGAAAAATCTCGTCGCCGTTGACGAGGGTCTGCACGGCGTTCGCCTCGAACATCTGCCCCTGCGAATAGCTGCTCATGCTCCTTGCGAATTGCGGATCTGCCGCATCGAAACGGTGCGGCACGATGGTGCGGATGACACGGGTCTCGGGGGTCAAGTTGATCGCGAGCAACGTGACCAGACTGGTGACAAGCGCGACGGCCAAATACTTGAGGCTGCTGAGCAGCCTCCGCCGGTTCCGACCAAATCTCACCTTTCACGCGCCCGCTGGAGGCGCCAGGGTGGCCGCCCCATACCAATTCAGACTTTGCCGATCGAAAACGACACACAGTGCTGCGTGGGCCAGCAGCACCAGGAATGCGGCGGGACGGGACGATAAAGTGCCGATTGAGGTGAGGAAACTCGTTATCGGGTGATTTGCCATGCTCAAGAACTGTTGATCCTGACGCAGGTTCCAGCCTTGAGCCAGGAGTCTGAAGTGCAAGCCTGAAGCTATAACAACTTTCGACCAACGCCTGCATCCTTCGCAGGCAATCGGCGTTGAAGAAGGATCCTAGAGGGCGGGTTTAGACATGGACACGAAGCCAACTGACGCTGACACGGTTTCCGCTCAGGAACCGGATATCATCGTGAACAAGACCGCACATTTCGTCGGGGAATGGATCGACGAGCACAAGGCGGAAGCCGCAGCTGCAATCCCGGCCGAAATCGCCGCCGAGAAGCTCGCCGAACAATGCATCGCCGATGCCGAAGGCCTGGGAATACTGGCTGAGGATATCGGCGACGAAGTCGGCGATCTCAAGCAATACATCGCGGAAACAGTGCTCGGAGACGAAACTTCCAGCAACGGCAAGATTGAGAGCCCGCCCGATCCGCTCCCGGCGGCGCCGAATGGAGAAACCAATGCCGAAGTTCCGTTTTGAGTTCATCGAAAGTACGGCGCAGCCGGCCATCCAGGTCGACATGGAAAATTTGGATGCCGCCAAGGCCGAGGCGAAACGCGCGGCTAAGGAGGCGATGCTCGATGGGATTGTCGAAGGCGTCGACCCGACATCGTGGGTTACGAGAATCTACGACGAAGCGGGGTATCTGGTCGCCACGATCGGATTCCAGGACCTTGTGGCCGCGCCCCAAGCTGTCGGACAAGCCCACGAACAGACCGATGAGCCCGGCGTGATACGCTCGGGCTGATGCCGCTCCTGGGCAGGCCATCGGAACCTCAGTCGAGCTTTCCAGGCCAGGTCAGCTCGATCCACGCCGGGGCATGATCGCTTGGCCTTTCCAAAGCTCTTACCGCAGCATCGACGCCCGCCCCTCGCAGCCGGTTTGAAAGTGCCGGACTGATCAGGAGATGGTCCATTCGCAGGCCGGAGCTCCGGTCATAACCGCCCCGGTAGGAGAAGTTCCAGTAGGTGTAGACCCCCTCCTCGGGATGGATCTGCCGAACCGCATCCGTCCAGCCCATCTTCAGCAAATCGGCGTAAGCGTCACGACTCTGCGGGAAAAACACTGCATCGCCCAACCAGCGCGCCGGCACCACCGCATCGATCGGGGTTGGCACCACATTGTAATCGCCGCACAGGACCGTCTCTTCTTTAAGCAAGGTCTGGGAATAGCTGATCAAACGCTGGAACCAGGCCAGCTTGTAATCGAATTTAGGGCCAGGCGCGGGATTGCCGTTCGGCAGGTAGATGCAGCCGATCACCAGCCCATCCACCTCGGCCTCGATGTAGCGGCTGTGCGTATCGTCCGGGTCGCCTGGCAGTCCGCGCCTGCGCTCCTGCGGCTGTTTCCCACGAGCCAGAATCGCTACGCCGTTGTAAGATTTCTGCCCATGCCAGACGGCGCCGTAACCAGCCTGCCGGATCGCCTCGGCAGGGAACTTCTCATCGGATGTCTTGAGCTCCTGCAGGCAGACGATGTCATAGCCGGTTTCGCCAAGCCATTTCAGGAGGACCGGCAATCGCCCATTGACGCCATTTACGTTGAAAGTAGCGATCCTGGTCATCCGGTTATCTTGGCCGATGATCTCTCCGGGCAGTCACCCCGATACTTGGTTTGGAATACTAGCTGTCTTTCTTGTAGGATTTGGCGGCCTCATCGATCTTGCGCCAATCGTTTCCGTGGCGCCGCACCAGCTCCCGCGCCTGGGCCGGCGAGATGTTTTGCGTTTCCACGATATGGTTCACTTCCGTTTCTTCGCCTTTCAGCGGGCGCGAACGTGGCCTTCTGGGCCGGCTCGCCGCTGTTTCATCTGCATCACGTCGTCTCGCCATGGGCTGACCTCTCCTGATCCGGATTAACCGTCGAATGCCGGGAAGGTTTCCGCTCGCGGTTCCTCGAGCAGTTCGGCTTGTCTCCGCTGTGTGGCTTGAACCCAAAGAACTTGCGCGGCGTTCCTTGCGAGCAGAGCTAGCAAGCGCAATCCGATGGAAAAATCCGAAGCCCATTTTGAACCGCAGAAGCCTCGTGGTGCCGAAGCGCGCTTCGCGTACGATCGAGCGGCAGTTGAGCGGTTCCAGCTTGCGTTTCCGCGCGCGAGGTGGAGCGACGAGCGCAGGAGCTGGTTCGTGCCCGGAAAAACGGCGGCGCGGCGGATCGAGCGCTGGCTGGCACAGGAGACAGCGGCTCGCGCAGCCCATGACGACAGTAAGGGGCGGGATGCCTTCGCCTTCGATCCACTGTCGAGCCACTATCTGGAAGTCGCGGACGACCTGCGCATTCGCACGCCTTATTCGAAGACCGTGCTGGAGGAACTGCGAGCGGTTCCATGGGCGAGTTGGGACGACGAACTGCGGGTCTGGCGGGTGCCTTTTCGCGCTTATGAGGAGCTGCGGCGCCGTTGGCCAAGCATCGAAAGAGCCGCCCAGCGCGCCGAGCCGGAGGAGAGGAAACGCCGACGGGAGGCTGGTAAACACTCCGATGAGCACAAGGCCGCCAGGCTGCGCCATGCCGAACGCAGGCGCCGGCGCTATCCGGTTCCAGCCGAAGACCTGCCTCCGCTCGGTCGCGCCGTGGCGACGGTGCAGTATGACATTGTTGTCTTCACCGGGATTTCAGGCGAGCTCGCCGACCCCTCTGAGCTGGCGCCGTTCTACCCACAGTCGATGGAGACCGGCTTCGACGCCGTTTGGGCGAGGTGGCGGCCGCCGACCTTGGCTGAACTGATCAAGACATGGCCGGCGCGGCGTCCTGCCGGATCAGCGGAACGATCGAGAGGGTGGTGGCAGCCGACGCTTAGCGAACTCAGAATCGCTCGCCGAAAGGCGAAAGGCCTGGAGCGGAGAAAACGTTCGCGAAGTGCCGATTGATATTCTTGGCTCTATGATGGCTATCACATGACAAGCGAGCCGGGCCGCCGCCAAGGCTCGCGTACCCGACGTTCAGGTGGAATGTCGCAGGCCGAAAAGGAATTTCGGGTGCGATTTCAGCCGCGCGGGACCGGCATCACCGCAGCCCAAGGCGCGAGCTCATCGACTTGATCAGCATCGACGCAGCTTCGCTTCTTCGGCAGGCGCGCCTTCTCAAGAAGATGTAACCGCTCAGGCGCGATTTTCATCACGGCCTCATTTGTTAGCGCGCGACTTGCCGGCGAGGCGTATCACCCCTTTGTCGTTCGTACCGAGTAGTGAGGCAAGCGGACGCTTGAAAGCGGTATCGTGCTTTCGCCCCTGGCTAGGAGGCACGCATGTCCCTGCATGGTGTTTTGGATTCCACCCAACTTGAAATCCTCTCAAAAGCTGTCCATCGCTATTGTTCAAGGCATGGACTTGAGAGCGAGGAAGACCGCCAGTTGGTCGCCATGCGGGCCATGAGCCTTTTCGGCCAGGGCACAACTGACCTTGACCGGCTGTCCGCGAGACTGGAAAAGCTCGGCGAACCTGGGCACGGCTAAACCGGCTGGCAAGCGTGCGGCCGTAACAGCCCGAGCGCAGCGCTCCCAATCCCGCCAAATTGCGCCATCGGTAGCAAAAAGATCGCCAACCCCAACTGCTTGCTGCAGCGTAGAAGCTTCGGTCAAAGCGAATGTGGGGAGAAGAGGGTGATGGTGCCCAGAGGCGGAATCCCAGTGGAGAAAATCCCGCTTGACTTTCAAATGCGTAGGGAAGGGTCACCGCCGCAGCTACCAACAGAAATACCAATAAAATATTTCTGTGGATAGGTTCGGTTCCGGAATAGGACCTGTCGGTCCCATAACTCTCTATGTTAGGCGGCGCGGGGGGGTCTCGTCGCTTGTTAGGCAGTTTGTTACAAGGCTGCCAGATTAAAAAGCCGGCCAAGCCAGAGTTGAAGTTGGCGATCGGACTTCAGAGTGGCAGCATCCTCAAGGGCCATCCTGATTTAAGGCTCCAAACGAGATCATTCACGAATGACCGCTTTGCGCCGGTGCCTCATCCCGGACGTTCAGCGTCCGGCATACTGATCGTGAAACCTGTCATTCGGATGCGCAGTACTCGGCAGCAGGTTCATCTGCGACTTTCGTGCTAACCTTGGTTTGGTGCGGTCGCTGGTCGAGCAGCTCGGAGGCGAACTTGAACCTCAAGGCAGGCCGGCGTCTATCTCCCCTTGGCGCTTCTCGCTTCGTACTCCCTGCGGTCACAAGCTAGAACCAGTGCGCTAGTTCATGCGTTTGCAGCAGGACGAAACAAAAGCTGGACAGTCAGATCCGTTGCAGGTACACAAACCAATCGACTTTTGAAGTTTGGACTTTGTTTATTCGTGCTTCGGCGCTGGTCTACGATCTTCCTTCCCACAAATCTCGATTTCTACTCCCGGTGCATCCGCATCGCGAGAGAGCAATGCTGCTGAGGAAAGGGTTCATCATGACCACCGGCACAGTAAAATGGTTCAATTCCACCAAGGGCTTCGGGTTCATCCAGCCTGACAACGGCGGCTCGGACGTCTTCGTCCACATCTCCGCGGTAGAGCGCGCTGGGATGACCAGCATCGTCGAAGGCCAGAAGATCGGCTACGAGATGGTTCGTGACAGCAAGTCCGGCAAGATGGCGGCTGAGCAGCTTCAGGCTGCCTGACCAACTCCAGATCTTTGCGCGGCGACCACGGATGTACTGGTGCCCTGCAAATTCCGATCAAGAGGCCGGGCACTGCTCGGCCTTTTCGTTTCCGATGCTTGAGTGCGAGCCGGTACCAGAAACACCTCGGCAAGCGCAC
The DNA here is from genome assembly GCF_002294785.1 of Mesorhizobium sp. WSM3868. Lineage (NCBI taxonomy): Bacteria > Pseudomonadati > Pseudomonadota > Alphaproteobacteria > Hyphomicrobiales > Phyllobacteriaceae > Mesorhizobium > Mesorhizobium sp. WSM3868. Next base: position 16,243 of record NZ_NSGB01000004.1, on the reverse strand, counting down.
GTGCCACGGCTCCGCCGGCTGTCAATCATTGATTGGGCGGCGCTGACTTGCCAGTTCAGCAAATCCAAGGGAAATCCAAATGACTGATGCCGCCAAGCATATAGCGTCTTCCGTACAGCAGGGAAAAGGCCGCTGCGTCGCGCGGCGAAGCCGCGGCCGTCCATCCTGGAAAAGCTCACCCTCGATGAGTTGCAATCGCTCCGGCTGGATGAAGACTCACGCGGGGAATTCGATGCATTCATGGAGCGCTTCAAGCGCTGCAGAGCCGCGCTTGATGCCTTCGAAGGCAAGGACGTCGCATCGATGGACGATGCTCTCTACGATCAGCATTCAGTTGCCGAAGCCGAACGGCACGGCAGCGGAATGGCCGTCGTTCACTTCATGGCTCCGCGTATCTTGCGACTCCGTGACGGCGCCGCCAAGCGGAAGTGGCGCTCATTCCTGACCAAGTTTCGGAAGGACGAAAGGCTCTGACGCTCCGTGCTGCCCAGCGATTACGCCAGTAGCGGCAACAGGAACTGGGGTGCGCAGACGGCCGCTCCTCTTCCTTGGGCAGGATACGATTCCAAGCTTCAGGAGAGACTTGATGACCGACACAGACCTGCGCCTTGAAATGCAGGGCCAAATAGACGGCCTCAAAATTATCGTAAGTTCGCTGTTGCATGCGCTTCCGGATCAGAGGCCGTTCGCGTTGCGCTTCAGGGAGTTGGAAATTCTTGCCCGAAAGCAGAACGCGCTTCCCTCGACGCTCGAGACGCTACGCTGGTTCCGGACGCAGATGGAAAGCTCCGCTGCTCTCGGCCCCACTGGTTAGCCGCTGCGGAATTGCGCGGGAAGCATTCCTCGCAACCCAGGGACATAATCCGAGTTTGTGCTAGGTGAGAGGTGCCCGCGGTTGCCTTGAGGCGATGTGGCGGTCAATCCGACGAAGTTAGCAGCTAGCTATCCGACATTATCAATCAGTTCATATGCCGCTGCATTATGCTGTGTAGCCACCCATATAAGCTCATGTTTGCCGGTCGACAGTCATATTTTTCGATCGCAGTCCGCAGTGTCAGCTCGACCAATTCCTCACCTGATTTAGACGATCCGCCCCGATACCGTTTCGCCATTGTTCGCAAAGCGTCAAGCAGTCGCTCATCAACTTGGTCAGCCGATAGGTCGTGGTTAGGTAGCATTGTTCGTTCAGGCTGCTCTGTCCGGAATCGGGAAGCAGTTTCAGATCAGCCGGTTGCGTTCCGCAAGTTCCCGTGCCCGCCTCAGGGTGCCGTCGGTGTCAGCGATCTTGCGCCTTGCCGCTTCGTCGGTTCTGATCGTCAGCCGAGCCGACAAATTCCGGGATGACTTGGCCAGCGCAACCGCCGCGACAGGGGGGACATCCGGTGTTGTCATGGTTCTCACGGTTATTCCCTTTCAACTGAAATGCATGGGGGACCGAAGTCGCCCAGAAGGAGCACTGGATCGCGGTATCGGTCGCGTCGCGATTAGGAAGTCCGGTGGGACTCCTCCGAATATTCAACTGTTCGGCTCGTCCATTCGAAGCTCATAGCGTTTTGCCATGTTCGCGTCCTTGACGTTTCGCCTCTCGACTATGCCGACCTTGCTCAGCCTTTTACAATGAGAAAAACCGAGGCAAGCAGAGCGACCATCCAGAGCGCGACATATATTTTTACGGCCAGTTGACCGTGCGAAGAGAGCGCCGCCCTCGCGCGCACGGCCATCGTATCCTTCGCGCCAGCCCGCGCCACCGCGACAGCCAATGGCCGCTTGGTGGCGAGCTTGCCGAACACCCGTCGCGGTTCAACCACGGCCACGGCGCCGTTTGTGTGCGGGACGCCAGGCTCCACAATTGGCAAGGCTATCACCCGACCTAGTTTAGGCAACTTCATTCTCGTGGCGGAATGGGTACGCATGTCTCACCGTAGACCGCCGGCCTTGCGATAGATAGCAGCCATCGAAGATATTCGCCGAAAAACGCTATTTGTCGCTTGTTTTAATTGCGAGTCTCGAACTTTTTTCCCGTGGATGAGATAATTTTATGCTGATCTCATACCCTCGTCTTCGGAATTTCACTTAGCAGAGAAAAATAAAAAGCTGCTAGCGCTTGTTCCCAGCGCAATTGAAGCGCATATATGAAGCTCGTTGATTTGGCCGACCTAGCTTTCGTCATATCGAAGGCCTCGCCATTCTGCTCCGAATTTTCGATATGGATTGCATTGCGCTGTTCGCGGCGGGGCATCTCGAATGGATCGAACCCTGAAATGGAATGCCGGCACGGACCACGGATGTACTGGCGGCATCAGGCATTGTTTTGAGGGCTTGAATTGAAGCGGATGGAGCGCTCCACTTCTGCAGGAAGTCGCAAGTGACCGCTCGCGCAAACCGTCATTTGCCCCGATCCATCGTCTGTTTTGCCGGGGCTTCGATGTGCGCAGCCGGCCGCAAAGTATCGCGTCGATCTCGATGAGAAGTCCCTCGGAAGCGTCCCGCACCGAACGGCGCTGTCTAACCACATTCATCACCTGCCAGCGATCCGCGAAGGGGTCGATGCAGCAAGGGAGCGGATTGATCAACCTCGGTCGAGGCGCCGCTCAAAAGAACCGGAGAAAACTATGACCACCCTCTTGCAGCGCAATGCACGACCAATCCAGCACGGAGCTCTGGCACGTCTTTTCGATATCGGACAGTCAGTTCGACTGAAGGGCGGTTTAGGCACGGGCCCGAGGACCGGCGAACTCTACCGTGTGACCCTTGCTCTTCCGCCGAGGGGAAACTCGCCGCAATACCGCATCTGCAGTGACGCTGAACCGCACGAGCGGGTGGTGACGGAGGACATGCTGGAATTGATGGACGAGGCGTCGGACGGCGGGAAGATTCTTATCGAAAGCACATTCGGACATGCGCCAAGGAACGGAGATGCTGGAGCCGAAAGCCGGAGCGGCAAAAGCGTCCGCTGAAGGTTGGAAGTGTTTCCGGCGCAAAGCCTAGAGCAATGGCCGCTAATGGCAGGATGTTTTCGCTAAACAGGACTCCTATGAAGGTCGTGATCGAATTCTATCGGACGCGCGTTGCCGACGACGCGCACGCCGTCGTCGGCCGTGAAACCGTAGACGCGGCCGACCGCGACGCGGCGATCGAGATCGCGCGGCATCTGGCAAGGACATTGAACATGCCTCAGTGGCCAGATGCCGTCGCCATCGCCGACGCCGACGGCACGACCATCTATTCCAGCATCATCGCCGCGCCGACATAGACAAAGGGCCGATATCATGAACACTAGCACCCATCACCTCGATGCAGGGGGCGCCCAGCCATGCCACTTTGGGGACCATCAATATGGCCGTCGCGTCGAAGCCGATCGTTCCTGGTCCGTCTATCACGTCTTCACGGGCATTCCGGCGCATGTGAACGGCGCCGCCATGATCGGGCTCAGCCGTTCGGAAGCGACGAAAAGCATGCTGTTTCTCAACTTTTGCAGCAGCGAGCGCCGCAAGGAGAGGATCGCCGCGCGCTTTTTAATTGCGCCCGAGAATCTGGCAGACCGATGATGACGCTCGCATTCCCGAACACCAGCCGAAGCTTTGCCAGGAGCGCAACGGCGTTTACTTCGTCGGTCACGACGGCATGTTTCAAATTCGCTTCTTCGTCGAGGCCGAGGCTCTGGCCAAAAATGGCATTGCCCTGGGCGGGAAAGCCAGCGTAGAGACGGCCTGTCTTGCGGCATTCGATGGCTTGCGGACCTCCATCCAGGAGATGGCTGGCAAGGTTTATGCTCGCCACCGCCGCGACTCCTACACTTTGACCGCCGCCGATTTCAGGTAGCAGCTTCCGCGATCAAAGCCTGGTCGACAATCGAACGCTACCTCGTCTTTCCATGCAAGCGGGCGTAAGGTGCGCGATGGCTGCAAAAAAATTCCGGGTTCCCGTGGTTGTCTATGTCGCCGGCCCGAGCGGCTTCACGCTGATCGAGTCCTTAGCACAGGCTTCGGATTTCCTGTTTGACCATTGGCCTGGAAACGACAGCCTGGCCTGGACAGACGCGATGAAGCGCTGTGCCGAAGGTGGCGCTCCCGATGACGCGAGTGCTGCATTCCTCACCGCGCTTGAGGGGGCGGGGATCAGCTACGACCGCACGGTTGAGATTTACTGAGCCTGGCGAGCGACTGCGCGGTTGGAGCCACGCGCTGGCCGGATTGCGATCCTCAGCCGGCATTCGGCCTGACGGATCTACCAGATAGGGAGAGTTTGAATGGCGATGAAGCCGAATTATCGGTACGAGCGCAGTCAACGAGACAAGGCCAAGGCGGCCAAGAAAGAAGCCAAGCTTGCGGGGAAAGCCGCGAAGGAGAAACCATTATCCATAGAGCAGAAAGAACAGCGAGAGCCCGCTGCTGACGAAAGCTGAGGCATGGCGATGACGCAGCGCGAGTCGGACAGCTTCGAAATCGACGTGGAATGTCCCCGTTGCCATCATCAGGCAAAGACGCTCGTCGGTTGGATTCGTACTCACACCCAGATTGAATGCGCGAACTGCGGCGAAATCATCGACATTGAGAGCAAGAACTTCAGGTGGCATGAACAGCGCTAAGGAAAAGACCATGATGCCGCCAGAGCCGCGCTCACCACGCCTTGCCGTTCTGATCGATGCCGACAATGCCTCGGCCAAGATCGCCGATGGGCTGTTCGAGGAGATCGCCAAGATCGGCGAGGCCAGCGTGCGTCGCATCTATGGCGATTTTTCCAGCTCGCGCTCGAAAGCGTGGGCCGACGTCCTTTCAAAGCACGCAATCGTACCCCAGCAGCAGTTCGCCTACACAACAGGTAAGAACGCCTCGGACATCACGCTCGTCATCGACGCGATGGATCTGCTGCACAGCGGCCGGTTCGACGGTTTCTGCCTGGTTTCCTCCGACAGCGATTTCACCCGGCTCGCGGCCCGCATCCGCGAGCAGGGCATCGACGTATTCGGCTTCGGCGAGCAGAAGACGCCTGAGAGTTTCCGCCAGGCATGCCGGCGATTCGTCTATACCGAGAATCTGCTGGCTTCCGCGCCTGCAAACGAGGCTGAAGCCGTATCGACTGTGAAGCCACTGCAGCCGCCTTCCGCGGCCGTGCCGATCATCCGCAAAACCATCGCGCAGATGGAAACCGAGGATGGCTGGGTTCCGCTCGGTGCGGTCGGAACGCGGCTTGCCAATCTGGCTTCCGACTTCGATCCCCGCACCTTCGGCTTTCGCAAGCTAAGCGATCTCGTCCGCAAGACGAACGCATTCGAGATCGAACGACCCGAAGGCGGGACGCTTCGCATAAGGACAAAACCGGAGGCGGCTCGAAAGGGCGGGCGCAAGGCGTGACCGCGCAGTATGCCGTCGACCTTCTGGGTTCGTCTTCAATCGACCGCCGAGCGGCGCTCCGGGTGGACGGCGGCGTTGTGCGCTTCGTTGCATAACCCTGACCTGATCGCCCAAGATTTAAGCGCTCGGCGGGTTGGTCGTCCGGCAATGGCTGCCTTTCGCGTTGGGATCAAATTGGCTGAACGAGGAGACTTGGGTCGTCAGTCCAATGACCGCTTTGCCGAATTCCTCAGCCACAACCGGACTGTCGGCTAACGGTCCCCTTTCGGTCATTGGAAAATTGGCTGCGAATGATCGGTCTAACGACCCATCGGGCCTCTTCCAGCCTCGACCATAGCGCGCCTTTCATTTAGCCACACCATCAGCATGGCTGACCCGCCGGATCGGACTCAAGCCGACGCAAATCCGATTTCAACGGCAGCTTTGCGCCTGGACCCAACCCATCAAGGCTGGTCGCCTCGTTGCGGAACTGTAGATTCGAGGCCGATCGCGCTCGATGGCAATTTTGATGGGCATCAGTTGGACGGCGCGTTGATATTGGCGCCGATCGTCCGGGCAAAGGCGCGTTCGGCCTTAAACTCGGGCCGTTTCGACAGCACGAAGCGTGAGGCCATGAACACCTGACCGCTATTCTCGCTCTCGACCATCTGGTCGTCCAACACAACCGGCGACAAGCGATTCGCAAATTTGCCCAGCTTGCGGAACGGTCCCACGGGCGGGTGGCAATAGAGCACCACGCCGGGTGACAGCGCAAATACGAGATACGCGCCGGGCACCAGCGCTAGGGATCGTAGCCATTGTCGGTGGTCGGGGCTGCGAAAAGCGACGGGATTATCTGAGGTCACAAACGGCGTCGCGCTGTCGTTGCGAGCAAAGATCCAGACCGATTTCATGAACCTCTTCGTCAATTTTTCCACCACGCGCGGATCCCACATAAGTTCAGTATGCAGCTCACGCGCCTCCATTGCGTCGACCGGTTCGCCGCGGTCAATCTGAGCCATCGCCGATACTAGATCGCGCGTGTCGAGCGTGCGCAGCATCTGGACCGCAAGATACCGCGCAACGAGCCAGCGATTGATGCGCGGGATTGGTAGAGCGTCGAGCGCCTTCATTTGGGAGAGCCATTGGAGCCACTGGTCGGTGATAAGCGAGACCTCGCCCTCCATCTGCGACAGCTGCTTCTCCATCGTCAGCGGATCGTTGCCGTCCTCATCATATTGCGTCAGCCAATAGAACTGCTTCTCGGCAGCTATTCCGCTCGGCGAGCTCCGGAACATGCGATCGCTTTGCTTATCCCACGCCCACAGCCCGCCCCGCTCGTCAGCGAACCGGCGGAGATGGAATTGCGGGACGTAGTGGTGGAGCTTGGGTGCCGTCACCGATCGCCCTTCTTTCAGAAAGAAATGGCGAAGCTTGGCCGGTCGTGACCGGCATCAGCCTCCGCACCGTTCCATTCGCCATAACGTAATTCGTCGGAGGCTCACTTCTAGAGCTGGTCGGCAAACCAGCGGGGTATCTCGCCTTGCCCCCACAGGTACTGCATAATTCAGGGTCGCGCTCTTTGCACGTCGGGCACTCCACAATTTCGTCGTCGCGCAGGTCCACCTGGTCAGCCTGCCAACGCTTCAATCTGCCCTCTCCGCCGCAGGCCCGACACGTCATATCAATGTGCGCTGGAACAGCCATGCTCCCCTCCCGGATGGCGTTGCCAGCCGCATCGGCTCGGACGCGGCGCGAGACCAATATGCGGAAGCCAGCGAAATTCTTATGAATGCGCTGAAAGGCGGCACGCTATCCTATCGAGGCCGCCATTTCGAGTTGAACAGCGTTCCGTTGACGCTAAAAACTCATCAGCGTCCGCATCCGCCGACTTGGATCGCCACGAACGGACCCGAACCGGCAGCCTGGGCCGCTGCGAATGGCGTGAACATCGCGCGCGTGGGACCTTCCTTTTCTGTTCGCAGAATTACTGATGCCTTCCGCGCCGGTCGAGAGCACGCCAGCGACGCGGGCGACCAAGCGCCATTTCTTGGATTGCTCCGAACGGTCGTGATTGGGCGTTCTGAAACAGATGTACGTTCACTCGCCGTACCCGCTTACGAAGGGTGGCTTAAGAGCTTTAAATTACTTTACGATCTCAACGCAATGCCGACACCACCAAACCTGCCGCTGACTTTCGATTGGGCAATCGAGAAGGAATTGTGCGTAGTAGGAACGACAGCTTCTGGGGAACAAGCTCTTCTTGATCAGCTGGAGAGGCAGGTGCAAACTACCTCCTTTGTCAACTTGCATTTGGGAATTTGTCGTTAGATGCTTCCCTATATACGGCAGCGGCAATTCAATCGGCAATTATTGCTCGAGTTGGCTGACCTTGATGAGACAGACTTTTAAGACGCGTCCACCATGGGGTCAGTCCATGTGCTCCTGCAACAGACGGAGCAAGCCTCCGATTGCCAAGCAAAGTCGAGTTCCTCTGAGGTACAGTGGGTCTTCGACAACATGACACTCTTTGCGAATGAGCGCCGAAGTTTTGATCCCCTGACAAGTTGACCGTAACCCGTTCATCCACCATCGCAATATGAAAAAGAGAGGTACCATCGGCGCCGGTAGTGACCTCCCAAAATTATGAACTTACCAGTAAAGTCATGCGCTTGATCGCAATCAGCTTGCGGATCAACCTTCGGCGCTTGCTCACAATCAATCGAGCGATGAGGCGAAAGTTCATAGCGGTCAGCCTACCTGCTCACATGCTTCATAAAAACGGTCTGTTCAGGATGCGAGTGGCCAGCAGGCTTGCTCGTGCCGTCGCATGCGTATAGCTGGGGCGACAGCAGAAGGGCCAGACGTTCGTTCGTCGTCTGCCGCGACTTCCGCGCAATTCGTCCAACAAGGAAGAAACTATGAGGCGGCAGACCAGACCGTTCACCGTGGAGATCAGACAAAAGCGCAGTTCTCACAACCGGGGTCGTTCCATCTGGAGCGATGTCGATCTCTCCGCAGCAATGGCCGAGACAACAAGGGAACTAAAGGAGATGGAGTTGCCAAATGGTCGCCTTGTTGACTCTAGTGCCGTAGCGCTTGATGCTGAAGACATGCACAAACCACGAGCGGAGCATCTCATGGCAAATCCCTTGGATGCCGAATCAGTAATAACAGCAACGGAAGCGGCAGCCAAAGTGGAGACGCCTGGAAAAAAGAAAGGCCTGCGGAAGGCGGACGCTGAGCCTAGGCAGGCTGCTCGGAAGAATGCCGCCAATACGGCGCCTCAGGCGAAGGAAGCACCAGCAGTGGCCGTGCGGACTCGGAAGATTTACTCTGAAAAGGAGCGTGCCCAGATGCTCGCCCAGATAGAGAAGTCGATTAGTGGCGGCGCCACTCACAAAGCTGCCGTAAAGCAGACCGGCATTTCGGAACAGACGTACTATCAATGGAAGAAGGCTGCGCCGGCTGCATCGAATGGTGACGATCTGAAGGACCTCGTGGCGCTTGAGGGAGAAAACAAGCGGCTGAAGAGCCTGCTCGCGGAACGCTTGCGCAAGGAGAACGCGGAACTCAAAAGGAAACTGGGGCTGTAAACAACGCTGAATCGCACGCCGAAGCGATACCGATTCCGGCGCCGACGCTGCCTCCAACGCCGAGGGCGCGAGCCCTTTGCGATTGGAGCGGGGCTTTTGCAATTTTCGCTTTTGCTGCTCCTGAAATCTCGGATATGAAGCGGACTGGCTTATGGCCTGCCCACATCGACATGGTTACAGAGGAATACAATAATGGCGACCGGAACGGTAAAGTGGTTCAACAGCACCAAAGGATTTGGATTTATCCAGCCCGACAATGGCGGTCAGGATGTTTTCGTCCACATTTCGGCTGTCGAACGAGCGGGCCTTTCGACCCTTAATGAGGGCCAGAAGATCAACTACGAGATCGAACAGGACCGGCGTACCGGCAAGTCCTCCGCTGGCAGTCTCAGCAAAGCTGGCTGAACTTTTCTGCGTCTGCCCGGCAAGAGCCGGGCAGACGTGCCACCGACCGGCGCAAAGAGCGGGCAAGAACATGGATCCCGTCGCCGCGGGAGCAGATTGTGGGAAGCTGCTAATTCCTACTGAAACAAGATGCTTGCGGGAGAAGAGGGGCACGTTCCCGGCTTCTCATGTTCTGCTGTGAACCTCGCCATTGTGATTGTTCCTGGGATGTGGGTCTGACGCTCTCTCGATCGACGTGGCCGGAGAATGAACGAGCAATTCAAGCGGCCTCCAGCGATTAACACCTCGGGGATCAAGAGGGCCGGGTACATTGGCCCCAGGGTACTTGGACCCATCAAGCCACGCTGGACATCTTTGGTGACCAAGTTGAACTCGTTCCCTTCAGCGACGGATTGTTCGAAACATATGAAAAGGGCTGCGTCGACGTCGCATGCGCCCCAGCTACGACCTCTCTGGTCGGGACCACTCCTTACCTCGATCAAATCCTAAGCTTGCGGTCTGCCAGGATCATCGCCGAGTATCCAAAACGTCTGTGCTGCGGAATCACTATTGTGAGCGTTTCCCATCCTTCATCCCGACCGTTGTGATCGGTCAGAGTCTTCCGACAGCCAACATCGCGGGTCACGGCCGACCCGCAGAGCTTTGGCCGAAGCCGAGCTGCGGGGTAAGCGCTGAAATCGCGATCAGCCAAGGCGGCGAGACTTGCCTCAGTGACCGGAATCGACTGAGGTTGCGTTGATTTGGCGCAGAGATTGTCCTTCATACCCTTGAGAAACGGGACGAGTTTGCCTGTAAGGGCGGCGACCCTTCGCCGAAAAATGAGAACCTTCTCGAGCCGGCAACCGATTTCCGGCAACTACCATATTCGGCGAGGCGCACCGGCGGCCACAGATATAAACCGATCTCGAGATCGTCGCGCTGCTGGGGCGCTGCGCGGCAATTGCAACCGGTCAACCTCCATAACACGTGCCAACGATGCCTCGTTATGAGGTGTCCCCAGGCGCAGCGGCCTGTTCTCATTCGCTTGCAAGCAGCGCCGCGACCGGAGGTGGCGCTTCTCGTTGAGAGAACCCGGCGGCCCAAGGCATTGAAATTGAAGATGTCGCGATTGCGTCTAGAGCTGCGATCGGCTCGCTCGATCTAGCCCGCGGGCAGGACGGACGGCCCCGGTCGCCAGCGCTGGCGCTGACTGCCGCTGCACGACAGGCGGGCCGCGTCGAGGACGGGCGGCGTTGCGCGCGGCGCTGTGCAAATTGCCGACCAGGTCGTGACTGATTTGCTTGCCAGAGGAGGACAGCCCGGGTGATTGGCCGGAAAAGGCGATGGTCGTCATCGAAACACTCCAACATATACGCCTGCTCTCAAAGGAGAAGCTGCTGCGGACGACATCATGCCGGGATTTTCCAACGGCGGGTAGGAGCAGGCGAAAGAGGCGGCACGGCGTGCCATCCGTGCTGCGAAACATGCATAGCCCTTGAGCCCAACTCATCATATTCCTTTGGCTTAGATGGGCTCTCGCCGTGACCAGAGAGCTGGGAGAAGCCTCTGCGAGACTACAAGTGTAACACCATATTGGTTTAGCAGATCAAGCTTGGGTGGTAACCTCATGGGGTAGAGAAACGCCTTTGGAGGCCGATCAATGGATCGCGATAGCAGACCAAAACGTGCAGCTGGAAGTTCATCCCGCGACGGGAGGAGGGCCGAGGAACAGCGCAACCACCATGGCCTTCCAGGCGGGCCACTGACCAATGTTGCCGAACGGTTGGTAACCGCTAACCCGCGCGATACAGCACGCGATCTTGGGAGCTTCAAATCCGCCGAGAGGCAAATGCGACGTGCCCTTCAGGACGCGGCACCCGGGCAAGAATCTGACCTCGGCAGATTTGATAGGCGCAACAACCAGCTCGGACGAGCAGCCAACGATCTGGTCGACAGATTGACGGCCGGATTGGGGTTCGCCCCGGATGATGTAGCATTGTTCCAAGTCCAAGCGGCTAGTAATGTAGGCCATTTTCTAGGGCCCCAGAAGCAGACTGCTCTTGTTAATCGCATTGGCAATATGGACCCAATGGAGCAAGCTCTAGGGGTTATGTTTGTGGCGCAAAACTTCAGTAAGTTTAATGACCAAAATAAATCGCGCATTTTTGAGCAGGCCATTGAATTGGCTGCTGATCCTCATCAGCACCACATGGTCAAGGTGACCGCCCAAAATGCAATTGTGACCGCGTATCACCAGCTGGACGCAAATCAGCAAGCGCAAGCTAACTCACTTCCCGACCTGCATGGCCTGTTGCAGAACATGCCTCCGCCGCAGCATGCAGCACAGGAACGGAGTGCGAATTTGGACGACCGCATAGCAGGTATTGCGGCTTCAGTCCGTGATACAGTAGGCCCGCAAACCTCCCATGAACAGCTGCGGCGGGGTGGTCAAGTCGGACAGTCCATAAGCCAAGCCTACAATCACGCCCGAGAGGATCTAATGTCTGCCTCCAGAAGCAGAGATCGCTCCGGCCGTTGAGGTCTCGGCCATGGTAAGTGACGCATACTGCCCGAATTCCGTCCACGGCCTTGCCCTTTCCAATTCGCTGGCCGTTGACGCACCTGCTTTAGGGTAAATTTCAAAAACAACGTCTGCTGGGTGGTGCGATGCAAGCATCGACCCCCCCCCGCTCTGGCATGGATCTGTCGAGCGGCGACATCGCGCGACGTCGGTCCAGTGTCTGAAAGCAAGCGCAGCATTAGCTACCAAACGATGGCTTCAACAAAAACGACCCCCAACATAGCTCTTAGCATCGCGTGCTCGCTCGCCTTGGGCTTCTGCGCGGCAAGTCTGTACGCAACGCTCCGCCACTGGCGTAGCGGCGCGGCTTTGATGACATTTGACGTCCGTGCCTTTTGGTTTGAGACGCCCTTCTATCTGGGTTTCGCAACCCCCGTCTTCTATCGGGGCGTAGCTATCGTGCTCTCAACGTCCGCGGTCGTGTTGCTGATTCAGCAGATCATGATACGGCGCAACCTCGAACATCACGGGACGGCGCGCTGGGCGCGAGTGGATGAGATGAGACGCCCGGGTTATCTACGACGATACCGTGGCGTAACAGGCCCGGTATTTGGCAAGACGAGTGGCCCTTTCTGGCCTGGCTACTACCTAACCAATGGCGAGCAGCCTCACAGCCTTATCGTCGCACCGACCCGTGCTGGTAAGGGCGTCGGCATAGTCATTCCAACGCTACTTACATTCAAAGGCTCGGTGATAGCTCTCGACGTCAAGGGGGAGCTCTTTGAGCTTACCTCGAGGGCGCGCCAGGCTGCCGGCGCCGAGGTGTTCAAATTTGCGCCGCTGGATTCTGAGCGGCGCACGAATTGCTTTAATCCGTTATTGGACCTTATTGCGCTGCCTCCACAGCAGCAATTCACCGAGGCCCGCCGCTTGGCGGCAAACCTAATTACGGCGAAGGGGGAGGGCGCGGAAGGTTTCGTCAACGGCGCGCGAGATCTCTTTGTCGCGGGGATCCTTGCCTGCATCGAGCGGGGCACGCCAACAATCGGCGCCGTCTATGACCTCTTCGCCCAGCCGGGGGAGAAGTTTAAGCTCTTCGCGCGACTCGCCATGGAGACCCGGAACAAAGAGGCGCAACGCATCTTCGACGACATGGCCGGGAACGATACAAAAATCCTAACCTCCTACACGTCCGTCCTCGGCGATGGCGGGCTCAATTTGTGGGCGGATCCCGCTGTAAAGGCAGCGACAAGTCGCTCAGATTTTTCGGTCTATGATCTTCGCCGTCGCAAAACGTGCATCTATCTTTGCGTTAGTCCGAACGATCTTGAGGTGGTCGCGCCTTTGATCCGCCTGTTCTTTCAGCAAGTCGTTTCAATTCTACAGCGTTCGATGCCTCGCCGGGATGAAAAATACGAAGTCCTGTTTCTGCTCGATGAATTCAAACACTTGGGTAAGCTGGAGGCGATCGAGACCGCAATCACGACCATCGCCGGCTACAAGGGTCGCTTCATGCTCATCATCCAAAGCCTCTCGGCACTTACGGGCGGCTATGGTGAGGCTGGCAAGCAGAATTTTCTCAGCAATACCGGCCTGCAAGTGTTCATGGCCACTGCCGATGACGAGACTCCGAACTACATTTCCAAAGCCATCGGTGAATACACATTTGAAGCCAAATCGATTTCCTACAGCCAAGCGCGAACTTTCGACTGGAACATTCAGAAATCGCATCAAGGTGCACCGCTGTTGCGTCCGGAACAGGTTCGGCTGCTCGATGACGACTACGAGATTGTGCTCATCAAAGGTCTGCCACCATTGCAATTGAGGAAGGTGCGATATTTTTCGGATCGCATTCTGAAACGCATCTTCGAAAGCCAGGCGGGCGTCCTCCCGGAGCCGGCACCCTTGACGATAGCAGACGAGGGGCTCTCGGCAGAACCTCATCTCGATGACCCGCTGCCTGAATTGACGCAGGGACTTTGACGATACAGTTTGATGTGAGGCTAGTATGGACCCGCTAAATAGCAACCCATCCCGTGTAACAGCTTCCGTGCAGGACGCCGGCGTGGAAGAGGGGAGGCAAGCGGTCCAGGCGCGACAAATGGGCGTTGAGCAGCACCTTGCCGAGGCCCTGCTGTTCGATGAAGCTTACGAATCGCCAACCAATCCAGAGAAGCTTCTGCGACTGGAACACGGGTTCCGCGAAGCGCTTCAGCGAGCGGAGGATGATCAAGCCGCCTCGTCTTTTTTCAGCGGCCCAAGGATGCCCGCTGGACCGGGTGACCTCAACAGCATCGTGGCGGACGCTTTCGCAGCGACCGCCTCTGGGCACGCCGGGGTTGAGGCCGCCGCCCCGCCAGCATTAACTGCCAGCCAACAGCAGATCCGGCCCTCACTGGATCCGGGCCAGGGCGGCCACCTACCAACCGGGTGGGTCATCATCAACAATGAACATTCCACAGCGCTGTTGACACCGGCGAAGAGGCAGAGGGCCCTCAATACGCCGCAAGCCGCCGTCACTCAGCAACCGCTGAGCGAAATCGGCATTTCCGGTGACCTCGTACCGATGCAGTTCCCCGTGCAGCAGTTGAGTGGATTGCCATTGGAAGGGCTACCCGTTCAAGGGACAGGGTCCGAACACATCGGAAGGTTGCATGCGGAGGCCGCGCGCACCGCATGGTCTGAGCTCCCGACTGCGATCGAGCACTCTATAAACGTTTCATTCGCCGTCCCCAAAGGCTTCTCCCATGGAGCCCAACGCGTCCCAGACGCGATGCTCCCTTTCTCGGGCAGCTATAACCTCTTGCCGGATGCGGGCCAGGCCCCGCAAGTGAGCTTTGAGCAGCACGGGGCCGACCCGCTCCAAGATGAACCTGTCGCGAGTGGCACCCGTGAAGCCCACTATCCCCATCTCTCCGACGAACACCGGGACCTTATTGATAAAGTGATCCTCCACGCTGCGGATCAGCAAAAATATAGAGAGAGCACGCTCCAAAAATACACGTATACACTTCGCCGATTGGCGAATGATCTCGGCGCTAGTGGCCAAGCGACTGATCTAATAAATCACCAATCCCTCGTCGATCACGCCAATGCTTTCTTTCCGAACGACGATGAAATGAAGAAGGCTGTGAATGTCCTGCGTGCGTATCATGAGCCGGGCTATTCAGTTACCGTGGGCGCCCCTGCTATCCACTATCCCCATCTATCCGACGAGCACCGGGACGTTATTAATAAGGCGATCGGCCACGCTGCGGCTCAGCAACACCCTAAAGCGCCGACGCTCCGAATATACTCTTCTGCGCTTCGCCGATTGGCGAATGATCTCGGCGCTCGTGGCTTAGCGACTGATCTAAAAGATCACCAATCCCTGGTCAATCACGTCAATGCTTTCTTTCCGAAAAACGTTGGTATGAGGACGGCGTTGAGCGTCCTGCGTGCATATTATGATCCGGGCTATTCGGCATCTGGACCTGGCCGGCGGCCGGTGCCGGTGCCCTCAAAGGCAGACGCGCGCGTCATAGAACTAGTGACAGGTGACAGCAGTTTGGCCTCAAGCACCCGTGTTGTCTATGGTCGTAGTCTTCGCAGATTTTCTGAGGCGCTTGAAAGTCAGGGCCTGACGATCTCTGGGCTGGATCATGATTCGCGGATCAAATTTGCCGGGACGTTGTTTCCAGTCGACCGCTATCTCCGCTTAGCGCTGGAGCGGGTTCGCGATGCGGAGGCCGCGTCGCATAGGCGTGCCGAGGCCCTGCTGTTCGATGAAGCTTACGAATCGCCAACCAATCCAGAGAAGCTTCTGCGACTGGAACACGGGTTCCGCGAAGCGCTTCAGCGAGCGGAGGATGATCAAGCCGCCTCGTCTTTTTTCAGCGGCCCAAGGATGCCCGCTGGACCGGGCGACCTCAACAGCATCGTGGCGGACGCTTTCGCAGCGACCGCCTCTGGGCACGCCGGGGTTGAGGCCGCCGCCCCGCCAGCATTAACTGCCAGCCAACAGCAGATCCGGCCCTCACTGGATCCGGGCCAGGGCGACCACCTACCAACCGGGTGGGTCATCATCAACAATGAACATTCCACAGCGCTGTTGACACCGGCGAAGAGGCAGAGGGCCCTCAATACGCCGCAAGCCGCCGTCACTCAGCAACCGCTGAGCGAAATCGGCATTTCCGGTGACCTCGTACCGATGCAGCTCCCCGTGCAGCAGTTGAGTGGATTGCCATTGGAAGGGCTACCCGTTCAAGGGACAGGGTCCGAACACATCGGAAGGTTGCATGCGGAGGCCGCGCGCACCGCATGGTCTGAGCTCCCGACTGCGATCGAGCACTCTATAAACGTTTCATTCGCCGTCCCCAAAGGCTTCTCCCATGGAGCCCAACGCGTCCCAGACGCGATGCTCCCTTTCT